>JBMNSS010000280.1:0-2514 GCA_050945315.1 Limnochordia bacterium | reverse complement strand
ATGGATCGCTATCCGCATATCAGGCGGCGTCTTTCGTATGGAAGGATCGGTTGAGGGAAGCTGGGTGCGTGAGCAGGATTTCGCCGCCCGCCCCAACATGGCGGGCTGGAACGGTCTGCGGTTGGTATGGACGGGTGAGACCGTGGACATTTACGGCGCACCTGACATGGGAGAGTGGCAATATCTGACCACGGTGCCCCGACCGGGGGCGGGGCTGCCCTGGCTCATGGTAGGGAAAGGCTACGCCAGCGGGGCGCAACCATATTTGGCTAACCCTTACTCCGAACCCGGGGGATGGAGCACGACGCGCATCAAGGATGTCCGGGTTACTTTGGACGGAGAGCTTTTCTTCTCAGATGATTTCTCGGGAACGGAGCTGGATCCCGACGTCTGGATAAGTTTCGCTTACGGCGAGAGCAACAGCGATATACAAGAGAAAGGAAAGAAGCTGGACGAGATTAGACGAAAGCAGATTCTGGCCCGCGGGGAGGATGTCGCAGTCCTGTCGGGACCTTTTTCGGTTCCCTTCAGTCTCGAGCGCTGGGCCGAGTGGCGTGATCGCGTGGAGCGACCGGCCAGCCTGTACAAGAAGAGACTCCTGGAAAACGCCGGTAAGAACTTCTCACAGTCCTATGGGTATCAGGCCCTGTCGTCACTGATGAACAACGTGGCTTTGGTGATGAGTTATACACCGGAGCAAATCGTTCACATGATCCCGGAGACGACGCCCACGACCACGAACTGGACACCCTCGCCGCTGTCGGATCGCGGCTTTCCGCACGGCGACTGGGACTGGTCGCCCTACGCTCCGGATGTGATCATTGAGCGCTCGAGCGGCCGGCAGTTTCCCAACGATGATTTCCCCGAGGACATTGTGATCGTGGCCACCTCCGGAGGCAAGGAGCAACGGCTCACATTCCATCGCAGCAAGAACTGGGAGTTCAGCGGTTTCCCGCTGGCCACGTCGTTTACGGGGCATGTCAGAGCCCGTAAGGTCAACTATATGGCAGCCCGGGTACAGGATCTGGGGCTTCTTTACGCCCTCACGGGGAACATCGCCTATGCCAAGCAGGCCAAGGCCATTTTGCTGCGTTTTGCCGAGGTCTATCCCTACTATCTTGTGCACTCAGGCTACCACGAGTTCGCGGACATAGATGCTTTGGTTGCCGCGGAGAACATCACGGCGCTGCCGGCGGAGGAGCTGGTCGTGCCTCCGAACCGGCCCAACAGGCAGCTTCATGCGGGATATTGGATGGCGGGAAGAGCCACTGGCTCAGGCATGGAAGGAACCTTCTTGTTGCCGGTTACCGTGGCCTATGATCTTGTGGCCGATGCCGTGGATGAAAACAACCAGCCGCTGTTCACCGCGCAGGAGCGGATGAGCATCGAAAAAGACTTGTTGCTCGAGGGTACGAAGCTGCTCTTGGCGGACAATGTCATCAACAACAAGACCATCTCGGCGCGCACCGCCGTAGCCGCCATAGGGGCGACGGTCGGTGACCCTGAATTGGTGCGTTGGGGCCTTGACGGTCTGCGCCGGACTTTGGACGAGTGGTTTCTGGCTGACGGAGCTACTTCCGAGAGCCCGGCCTATGGCTTGATGGTGCTCAACTCTCTGTGGCAGCTGGGCGAGATTCTCTACGGCTACAGTGATCCTGTCGGCTACGCCGACTCCGACGGTGAGCGCTTCGACGAACTGGATATCTACCGGGATCCGAAATACCAGGCGGTTTGGGAGTGCATGTACGCCAGCCTGCTTCCCAGTCTCACCTACCCGCCCATTGCGGATTCGTACACGACCAGCACGTTGTCCGAGATCCAGTCGCTGCTGATGGGAGTCCGTTTCGATGTACCTGAGTTCAAGGCTTTGTTGCGGTCGCGCATGAGCGATCTCTTCCTGTTGATGATGTATCGCGACGACTCTTTGGATGTCGGTTCCGCTCCCACTCTTGACTTCCCCGATGTGGTCTTTCCGGATTGGCGCTTGGCCTATCTGCGGGCCGGGAAAAACGGCCGGGATGCCACCGCCGTTCTAAACATCTCGGATTGGGGCGGCCATCATCATTATGACAGCCTGGATCTCTTCTACTGGAAGGACGGGCATGAGTTGCTCTCTGACCTCGGTTATCTTTGGGATCATCCCCAGGCGTATATGACCCGCCGGACCGTCGCTCACAACTTGGTCGTGGTGGATGAACGCGATCAACGGACCACAGGTCGAGGCGGCGATGTTGAGCTTTACCACGCCCTGGGACGCTTCAAGATCACCGAGGGAGCATCGAAGGCCTATCCTCAGAGTCCTGTCTATCGCCGGTTCGTGGCTCAGGTGGAGCATCCGGGTGAGAACAGCTATCTGTTCGATGTCTTCCGCGTCCGAGGCGGTGACCGGCATGACTTGATCTTCCACGGTCCGGCTCAGCGCTTCGAAGAGGAAGGCATTGAGCTGCGGCCGGATCCCACATCTTTGGCTCGCTACCAGTTCTCCAACGTCCGGGGCGGGCAGGCCGACAAGTG
>JBMNSS010000279.1:0-2518 GCA_050945315.1 Limnochordia bacterium | reverse complement strand
ACTCAGTGCCTATAGCAGCTACTCCCGGAACGCCGGCCCCGAAATTGCGTAGCGCATTCCCCCGGGGATCCATCGTGACGAACTTCAGGAACTCCCAGGCTTCCTCTTTGTTCGGTGCCGTGCGCAAGATGACCAGGCCGTCGGGATAGACATGGCCCGCCGGAGGCCTATCCCCGACCTTGAACCACGGTGCCATGGTCATCGGCACACCCGAGCGAGTGATCTGCGGAAGGTACCAGGTGCCCAGGCCCCCCATTGCCACTTTGCCGGTTTGAAAACCTGCCAGTCCTCCGCCGGATTCACCTGCTTGCGGCATCACATGATGCACCCAAGCCAGATCCTGTATATCTTGAAGCGATCGCAAGACGCGCGGGTCGTCACCCATGAACTTGCGTCTTTCAAGGTCGACCCAATCACCGCCCCAGGATCCGGGAGCGGTAAGCCAGCTATCCCAGGGAGGTCCTGCAAAACCGAATTGCGCAACCACTCCTTCGGCTGTTACTTTGGTGAGCTTCTTCATGTCCGCAACAAAGCGCTCAAACGTCCAGGCCGGGTCATTCCAGACCGCCGGCGGGTACGCCACGCCGGCTTCATCAAACAGAACCCAGTTGTACATCATAACGACTGCGGAGGCTCCATAGGGAAGAACCCACTGCTGTCCTTTCCATTGCAGCGGTTTGAGCAACACCGGAACGATGTTGGAGAGACCTTCACGGTCTTTTTCCAAGAAGGGATCCAGCGGAGCAATAAGACCGATAGCGGCCTGACCGACGAAATCCAGCCTGGAAGTAGTCAGATCCGGTGACAGGCCGCCCGCCACCTCCACGAAGGTCTCGGCCCATTTGTTGACCATGCTTCCCGGAGCCTGACGATGCTCGACGTTGATCCCGGTCTTCTCCTCGAATGCCTCAAACAGGGCCTGAAAACGTGATTCTTCCCCCCGGCAGAACGTTCAACTTGGCGATCACTTTCCGTTCTTTGCCTTCTCCTGCCTGCGCCAACGATGCTCCCAGCACGAAACAGCTCAGCGTTAGCGCTATGATCAACCTACCGAACTTGGCGAATCTGCCTGAAGACATCTTGAGACACCTCCTATGTCTCCTTGACCCACTGGCGGCTCAAAACGGGTCAAGCGAGAGAGCCGCTACGGACATCTCTCGCTTGATGGTCATGTTCTTTCGATGGCTGACACAGCCTTCCGTTTTAGTTCCGATCCCTCAGCCAGGCGTTGAGCTGAACCTGCCAGTCGGCAATCGCCTGCTCAATGGGCTTCTGACCGTCGGCCACAGCGTTGACCCCGGCCACGATCGCGTCAATACCGGTACCGTAGACGGCCGGCAGACCTCGGGCCGTGCCTATGGCATCCAAGAAGACTCTCCGGTCTTTGGGATACTCCCACTGCTGCATCCAAACGGTTTGAGAGACGCGTCTGTGCGGAACAAGCGTACCGCGCATCTCCACCGACAAGCGCATGCTGGCCTCCGAGCTGAAGTACTTGATGACTTCCCACGCCGCCTGCGGCTGAGGTGCCACGCTGGTGATATACCATCCCAGTGAGTTAAACCAGGCGACGTTGTTTCCGGCCGGTCCATAGGGCAACCGCGTCACGTTCCACGGTCTTTCATGACCGAGCCGCACCATCTGCTGCATGTACAGAGAGTTGCCGATAGCCATGGCTACCTGGCCGTTTATGACCAGGTTGGTGCCGGTATCACCCGACATAGTTCTCGGTGACATGACGCGTCGTTCATGAAGCATGCTCCGCAGATACTCAAGCCCTTGCCGCATCTCCAGACTGTCACCGACAAAACGGTTCGGGTCCAGTTCATCGTCAAAAAACGCCGCTCCGTGATGCCACAGAATGGACCACCAGTGCCAAAACTGCGGAAAACGAATGGCGTAGCGGGAGATGACCCCTTCAGCATCTTGTACCACCAAGTGAGGTGACATCCTGGCTATGTCATCCCAGGTCATGCCCTCCCGCGGATATGGCACGCCGGCCTCATCAAAGAAGTCCTCACGATAGAAGAAGGCCTGTACCTGCAAGTCTATGGGAACGGCGTATCTGCCGCCTTTGACCGCGTAGAGATTCAGGAGCGGTTCAAAAAACTCAGCGAAGGCTTGACGATCCCGGGTCAGATACGGATTGAGATCCATGGTAAGACCTTGGTGCGTCCACTCGATGATCTTGTACGGATCGTGATAGGAGATGTCCAAGTCGGCCCCGGCGGCGATCATGGTCAACGGCTTTGTGCTGACGCTTGAGCCGGCCAGACTGATCAGTTCGATACGGATCTCATCCTGCGAGGCGTGGAAACGGTCAACCACGGCCCGTTGCCATTCAGCTTCATCGGCTCGGGCGAACTCGATCATATGCACCTTCACCGGCGCAGCTCCACCTACACAGACGATAACCAGAGTCAACAACAAAACACTCAGTCCACAGACAGCCTTCCATCTTCTTGACAATCCAGCCAATGGGTATACCTCCCTTTCCAATGCGGAATTTAGAGTGAAC
>JBMNSS010000278.1:0-2523 GCA_050945315.1 Limnochordia bacterium | reverse complement strand
GTGTGGAGTCATACCAGCCCCTCGCCTTTCTGCGGCTCGAGTACTCGCCAGAACGAAACACATCCTTTTCCGATTACCGCCGTGAGCTCGATCTGCGCACCGGAGTAGTCAAGGTCAGCTACAAACAAAACGGTGTCACTTTTTCGCGACAGGTTCTGGCCTCGGCTGTTGACAATGTCATCGCCGTCCGCCTGACTGCCGATCGGCCCGGCGGACTGACACTTCGCGTCCGCATGGAAAGAGCTCAAGACGTAATGCTCAATCGCGCCGAGGGGCAGAGACTGATTCTTCAGGGCCGTTTGGGCAGCGACGGTCTGGAATACCGGGCGGAGGCCCTGGTGCAACCGGAAGGCGGCGATTGTCAACCTCGCGGCAATGCTCTTTGGGTGCGGGGCGCCGACGCGGTGACCCTCTACATCACCGGCGCCACGAGCTATGTGGGTCCGACCGACTACTCAGCCGATCCGACAAAAAGATGCGGTGAGATACTGGCCAAGGTGAGTCAAAAAGCCTTTGCTCAAGTCTTGACAGACCATGCAACGGACCACGACCGCCTCTTCGGGCGAGTAGATTTGGATCTGGGCACAGAAGGAGAGGCGGATCTGCCGACGGACCAAAGACTCAAGAAGATGCAGGAAGGGGAAGATGATCCCGCTCTTGTCGCTCTTTACTTTCACTACGGCCGATACTTGCTGATGAGCTGTTCCCGGCCGGGCGGCCTGCCGGCCAATTTGCAGGGTATCTGGAACCACTGGTATGAGGCTCCCTGGAACAGCGACTATCATACCAACATCAACCTGCAGATGAACTACTGGCCGGCCGAGGTAACGAATCTCCCCGAGTGTCATATGCCTTTGTTTGACTGGTTGACCGGCTGTGCGTCAAACATGGAGTACGTCGCCAAAAAGCACTACGGTGCCCGCGGCTATGTGATGCACCATGTGTCGGATCCTTACGCCTGTGCCACTCCCATGGACGGCGTATGCGGCATCTGGCCGATGGGTGCGGCGTGGCTGGCCCTGCATGTGTGGGAGCACTACGTCTTCACCGGCGATGATGACTTCCTGCGCCGGCAAGGATGGCCTCTGATGAAAGGAGCTGCCGAATTCATCCTCGATTTTCTGGTGGAGGCTCCCCCAAACATCGCAGGAGAAGGGTATTTGGTCACCTGTCCCTCCCACTCCCCCGAAAACCGCTTTCGCAAGGCCGACGGGACAGTCTCCATGTTCACCTACGCGGCCACCATGGACTTGCAGATCACCCGGGCGTTGTTCAGAGACTGCCTGAAGGCGATCGACGTCTTAGGTAACGGTGACAACGAATCGCTTCGGAAGGAGATCACCCAAGCGCTGGACAAGCTGCCGCCTTTGCAGATAAGCCCCGAGACCGGTCGCCTGCAAGAGTGGATTGAAGATTACGATGAACCCGAGCCCGGGCATCGCCACATCTCCCATCTTTTTGGCGTGTATCCGGATCATCAGATCACCTCGGGCTCAACGCCGATGCTGATGAGGGCGGCCATGGAATCCCTGGAGACCCGTCTGCTCTGCGGAGGAGGTCACACCGGATGGAGCAGGGCTTGGATCGTAAGTCTGTGGGCTCGCTTCGAAGAAGGCGACGAGGCGTATGAGCATCTGCGCCTCCTGTTGACCGAAGCCACATTGCCCAACCTCTTTGATACCCACCCGCCCTTCCAGATCGATGGCAACTTCGGCGGCTGTGCCGCCATCGCCGAGATGCTTCTGCAGAGCCATGAGGAGCACATACACTTACTCCCGGCACTGCCTGCCGCCTGGCCTAACGGTAGCGTCCGCGGACTGCGGGCCCGAGGCGGTTTCACGGTGGACATCGCCTGGCAGGACTATCGCCTGAGCCAGGCCCGTATCGTCGCCGACAAAGACGGTCCGTGCCGGGTGCTGGTGCCCGCAAACGTCGAGGTCACTATGACCGCTAACGGTCAGGTCATGCCGGACGTCATGGAACACGAGGATCTGGTCGCCTTCACCGCCTCCGCCAAGACTCCGTACATCCTGACAGGCACTCCCCGTGAGATCTGACCGGCAGACGTCGAGAGAACATGGTGAAGCTCGTCCGAAATGCCGCGTGGGTTAGGAACACACATCCCCTAACCCACGCCAGGTAACTCAAAAAAGCCGCCTCTGATCAGTGCAGGCTCTGATCTATGAGCGCCTGAACGGCCCCGGCGACCTCTTCCATGGCCTGAGCCGGCGCTACCTTGTTATTGACCACTGCCGTGACCGCGGGGTTCATGATCTTGACGATATCCGTGTAGGTCGTGACCTTCATGATACTGGGAAACACCGGATAGTGAGCCGCTTGCTCGACCACAATGGCCGAGTTCATCCGTGCATTGACCGCCTCTTGCTGCCTCATCCACTCAGTGCCTATAGCAGCTACTCCCGGAACGCCGGCCCCGAAATTGCGTAGCGCATTCCCCCGGGGATCCATCGTGACGAACTTCAGGAACTCCCAGGCTTCCTCTTTGTTCGGTGCCGTGCGCAA
>JBMNSS010000277.1:0-2551 GCA_050945315.1 Limnochordia bacterium | reverse complement strand
CAAATTCTCGTGCACATAACGGACACCCATGTTGATCCGGCCGACAAAGAAGGACTGGAACGTCTTCGGCATTTCGTCAGTACGTGCAACACGATCATCCGCCCCGATGTCGTGGTGGTCACCGGTGATTGCACGGAACACGGTCAAGACAGCGAATTCCATTTGTACAATGAACTTTTTTCAGGCCTGGATGCCAAACTGTTGAGCCTACCCGGCAACCATGACAAGCGGCCATACAGCGGTTTCCGCGAGATCATAGGCCCGACGAAGTGGTTTTACGCAGCGCGTCAATGTGACCTGGTAGGCATCCCTTCGCCCGTTGATAGAGACGAATTTCAAGACAACCCGAAGTGGCTCGAGGCGACGCTGGATCGTCTTTGTGAGTGTGATTCAGCCGATGCCACCCGACCGACGGAAGGCAGGGAGCCCCGCCCCGTATTACTGTTTACCCACTATCCGCTCCGTCTGACGGATGAGCGATACCTGGCTTGGGGCAAAGGGCACACAACGAAAATCGCGTTTCGTCATCATATGTGTTTTGTCGGAGAGCAAGGATATGCCCTCTTGAGACTCTTGATGAAATATCCGGTCTGTGCGAGCTTTCATGGCCACACTGACTACAACTATGAGGAACAATGCATCTACAGCGGAACACGTGTCTACCTCACGGCCGATTTCTCCAGGAGCCTTCGGCTCATCGTGATCGATCGTGCCAGAGTACGGGTCGCGGAAATGAGAACCGGGCAGATGCCCGCCTTTGTCCTGCTTGATCCTGATCCCTA
The DNA here is from genome assembly GCA_050945315.1 of Limnochordia bacterium. Taxonomy (GTDB): domain Bacteria; phylum Bacillota; class Limnochordia; order DTU080; family DTU080; genus DTU080. The sequence goes on along the minus strand of JBMNSS010000277.1, from coordinate 1,769 downwards.
CATACCCGGCAGCGAGAATAAGATCAGCGGGCTAACCGACATACGGGTCATGATCTTTACTGAAAGCCCTGTCGTATCCGCAACTTGGAGCCTCTCCGGTGTGATCGGCGGGCCTCTGGAACGGATTGACGAAAACATCTGGTCAGCCGTGTGGGATTCCCGCCAGCAGAAAAATGGCGTTAAAGAGCTGACCATTGCGGTTGATTGCGGCAGAGATCAACGTGTCAGTCGAACGTACAAGTTGATTGTGGCGAATCGATGGTGACACAGAGGACGCAGAATGAAGAGAGTGCCCGGCCCGGGAGGTGAGGACTGCATCTGCAGAGGGTAGCGTTCTCAGCACGGCAACGGTCGTTTCAGAATCAGCCCAAAGGAGGCCCCAACATGCTTAGACGAACAAAAGCGGGACTAACTCACGTCGTTGTTGCCTTGTTGATCGTCGCCTGTACACTGTCCGTTTTATCGGCAAACGAACTGACACTGATCGGTCCTTTCGGCGGCTTTGGTTCTGAATTCAAAGAAACGATAGCCCTTTTTGAAAAGGAATCGGGCATCCAAGTGAACGTGTATGTTGCCACAGGCTGGGATGATATGAGCGAGAAGACTCTCACAATGATCGCCGGAGGTGCAGCTCCCGACATCGTCTACTCCCAACCGAGGCATTTCAACGACTTCAGTGCACGAGATCTCCTCCTCCCACTGGATACATTTATCGCGCGCGACCGTCTTGATATGAATCTCTATCCTCAAAGAGCGCTTGAGTTCTGCACACGCCGAGGGCATCTGGTGGCTTTGCCGACCGCATTGAGCATTCAGGCCTTGTACGTCCACACAGACATATCGAACGCCTATGGTGTCGGCTCGTTTACACAGAATTGGGCGGATCCGGCGTGGAGACTCGATGATTTCGTCGCCGTGGCCAAAAAGCTGACACGTGATCTGTCCGGGGACGGTATCCCTGATCTTTACGGAACGCAAAGCTTCGACCCCCTGCGCTGGATTGGCATTTTTGGCCTGAGATGGCTGGACGAAGAGGCCTTGGAGTTTCTGGGTAACCGTTCGGAACACATCACAGCCTATGAGCAATTGACCGCGCTTTGGACGCATCACGAAGTGGTCGGCGGCAACATACAGCAAGGGACCGCCGCTACGTCCGTTCGTTACGCCAATTCACTGGAATTGATGCGAGACAACCTGGAGAAGGACAGCGCCTTCAATTGGATCCTGGTGCCCCTGCCTTGGGAAGCAGAGCCGGCTCCGCCGGGAAGCGTTCATGGCCTGGCTATCATAGAGCCGTCACGAAACCATGAAGCGGCTTGGAAGCTGCTACGACATCTGGCCTACGACAAAGATGGCAATCGGCTCTATGCGCTTGCTGAGAATCGCATACCTGTCTTGAGATCCTCCGTTACAGCGTGGCTAAGACTCTGGATCCAGATGTTTCCGGAAAGCCGCATGCAGATCTATACGGATGCTTTCCCCTATGCCTACCAGTGGGAGCCCTTGGTCCTGGCAGATGTGTGGAATGTCAACATGGCTCCGCTGTTCATCGAGATGAACAAGAACGTGACCCGAGGAAATCTGGCACCTGCCGTCGCACTTGCTGAGATCAAACCGATCTTTGACGCCTATCTTAAACAACAGTGAACATCACAGTGAACATCATCGAGTAGGGTGACGCTGCGCTGATCTGGCGCAGCGTCGGCCCTCTCACAGAACCGTACGTACGGGTCCGTATACGGCTCCTGAAGAACCTTGACGTTACGCTT
>JBMNSS010000276.1:0-2572 GCA_050945315.1 Limnochordia bacterium | reverse complement strand
GATATCCACCAGCACTTGCGGTGCAGTGAGCGTCTCGATGAATTTCCAAGCCAGGTCTTTATTGGCACTCTGAGCGTGAATGGCCAACCAGTCACTGAAGACCGCCGTCACCTGATGTCTGTTTCCCGGTACGGGCAAGATGGCCTCCACTGAGCCGACCAACTCCGGTGCCACCTGATAGACCTGCGTCGCGGTTCCTCCGGCGGTCAGGGCGATGGCCGCCGCACCCCGCAGAATGGGATCACCCGAACCTGCCGGCAGACTCAGACTGAAACCGGGCGGTCTGACCGTCTCCTTGAGCTCGATAAGAAACTGCAGGGTCTCCAAACCCGGTTGGGTGTGAAAAAGAGGTTCAAACCGTTCATCAAACAACTCGCCGCCGTTTTGCCACAGATAGACCACATAGTCCTGAATCTTACCGGAGGCGCTGGCATTTCCGGTCCATCGCGACAGGTCATAGCCCTGCCGAATCACCGAACTCGACTCCGTCACGGTCAATTTCTTCGCCGCCGAAAGCAGCTGCGACCACGTCGCCGGTGGATTAGCGGAATCGAGTCCGCTCGTATCGAAGAAATCGGCGCGATACCACCACAGCCTGGGCGCCACGTACAAGGGTACACCGTAGTTGGAGCCCTTCCAGGTCGAACTGCCGAAGGCCGGGGGAAAGAAATCGGAACGATCACGCCACGTCGAAAACCGATCATCGAGCGGAGCGACCAGGTTTGTCTCCACCAGATCAAGAATGTGCTGGGCTCCGTTCATAAAAACATCGGGTGGTATACCGCCGGCCGTGGTAATCAGGAGTTTTTCCTGGCGCGTAATCCAGTTTACCTTGTCTATGAGCACCGTGACATCATGAGTTCTTTCGAAATCAGGCAACACATTATCGTTTATGTATCTGATGGTCACCGAAGGAAGAGCGAGCTGGACGCGCAGTTCCTGGCGTGCCAGAACCTGAGGTGCCACCATGACCAGAGTCAACAAGCCTACAAAAACAAAGACCGACAACTGCCGTTTGCGCAAATCGGAAGCCTCCGTACCTTAAGGTTCCCCACGTCGGGGAAACGTCATATATCTTCAGACAAGGATTACTCTCGTCGGTCCCCTTTCCCTGCTACGATCCATGTTGGAAGATAAATCAAAAGAGGTGTCGCCTTTAGCGGCACCTCAGCTAAATCAGATACCCTTTTTGTTACTGATTGCGCTTTGCCCAATACTCATTCAATATCGCCTGCATCTGAGTTGAAGCCTGCTTCATGGCTTCTTGCGCCGACACGCCACCCGAGAGCACCCTGCTGATGGCACTGCCCATGACCGATGACATCTGCCCGAAAGTCGGCCAGTACTCGAAGTCCCGGGCATACCCTTGTCCGTAGAGGATATTGATGATGAAGTTCTGAACTTCCTGACGCTGCGCCTCCGGCAACAGTTGATTGTAGACATCCCAATGCTTCCGGATCGGCATCGTGGGAGGAGTGCGTTGGGAAGCCGACCAAATATAGTCACACGCCTCGCCGCCCAGCCACTCCGCCAGCTTCCAGGCTTGGTCAGGGCGGGGATGGTTAGACGGTATCGACCACAGATGCCCCTGCGCGAAATGCCCCTGATCATGCGGGGCTTTCGGATAGGTCGTGAAACGCCAGCGGAAAGGCTCAACGCCCTGCTGTATCAACTTCACGATATTCTGTGTCTCCGTTGACCAGGTCTGCCAGAAAGCCAAATCGCCGGTACCCATGAAGGTGGCCCCTGAACGTCGGGGATACTGACTGGAAGGAGCGACATGAAGGACCTGGACGAGCTCCTGCCAGTACTCCAACATGGCCACTGAACCGGGTGAATCGACGAGAACTTCACGCTGGCTTTCATCTATCCACTTGTGCCCGGCCCAGTTTTCCAGCCACTGAATGGCATGGGCTCCGGACAAAGGATGCGCCGTACCGAAAATCTGCTCTTCGGGCCGAGCCACTTTGCGTGAAGCAGTACGCAGATCATCCACCGTCCAGTCATATCCGGGGAAAGCCACCCCCGCCTCGTCCAACAGATCCATATTGACGATCCACAGAGTCGAGTTGAATCCCCAGGGAGTGCCCCAATAGCGCCCCTGATAGGAGATGTTATCCTTGATGACCGGAAAGAACTTGTCCAGACGCACAATGCTGCTTTTGTTGATGCGATCCGTCAAGTCGAGCAGCATGCCGTCTTCGACAAACATCGACTTGTACTGCGCCCAAGTGAGAAAGACATCCGGTGCCGCACCGGCCGCGTAACGCACCTGCACCTTGGCGATATACTCGCCATAGGGCACAATCTCAAAGACCATCTCATAGTCGGGATTGTCTTTTTCAAAACCTTCTTTCACCAAGTTGAAGAAGAACTCCTGATCGGGAGTGCCATACATCATCAGCGAGAGACTTGTCTTGCCATATGCAACGGAACAAAGCATGAGGATACAGAGCAGTAAAACCAACCGGCAAGCGCCGCGCTTTCTCATAGTCCAACCTCCTTACATTTTACCCGATATTGGTCAAACCCATCGGCTTCAAGCGCTTTGCTCTTTATTATGTATAATTTA
>JBMNSS010000275.1:0-2594 GCA_050945315.1 Limnochordia bacterium | reverse complement strand
TCAGTGAGGTAGTGCTCGGGATAGATCAGCAGCCGTTGCCTTTCCGCCTGCGGGAATCCGCCGTATCCCCGGGCGCGTACCGCCGGCATGCCGCCCAAAACGCCCTGTGCGATCTGACGTTCCCGCGGATCAAGGAAGTCCGAGGCTTGCGGAGTGTCATCGATCAGCGCCCGTTCAGCCAGATCGGCAATCCGCGCTCCCAGCAGACGTTCTTCCTTGCCCTCCAAATGGGAGAGCAAACGCTCCCTGTCATTCATCATGCCAAGTCCCCTCCGGCAGGCGAATCTACAGGCCCAGCCTCATCAAATTGATCACCAAGAATCGACGCACCCAACCCAAAACGATGAAAACGAGAACAGGAGAAAAGTCAATGCCTCCGACACTCGGAATGGCGCGGCGTGCCGGCTCCAGTACCGGATCCGTCACTTTGACGATAAAACGGACAACCGGGTGATAAGGCGACGGGCCAAACCATGACAGAATAACACGGACGAGAACCAGTCTCTCGTACCATATCAGTATAATGTCTACGAGCCTATGCAGCATCAGCTTCGCTCCTCAAGTCTTGTCTTTTGACGCGAGTGGCAGTCTTCCCCGGCCATGGAACCCAGCTCCTTGGAACGAGCCGCGGCGGCTAACACGGCCTCGATGAGCTGACCGCGCAGAGCCCCCTTCTCGAGAACATGCACTCCTGCTGCAGTGGTTCCCGCTGGTGAGGTGACTGCTTCACGAAGCAGTGTCGGATGCGATTTCGTCTCGAGCACCATCCTGGCCGCTCCAAAGACAGTCTGAGCAGACAGCTCAAGAGCCACATCGCGAGGCAGTCCGGCAGCTACTCCCCCGTCTGCCAAAGCTTCAATAACCATATAGACATAGGCCGGACCTGATCCCGACAATCCGGTCACTGCGTCCAACAGCCTCTCTTCCAGTACAACGGCTTTACCGACAGCCTGAAAAAGCGTCAGTGCCAGCTCGGTCTGAGCAGAGTCCACTCGTCTGCCCGGACTCAGACCTGTCGCCGAAGCCTGTACCAGGCAAGGTGTGTTGGGCATGACACGCACCACGGCAACGTCAGGGCCCAGACCTTCCTCAAGCAAGGCCAACGGGATGCCGGCGGCAATGGATATAACCAGAGTGTCGGGACCGAGGCCTGCACGCATCTCGGAGAGAACCTCAATCGTCACATGCTGTGGCTTGATCGCCAGCAAGACCACTTGGGCCCCTGCTACGCCTTCAGCTATGCAATCAGTGCTGCGGACACCCAGCTCCTTTTGAAGAGCCTGCCGGCGGGAGGCCAGGATATCTATGGCTACGACATCTTCCGCCCGCACCAAGCCTTCCCTCACCCAGGCGGTAAGCAGGGCGCTCGCCATGGCTCCGGCACCTACGCTGGCCAGGGATGAGATTATGGGTCGGTTCACTAGAGTTAGTCCTCCTCCCACTGACGCTTGAGAAGAGCATCAATAACGACATTGCTGGGAGCAAAAACGAAAATCCCCTCGCCGACGCGCTGCACCTGGCCGTCAATGGCATAGGTGGTTCCGCTGACAAAATCGATGACGCGTCTCGAGAGTTCCTTGTCAAGATCCTCCACCGAGACGATCACCGGCCGACGCTGCTTCAGATGATCACAGATGACCTGAACGTCGTCAAATGAGTGGGGCTCCAAGACCGCCATTCGCCACCTACTCGCCGGAACGGCGGTGAGAGGCACTTCCGTTTCGGTCTCGGCCTTTGTCGATTTGTTAGGAAAGCTCACCAATCTGCCGCGCCGCGTGCGCCCCGTCGTCTCCGCTTCCGCTTGGGCATCGGACGGTGTCTCCTGTTCGACCTCTTCCTCCTGTATGCCCATGAAATCCAAGACTCTGTCCAAGAAGCTATCGCTCATATACTCCGCCTCCCCGGCCGTCATCTAGGTCCGTCGTGGTCCAAAAATAGCCGAGCCTATCCGTATGAGATCGGCACCTTCTTCTACCGCTACCTCAAAATCGCCGGTCATACCCATGGAAAGATGCTTAGGATCGATACCCGGCAGATCCATGTCCCGGATACGGGCCGCCAACTCTCGCAATCGGCGAAAGACCGGACGCGCTTGCTCAGGATCATCCACCAAAGGAGCTATGGTCATCAATCCGGCCAACCTTAGCCCCTTGGCGCTCATTTGACGGGCGAGTTCAGGGAGCTCTTCAACACTCACCCCGTGCTTGGTGGCCTCGCCGGCTACATTGACCTGAATCAACAGCGTCTTTCCGCCCGGCTCTTCTTTGGCCAGGGCGTTGACCAATCTGGGCCTGTCCACGGAATGAAAACAATCAAACAACGACAATGCCTTTTTTACCTTATTGGTCTGAAGGGTGCCTATGAAGTGCCACCGCCCGATCTGAGACAGTTGCGAAATCTTCGTTTCGGCCTCTTGCACCCGGTTCTCCCCAAAATCCGTGATTCCGCATGCGGCCGCCGCCTTCACCAACTCAACAGGGACCGTCTTTGTGACCGCAATTACCGTTACCTCTTCCGGAGAACGGCCTACTCTCTCACAAGCCCGGGCTACACGTTCCCGGACTGCCTGTACGTTCTCCACCACTGACTGCACC
>JBMNSS010000274.1:0-2627 GCA_050945315.1 Limnochordia bacterium | reverse complement strand
TACGGTCAAGTCAGCTCCTCCGTTCGGCTTTAGGATACCCCTACGGTGGTCTTTGGGTCAACACGGCGCGGCCTTTCGCGTCGTGGTTCGTCGTCATGGCAGCTCGAGGAGCTGTGTGATACAATTACTCTTGAAGGTCTGAGACCTTGGAAAGGGTGAGTAGTGGATGCGCATTGCTTGTCTTTTGTGGGAAGGATACGAGCATCTGGGAATTCTTGACTCTGAGGGTCAGCATATCGCTGTGAAAGCATTGACATCACAGGAGTATTGGTCGACCAGCTTCTCAGAGCGAGGAAGACTGCTCGGCGGATCCAGAACCGTTGAGAATCTGTCGGTTACCGAGGCCGAATTGCTTCCTCCGGTTCCTCATCCTCCGAAACTGCTATGCGTAGCTGCCAATTACTTGGAGCACATGCGCGAGACGGGCCGGCACGAGTCTGTGGGCGACCCGCGTCCGCAGCTTTTCATGAAGCCCCCGACCACTTCTCTTCGCTCTCATAAGGCCACTGTTTATTTACCGTCGACGATCCAACACTTAGACTACGAGGCCGAGCTCGCCGTTATCATCGGAGATTATCTGTATCAAGCTCCCGACCGGGAGGCGGCCATGGAGTCAGTAGCCGGGTATACGGCGTTTAACGATCTGTCCGAGCGAAAACTCAGTGTGGATTCCCGCGAAGACAAGCGTGAGAATACGCCGTTTTTTGATTGGCTGGCAGGGAAGTGGATCAACGGAAGCGCACCCGTGGGTCCATGGCTGGTGACGACGGATGAGGTTCCGGATCCTCAGGATCTGACACTGCAGTTGTATCTCAACGGAGAGCTCATGCAGTCAGCTTCCACGTCGGATATGCTGTGCTCCGTAGCTGACATTGTGTGGTATGCCTCTCAGATCATGACCTTAGAACCAGGCGATATAATCGCCACGGGTACTCCGGCAGGCGTCGGAGTAGCCAGGCGCATAGCACTAAAACCGGGTGACACCACTGATGTGGTGATTGAAAAGATCGGCACCTTAACCACTAGGTTTGCCAAAGCACCTGAAGAGTGACAGAGGGTGAAAGCGGGCCCGCCGGTGGACAAGGTCAGAGAGGAGCAGAGACTTGTCGCTTTTCTATGACGTGTTTCCGAAGATCGTTCCAGTCAACAGACCTGTAGAGATCAACATCCGGGGATTGTTTGAGCACAGTAGATTCGATCAAGACGCGGAATACGAGGTCAGTCTCTTTCCTGCCGAAGGTTTTGTGACTCCGGCGGGCGATCAGCGGGCGACGCATTTGCAGCCGCGGGTGCAGGGCGATGTACTGCGAGTTCCTGTGTGCTGTGAAAATGAACAGGAACACGTGATATGGATTGAGCGGGTCTCAGGTGAGACGCGCTCACCGGTCGGCGAGTTTCGCATCTATGCGTTGGATGAGGATCTGTTCAGTCGCTATCCCTTCAAGGGAGATTTTCACATACATAGCGATCGATCGGACGGTCGGGAGTCTCCGGGGTACGTGGCCGGTGCCGCCCGACGCACAGGTTTAGATTTCATGGCCGTCACGGACCACCATAGATATCGGCCATCGTTGGAGGCCGCCCAGGCTTTTGCCGGAACGCAGATCGATCTTCGCATATTTCCGGGCGAGGAAGTCCATCCGCCCAAGACTAAGGTGCACATTGTGAACTTCGGCGGGCGCTTCAGTGTTAACGAGTTGTTCTCCGGTGAGGCGTTCCAGGCGGAAGTGGCCGCGTTGGCCGATTCCTTCATCGACATACCTCAGGTGTATCGGTATCAGTATGCCGCCTGTGTCTGGTCGTTTGAGCAAATTCGGGCGGGGGGCGGCCTGGGTGTTTTTTGCCATCCCTATTGGTTCACAGGGCACCGCTATGATGTGCCTGAGGCTCTGACGACGTTGCTGTTTGAACGGAAGCCTTTTGATGCCTACGAAGTGATCGGCGGTTTCTATCGTCATCAGGTGGAGTCGAATATACTTCAGGTGTCACGGTACCATGAAGAGCGCGCCCGCGGACGGGAAATCCCCATAGTCGGCGCCAGCGATGCCCATGGTTGCGAAAGAGGAGAGTTGTTCGGATGGTATTACACCATCGTGTTCTCTCCTTCCACGGATCTGCCTGATCTGATTGCCAATATCAAAGGGCTTTACTCCGTGGCGGTTGAAGCGTTGCCGGAATCGTCTTCTCGCGCCCACGGTCCCTTTCGTTTGGTAAAGTATGCGCAGTTTTTATTACGCGAGGTATTACCCAAGCACGACGAGCTCTGCGCTGACGAAGGTCGTTTGATGTTGGCCTATTTGGCGGACGATCAAGAAGCAGCTGAGCGGTTGCTCGCCTGCAAAGGCCGAGTCAAAGACTACTACAAGCAAATATGGGCGCAGGTTTAACGGACGGCCGGGGTCCGGAAGTGCTCTTTCAGCACCCGGCGCCCCGGCCGACAGTCAGCTCTTGAATCACGCTTGCTTGGTTGCGGCCTTTTTGACCGACTCTGCAAACAATTGCCCGTACTCGGCTGCTTGAGCCAAGGCTGAGGCATCCGGGACGAGCTTAATGCGAACACCGGGTTCAACGACCCGGAGCCCAAGGCTATTAAGTCGGTCGTTGATCATTCCCACCGCTTCACCGCT
>JBMNSS010000273.1:0-2651 GCA_050945315.1 Limnochordia bacterium | reverse complement strand
ATGAAGTCCGGGTTCTCTTGGAAGCGAAGATCGCCGCCTTATTTGGTAGGTAGGCACCCCTACATAGCCTGTCGCGAGATGACTGCGGCGCGAGTAACTCAAGCCGCCTCGCGCCGCCCGCTACTTTCATAGCACTCAATCATAGATAAGATACTTCTCGCGCCGCCGGAGGAAGCTCTCCAGATCAGGTGTCCAACCGTCCACGATGGAGTCTACGTCTTCTCCGGACTCCAACTGTTTTCTGACTGTGTCGGTGCCCATGAGCCGGTCGAAGTAAGAGCGAAACTCAAGGTGCTCCGGATGCAGTTTCCTGATGACGGAGATGAGATGCAGCGTCGCCCGGATAGGATCGAAGGCATGGCGGTCGGTGATGTGAAACTGCACACCCGCACAAAGCTCTCCTTGATACTTGTGAAACGTCGGGATGAAGTAGGCTTGGCGAAAGAGCACGCCGGGCAGATCGAGGGTTCGCATGCGTCGCCACAGCTCACGGGCGTCTATCCACGGAGCGCCGATGAGTTCGAAGGCCCGTGTCGTCCCACGCCCCTCTGATACATTGACCCCTTCTATGAGACAAGTACCGGGATATACGGTGGTGGAATCAATCGTAGAGACATTCGGACCGGGAGGAACCCAGATCAGTCCTGTCTCGTCATACCACCACGATCTCTTCCAGCCTTCCATGGTGATCACACTGAGCTTGCAGCCGATGCCAAACTCCTGGTTGAACATCGTGGCCAGCTCGCCCGCGGTCATGCCGTGTCGCAAGGCAATGGGATACAGTCCCACGAATGAAGAGAACTCCGGATCGAGCACAGTGCCCTCAACACGGGTGCCCGTGACTGGGTTCGGTCTGTCCAGAACCACGATTTCAATATCGCGGTCGACGACCGCCTGCATGACGTATGCGAGTGATGACATATAGGTGAAGAAACGCACTCCGGCGTCTTGGATGTCGAAGACGATGGCATCAATCGCGTCGAGCATCTCAGGATCGGGTTTCAGGCTGCCTTGCCTCCACAGGCTGTACATAGGCAAGCCGGTGGTGGGATCCGCACGTGACGGCACCCGGGTTCCCTGAGCATATCCTCGAACTCCGTGTTCCGGTCCGAAGAGGGCCACGAGATCCAGTGCCGGATGTTCGAGCAGGGCGTCTATGGTAGAGACCATATCGGCAGTCTGACCGGTTTCATTGGTCATCAAACCCAGACGCTTGCCCTCGAGCTTTTTGTACTCCGAATCAAGAAGTCGGTCGACTCCCAACCGTACCCTTTGTTTTCGGGACCCTGACTTGGTGGCCATGGGATGCGACTCCTTTCACGCTGGCGTTTCTTCGTCTACTGAGCTTTGCCCTGCAAGATCAACTCGACGTGGTCCTTGATCTCGTCGATCGCCACCCGAAACGATTTGTTGCCGCGCCAGGCCGCGTCCATGGCCGGTCGGATGGCGGCCACTGCCTGGTTATAGTAGGGCGTGACCGGATACGGCCAGGCATCCAGGGCGGCCTCAAGGAAGAGTCTGATGCTCTTGGGCGGCGTCTCTTCGCTTATGAGGGTCCTTACGATGGCTGAATCCCGTCTGGCGCCCATGACGAGGCCGTTGGAAGCAAAGGCCAGCTGCGCCTCTTTTCCTGCCAGAAACTTGATCCATTGCCAAGCTTCGTCTGGATGTTTCGAGGCGCTGACAATGGCGTGCACTCCACTGGCTCCTCTGTTGACCCGACCGACGGGACCTCTGGGCACCTGAGCCACATCCCAGTCAAACTGTACGTTGGCGCTTCTCAGCTGCATAATCCGATAGAAGGCATTGAGATGCATCCCGAGTCGGCCCCCTGCAAAGCCGCCGTGGGATTCGGAGACGGTCGGAGCCACATGCTCCACGTTGCTGAGGTCGATCAACCACTGCATGGGCTCGACGCTCCTGGGTTCGGCTAAGGCCAGTCTCAGGCCGTCTTCTGAGAACAGATCTCCTCCGAAGGAGCGGATGATGGGGATGGTGAGGGCGTCTCCGGCAAGATCACCCGGCCCGATGAGGGCGAATCCCCACTGAGTTCTCACGTTACCGTTGCTTCGGGTCAGAGTTCGGGCCGTCTCGACGAAATCATCCCATGTCCAGTCTGCGGGCGGATCAGACAGACCGCTTTTTCGGAACAAATCCTGGTTTATGAACACCAGCATGGGCGAGAAGTGTCGCGGCAGAGCATAGCGGGCGCCTTTGTAAAACGTCTGCGTGATGGTGACGGGGAAGTATTCATCGTCGCTCCACGTCTTGTCGCGGGCGACATAATCACTGATGTCCAAGAAGAGTCCCTTTTCCACCATGTCAGCGATCCACCAGTTGGCGCAAAAGACCGTGTCCGGGGGAATTCCGGCGGCGATCATGGTGATCAGTTTCTCGGTCCAGGCCTGCCCGGTGGGGGCAAGGATTTCGACCTCAATGTCCGGATGCTCCGCCTGGAAGTGATCGGTGGCGAGATCGGCATACAGTTGCAGCTCTACAACGTTGGTTGTGTGTGCAAGATGCTGGATTTTCGCCGCACCGATCGGCAGACTCACGGCCAATGCCGCTGTGAGTATCAGACTCATCAGCGCGATTCGACTGCATTTCACGACCAACACTCCTCTCTGATAGCAATTCTACATGCTTGCTGC
>JBMNSS010000272.1:0-2731 GCA_050945315.1 Limnochordia bacterium | reverse complement strand
CCTCTAATGACACCGGTTGACCTATAGCCCAATGCTCTTTCAGATCATCGGCGGACAAGAGAAGACTGAATAGCTCATCCTCACCCCGATACAAGGACAAGCCGCTTCTTTCGGCGGGTACGTCGGTTACTTTGACCGCCGGAAGGTAGCGGCCGTCAGCGGGAACCTCGATACTCCCCGCTTCCTCCAGGGACGGTATGCCCTCCAGGAAGGCCACTCGGCTGACAAAGACCTCGCTCCAGAAAGGATCTTCGGTGCTTTGCCGATCAACGACCGTTATGCTCACTTCCACCCGGTCTTTATCCTGCACCCAATCGGTGACGTCAATGGTACGCAAGCGGTGCGGCCACGGGAAAGGATTGGGACCGAGGAGGTCTTCTTCCCAGATCTTCTCCCCGTCAAGAGCAATCTCCACAAAGCGATGTCCGGCCTTCATATTGGGTGCCTCGCCCACCAGGCGGTCACCTTCATAGAAGCGGTCCATACCGCCCCGGTAATCGTCAGTGAGGTAGAAAGTGAGCAAAGTGGAGCCGTCGGCCTCCTTCTGAAGAGGATAGACGCGGGTCAGTCGTGCATAACTGCCTGCTTCGGCCGGAACTTCAGCATGGCGAATGGTTATGATGTCGCGATCATCCCACTTGAAGATGTAGTCTCCCTCGCTGGCGCTTTGCCACAGCTCAAGGGTCATCTCGGGGGAAGACGGACGCTCAATCCAGTTGAGCACGGCACCCAGACCGCCTTCGACATATGCCGCGGGAGTCTCGGGAGCGCCGATGACGATCGCCCGGCTGCTCTCAAGTGCGTAATGAGCGATATTCTCCATGAAAAGACGTCCGACCGAATCATGGCGACCGTGTTCATTGTTGAGCCATTGATGATCCGGGATCATCTGAACGAGCAGTATTCGTCCTTTTCCGTAGGGCAGCTCAATGATTCCGTAGTGAGGCTGGCCGTCGTGGGGTGGAACGCCGGTCTCATTCCGGAAGAATGGCATCAACTCATGCCCGCCGACGAGGGGGATCCATCCTTCTCCCAAATTGACATACGGATTGTACATGACGCCGGAGTGCACTCTGAAAAGCATCTCAAGCGTGATCTCGTTTGGATGATTAAAGAGCAGATGATCGGGCTCCAGAATCTCGCCCACTCGATAGGCGCCTTCCTTTGTTGCCGGCGAGGGCAGCCACAGATCCTGAGACGGTGACAATCCTCCCCCGTAGCTGCGAAAGGCCACCAGGACCGCTCCCCTCTCTATGGCTTCAAGAAGCCTTGAGTGGACCGGTTCGTTGGCCAGGAAATTCCGGTTGGAGAAACTCGACACAAAGATGGTGCCGTACGAAAAGAGATTGATTTGCGCGAGTTCGTCTTCTTTCACCGGCGTGATTTCTGCGTCGAGTTCGAGTCTTTCCAAACCGATATACTGGTTGCTGCCGCTTGAGCCGACGAAGAGAACCCTGTGCGCGGCGCCGGTTTGCTCCTGGGCGACCACGGGGATCAGAGCACCGACCAACAAGACGGCGACGATGGCAGACCATAGCCATGGTAGCCACATGTTCTTCAACAGTTGCTTCATAGTTAACAACCTCCGATACAGCGACTGAGATTATCACGAGATACATTTGTGCTCAGACTGCCAAATCCTGTCGACGTAATGCGACTTCGGACAATACTTCATGGTCAGGGCGGATCTTTACTGATAGACTGTCGCTAAGAGCGAGAAGGGAGTGAAAAGATGTGACGGATGACACAGTATCTGCCATAGAGCAGCTTTCTTGCGACGTCTTAGTGATAGGAGCCGGGACCGCGGGCAGTGTGGCAGCTCTCGCAGCCGCTGAAGAGGGTGCCGCGGTCATCCTGTTGGAGTTGGGGAGTATCATCGGAGGTATGGGATCAGCCGGGGGAGTGCACGGCTACCACTACGGTTTGGAAACCGGGATGTTCCCCCGTCTGGACAGCGCCGCCGAGGGCATGAGTCAGACCTTGGCCGGGCGTGTTTCACACCCCGACGGCAAACGCTTCGTTTTGGCCCGGAGTATTCAGGATGCGGGAGTCCTGTTCATTTCGGGATTGCCCTACGCCGTATTCCAAGACGGGGATCGGCGCGTGAAAGGGGTTCTTGCCGAGACAGACAGGGGAAGCATCGGCATCGCCGCCAAAGTGACGGTGGACAGCACCGGTGATGCGGACATAGCGACTTTGGCCGGCGCAAGTCACCGCTACGGACGTGAATGGGATGGTTTGCCGAACGGCTACTCACTGCTCGCGCGCACAGTTGCCGACCAAGGCAGGGTGGTCAGTAAAGGAGGCGACACGGGCTGGGTAGATACCCGCGATCCATGGGATGTCACTCGGGCTTACTTGTACGGACGGAAGCGGCTATGGTCCCGGCTTGCTCAACAGCCGGACCCGAGCCTCCTTGCTTTCTGTCCGACGCTCTCGTTGAGAGCGGGCCGCTACATAGAAGGCGACTACACCCTGACGTTAGATGACCTCTTGTCGGGGCAAACCTTCAATGATGCCATCGCCATGTGCTACTCAAACTACGATCCCCATGCCCTGGACTATGCCAACGAAAGCGAGCTGACCTGGGTATGGGCTTGTGTATGCGGTCTATGGGGAATACCACTGGCTTGCCAGATACCCTACCGATGCCTGATACCCGCCGGCGTGGACGGCATGCTGATCGCCTCGCGGGCCATATCCCTGACATCTGATGTGGCCATGGCCGTTC
>JBMNSS010000271.1:0-2733 GCA_050945315.1 Limnochordia bacterium | reverse complement strand
TACGTCGCAACCTGTGCTGTCTTTCCCGGGCCGAAACGTCGCCGTTTATGTATGTGGCCAGATGGTCCAAACCAAAACGCTTTTTGATCCGTTGTTCGTATTGGTCCGCCATCAACGACTTAAGCGACGAAACGACAATCGTGACGCCGGGTAAGAGCATGGCCGGCAGTATGAAGCACTCGCTCTTGCCGCCTCCTGTGGCCGCGATGGCTAATATGCTTTCGCCCCTGAGCACTCTGGCCAATGTCTGATGCTGGAAATCGCGCATGGAGGGAAAACCGAATATACGGAAGGCTATAGCATCGACGGCCGCGCGGGTCTCATCGCTGTACTCAGGGAGAAAAACGTTCTCTTTGTCCGTCTGCCGCCCGGAATCAAAGACGGTCTCGGCGTCAGGAATAAGCGCGAAAACCCCGTTCACCTTCGAAGCGAATACCGTAGCATTGCGAATCACAAAATCCTGCCCGTAGCTCAAAGGAGGGATCTGCGTGCCGGGCTCGCGCTTCACCACGAGTCCCTCCGTGTTGTCAAACACACTCGGGCAGACCTTAAGGTATTCCGCGGACTTAACGTTGTCCGGCGGATCGTCAACCGGCTCTCGATCACGGTATGAACCGATATAACGCAGCGCTGTCGGCTCGATGAGCCGTTCACCGTGACGAATCGATGTGCGGATGTGTTTTGAGGGGAGCCGGGCCGGCTCTTCTTTGCGGAGAATGAAGTAACTCCATGACAAAAGCTTATTAGAGAATGGATCGAGTCGATCGGTGTTGCTTTGGATGTGTCGGTTACACGCTTCAACGAACGCCGAATACAACCGATGTTGATGCATAGACTCGCGCCTCATATGCCAACACCGCTCACAATGCATCAGATCGGAATGCTCCCCGCAAGGGGCAAGCGATGTGAAACAGCCGGCACTCACCAGTTCGGGACGCCAGCCCATCAACGAACGGGCGAGCTCCTCTTTCCCCGGCTCTACGGCGACCACCAGCGTGCCCTCTGTCAGATTCGACAGATATTCGGCAACGCGACACCGACCGGTATCATTCAGCTCGTTGAGTGTATTCATCAGGAAAACCACGTTGGGTTCAAAGGGAGGGGACGGCCACTCGCTGTTCAGATTCAGCTGTTGCCATTCGGCTGATACCGCCCACCCCGGCACCGATGATGTCGAAGATTCGCCCATCGCCTCCGCTCGCGCCTTTAGGGCTTGTCCATACGCCGTGACAACCTTACTGGCGTATTCCAGTGCCGTCTCGCTGCGATCCATGCCTGCTAAGCGTACGCCGCCGCACGGCCGTTCTTGGTTGTACAGAGCACAAACCTCTTCCCAGGCTACGACAAAATCCAGTACACCGACCGCCGTGGCCCCGGTTCCCACGCCCAAATCAAGGACATTAAGTTGGTTTGGCAAAAGACCGCGCCGGGCCAGATCGAGCAAGACCAACTGGACTTTGGGCACATTGACACTGAAATAGTAAGCCAAATAAGCATCGAGAAAATCTCGATCGGTATAGGTGTTGGTCCCAAAATCCTGACCGCTCTTATAGAAAGCTACCCAACAGTGCGCCATACGCTCGATGTGCGCTGCATGGGTCTCAAGGATCTGTTGTTCCGACTCATATCTGCGTGTGCAGTCGGGCATCTCATTGAACAGGGTCATAAACTGTGCCGCCTGCACATACGGTGACAGCCGCGCGCTTGCCCGGAGCTATAATGGTCCGAAGGGTGTCAAAAACTCGTGTCGCCTTTGACAGTGTCATCTCCTCCGAAGGATAATCTCCGTGTCCGACAGAAGACAAGGTGCGATGCTTACACCTGCCAGTCTCTACCATTAGAGTAGCGCAACGGAAGGATAGGGTAAAGTGATCATATCGGCCAGCAGACGCACGGATATCCCCGCATTCTACAGCGATTGGTTGATGAATCGCATCCGGGCCGGATATTGCCACGTGCCGAATCCGTACAATGCCAAGCAGATATCCGAGGTATCGCTTCGTCCCGAGGATGTCGAGGTGATCGTGTTGTGGAGCAAGAACCCGGCTCCGCTGCTGCCCCATCTGGCCGAATTGGACCGGCGAGGCCACCGGTACTATTTCCTTTACACTCTGAATGATTATCCTCAAGAGCTGGAGCCGCAGGTCCCTGCCCTGTCAAAGCGCCTCGACACCTTCAAAGCACTGGCAGATCACGTCGGGCCGCGCCGGGTGATCTGGCGCTACGATCCGATACTCATCTCGAACCGCACCGATTTCCATCACCACGAGCAGAGGTTTGCGCTACTTGCCAAGGCGCTGAGCGACCATACAAAGCGAGTGATTATCAGTATTGCGGATTTCTACAGAAAGACGGACAGGCGCCTGAGCGCGCTGGAGACCGGCGGCTACCGATTCGACAAGACACCTCATGAACACCCCGACTTCCCAGATTTTCTCCGTCGGCTGCAGACTGTCGCCGAGCAGTACGGGATGAAGATGCAATCATGCGCCGAGGATTTGGCCGCGGCCGGTATTCCGGTCGGTGCTTGTATAGACGCCGAATTGATCCACTCGTTGTGGCGAATCGAAGTCCCCGGTAAGGATCCATACCAAAGGAGTCTTTGTGCTTGCTCCATAAGCAAGGACATCGGCATAAACGACACCTGTCTGCACGGCTGCCCCTACTGTTACGCCACGCGCAACCACAACGCAGCTCGTGCTAACTACGCACACCACTCAAAAGACTCCACCA
>JBMNSS010000270.1:0-2755 GCA_050945315.1 Limnochordia bacterium | reverse complement strand
GTTGGCCGCGGCTCCAGACAAATGTGCTTGGTTGACAAGTATGGTTTTCCAAGGACGACTTCTAAGTCTGCTAAACGTGTCCACTGCTTCCAGACTGGTGATATGGTGCGTCTAATCAAAACAACCGGCAAGCACCAGGGAGTTTACGTCGGCAAAGTTGCTGTGCGAACCCGCGGTGCCTTCGATATCTCTGCTGATGGTAAGAAGATCTCGGCCAACTGGAAGCACTTTATGCTCTTGCAGCGCTTCGATGGTTACGGATATCGGTACACCGCCTAATGTCAAGTGTTCGAGTGTAGCAACGTCCGCCAACCGTCCGGGCTGTCGCCCATGACTGCTCTTTCGAGCTTGGCGGGATCGTACCATCCTGGTACTCCATGGATGTCAAACGAGGCCGACCTGGAACAAGCCGTCCGCTCTTTCCAACAGTGGCTTGAGGCGACGCCGCGAATGGGTCTGTGGATCGACTCGTCCGCGCAGACGGCTGAAGAGACTGTGGATGAAATACTGGCCCGCTGGGACGAGGCTCTAATTCCATAATCCGCCGGCGCGGGAAGCGGTCATACGGGCACAGAGGAGCGTAATAGTCGTGGGATTTCCGATTATCGACAGATATATGGGTGAAAGGCTGGGCGCAGAACTGTTCGGCCTCCCAAAAGTAAGAGTCACAGTCGTCGAATCGCCGCGTCGGCTTCGACCGGAGATGAGCTACGGCTTTGTGCATGCACTGTGGTGGGTGTGGTTGAATGACGGAAGATCAGTCATCTCTGTGCCTCCGGGACTGGCCGACGCCGTCCGTGCGGGTTTGCACAGTGTCCGCAGCGCAGAGGACATGTCGAACCCGGATGTCGCGCGGCCGTTGACGTCCGTTGTGGACACCTGGCGCAGACAGGCGGGCCTCGTTGAGAGCGATCGCCTGTTGCACGGATTGATCCTCGCCTGCAACCGAAAGACATTCCGTCCCTATACGTTGACAGAGTGTCAGCCCATCCGCAGTGATTCAGTGCGGGCGGCTGAGGGAATTCACATGCCGACGCACTGTCTCCCGGACGGCTCCGTCTTTGGCGTAGCAGCCGATGGCAAGATCGTCTCCGTGGCGTATGCCCATCGGATAGGGGACGCAGAAGCACAAGTCGCCGACATCGGAGTCGAGACGGCTGAGGGCTATCGCAGGCGGGGGTACGCCAAGGCGGCGGTCTCTGCGGTGGTGCAGGCTTATCTTCAGCGGGGAGGCGAAGCACTCTACGGTTGCGCATCGGACAACGTGGCTTCCATAGCGACGGCGAGAAGCGTAGGATTCGTGTCATATGCGAGAAGCATGGTTCTATGCGCACAGGTTCATCGAAACGCCGAGTCAGGCTAGACTGCCCGTGGCCTCAGCTTAAGGGAATGCCATTGGAAAAGAGGCGTTTGCGCTCTGAAAAGCCATGTGTCTCACGGGCCGGACAGTCTACCGACCCGCCATCGCTGCTCTTCATGCCAGCGTTCTTGTCATCCTCTGCCAGCCAGACATTTGACCCCCATCGTTGTCCACACTTCTTTGTACGGTTGCTTCATCGGTCATACTCAGCGGATCCCGTTCATCAATGACTGGATGTCATCAGGTCCTTGACGTACATTTGATATGTGCTACAATATATTTGATCAAATATCAACTGTGGGGAGTAGGGCTATCGATGTCCGACAAGCCAGGTCATGATACTCTCGCAACAACGGCATACGCTGTGCTGGCTGATCTGCTTCGCGAACAGATTGTCTCGGGCGAGTTGGCGGCGGGGACGCATTTGACTATCTCCGGCGTAGCCCGCAAATATGGGGTCAGTCACATGCCGGTACGAGAAGCCTTGCAGCGTTTGAGCGGTGAGGGCCTTTTGGTGATGAACCCGCATCGAGGAGCGCGGGTACGTAGCATAGACGCTCAGTTTGTCAGAAATATATACGATCTTCGGGGGGTGATCGAGGGAATGTTGGGACGTCTTAGTGTTGCGCATCTCCGTGAAGCGGATCTCGAACAGGGATTCTGTATCCATCGGGCCTTATGTGAGGCGGTCAGGAACGAGGACGTGCCTGAAGTACTGGATCTGAACAGGGAGTTTCATCACCTTATCTATAGACGAAGTGGAAATCCTGAAGCAGTCGCCCTGTTCGAGCAGTATTCAGCGCTCATCGCCAGCATACGCCGACGTTACGGCTTCAGTCCCCAGCGTCTCATAGACATAACGGTTCAGCACGAACGAATCCTGGAGATGATGCGCCAAACAGAGACTTCCGAGATAGAGGAGCTACTTAGAACTCACTGCGAGGGTGCCCGAAATGACCTCTTGCAGCGGATGTCCAGTCAAGCCGGTGTGACTTGATGAAAGGAGGCCTGAGCCGGTACCGGTACACACGTTGATTGCTCTGTGGAGTTGGAAGTGGAATCAGGCTGTGATCAGTCGGTCTTCGAATGTAGATGACGTGACCCGCAATCAAGTCAAGATCAAGGAGGGTTTTGGATGATCGTGAGAGGCCTTGGCGCGATCCTGGTATGCTTTCTCTTGCTGACTGCGATGGTTGGCGGTGGGTCTGTGGAGATCAGCTACATGTTTCATAACCCGCCGACAGCTCCGGAGTACAAGGTTTACGAATAGCTTTTGGCGCTGTTCATGGACCGGAATCCGAACATAAAAGCAGAGTTGCTCCATGGGGGCTCACAGTACCTTGAAAAGATTCGGGTTATGTCCGCCGCAGGAAGTAGCGTGGATGCCACTTTCCT
>JBMNSS010000269.1:0-2758 GCA_050945315.1 Limnochordia bacterium | reverse complement strand
CGATCCCCCATGGAGAATAAATAGACAGAGTTGTGGCTTAAGGCTAAAGATTGGTTTCCTGTTTCTGCCTATGAATGTACAATGGTAAGAAAGAGGAAGAGCATGTCTGAGGCGGTTGGTGAGGTCAGATACGATCGTTTGCACCCGGGCGCCAATCTTCGCACTCGTGGTCGCAGGTACGACACCCTTCCGGGCGATGATGTTCGTTCGGCGTTTCGTCGGGATCGCGACCGCATTCTTCACTCCACGGCATTTCGCCGCCTGCACTATAAGACTCAGGTCTTTGTCTTTCACGAAGGCGACTTCTTCAAGACTCGCCTGACGCACTCTCTTGAGGTCGCTCAGATTTCTCAGACATTGGCCGCCATGCTTGACGCCAATGAAGAACTTGCAGAGGCCATCGCTTTGGCTCATGATTTAGGCCACCCTCCCTTTGGGCACGCCGGTGAGGAAGCACTAAGCACCATTTTGACCAGGCACGATCTCAGTTTTGAGCACAACGCACAGGCTCTGCGTATCGTTGATGAGCTGGAGGAGCGCTATCCCGAGCATCCCGGGCTCAACTTGACCTGGGAGACGCGGGAGGGCATTGCCAGGCACAGAACTTTCTTTGACTCACCGCAATTGTTCGAACCGTTTTCCGAGTATGCTCACGGAGGGCTCGAATGTCAGATCGTAAATGCGGCTGACGTTATCGCCTACTGTACGCATGATGTCGAAGACGCTTTGAAGATGGGCCTGATCCAAGAAGAAGATTTGCGTGAAGTCACTCTTTGGCAACGAGGTTGGGATTATCGGTGCGGTGAGGTGCACCGCCTGCCTTCCGGATCGCGTCTGGCCGCTGCCGTTCGGGTGCATTTTACTATCAGAAACATGATCGAGTTGCTTGTACGTGATGTTGTAGTGACTACGCAATCTCGCTTGTCGAGGCTTAAGGCCCAACACCCTGATGATGTGCGGCAGGCGGTCGATCCCGTCGTCTGCTTCTCGGAGGAGACTCAGCAGCACTTGGAGGCCCTCAAGGACTATCTTGATGAACGAGTCTACAAAGATCCTCGTACACTGCGCATGACCTACAAGGGCCAGATGATTATCGAACGTCTCTTTGAAGTCTTCTACAACAAGCCGAAGCTGCTGCCACAGACGACGACGGAGCGTTTGAGTGCATCGGGCGACAAAGTGCGGGTGATCGCAGACCACATCGCCGGTATGACGGATCGCTATGCCATGGATCTGTACAACACTCTGTTTGAACCATACACTCCGGCTTTACACTTGATGGGCTAACATGGCAATGTCGGTCAGGATTGACCATGCTAAAAGGTGTTCATATGATTGGGACGAAGGTAAGAACGAGTAAAAAAAGATGTATAGGAGGCTCGAATATGGGTAACAGAGGCGCTACTGTGATGAGATCCGCTGCTTTCGTTACAGCACTGACCGTTGTATGCATGGTTTTTGCCGTCGGCATGGGGGCAATGGCTGCGAGTGAACGACTCGTCGTCTGGGTAGGAGACGGTCAGCCGCGACTCGATGAGTATCAATTTGTAGGCCAGCTATTCGAGAAAGAGAACCCCGGTATCACCGTGGATGCCCAAGGTCAGGCCGGTGGTCAGGGGCAAGTCATGGAGAAGTTGGCGCTGGCCATCGCCGCCGGAGCTCCGCCGGATGCCTCGTGGCTGGAGGGTTCGGCGGTACTGGAGTTTGCGGCTCAGGGTCTTCTCATGGATGTGACCCGTGCAGTGGCCGACATTCGCTTTGCACCGGCTGATGAACAAGAGATGACTCTTGACGGCCGCATGTGGGCGGTTCCCTACCACACCGCGGCGCGAGGCCTTTTCAAACGCATCGACCTTTTTGAACAAGCAGGGCTCGATCCGTTCGTAGACCCTGAGACTATGGATACTCTGTGGGCCTGGAATCAGAAACTGACCAAGCGGAATCCTGACGGCACGTACTCCCAAGCGGGTCTGGTGCCGTGGGTCGGCAACTGGGGTGCACCGGCTTGGATCTGGACTTTCGGTGGTAAGCTGATCGATATTGACGGGACGAAGGTGACGCCCACCGCTACCTATCACAAGAACGTAGAAGCGTTCGAGTGGTTGGCGGAGTGGGGGCAGTTCTTCGGCACGAGAACTCCTGTGTCAGCCGGATGGGGAGGTTTGCGCGACGGCAAAGTGGCGATGAGTCCTGAATCGACCAGCGTAGTGGGTCGGCTCATCGATGCCAATGTACCTTTCATTACCGGACGCGTGCCTAACCCACCCGGTGGCGGAAACGGTACCTGGGGCGGCGGCACAGCCATCGGCGTGCCCTTCAATGTGCGGAATCCGGAACTGTCGCTGAAGCTGGTGCGCTTCTTCGGCGAGGCAAGGGTTCAGATTGAGCGCTTCTCCTATGCTCCTAACGTACTGCCGGCCAACTGGGAGGCGCTGCTTGCCGTAGGACGTCGGCTGCCGCGCGAGTGGCAAGGAGTACTTGATCAGTTTCCTGAGGCTAGGGCGCGCACACCGCTGTGGATTGAGTACTATGTGAATCAGCTTAACCCGGGGATGAATGCCGTTGTAGACGGGAAAAAGACACCTCAGCAGGCCCTCAATGACGTGCAGATCGTCATGGAAGCGCGCTTCCGGGATGTCTTTGGAGACTAGAAGTGGAGTCCTATGACTTGAATTGTTGACTCGATCGGACCTCTCGCGAACCGAGAGGTCCTTTTGCCGCACCTCGGATTCGGCATACCGTGGGGCGATGAAAGGTA
>JBMNSS010000268.1:0-2824 GCA_050945315.1 Limnochordia bacterium | reverse complement strand
TCAAAAACAACAGTCCGTCTGGCACGATACGCGATTCGGCCGGAGCTTTGCTCAAAGCTCGGCGACCAGATCGATTCCGTTGAGAACTGAAACCCTGTGATCTCGATCTCATTCTTTTCTCATCTGGTCTCAACATCAGGCCTCTGGCCATAGAGCTGTCGGATTCATTTTGGACAGGCGGACGAACTCCTCGCACATCGCTTCAACGGCCTCTGGCCTATGACCGGCACTGACCGGATCGGCATACCAATCGGCGACAAACCCTCCGACGGGTCGTCCCAGTTCGGTAACCAGGCGGCGGCAGTAAGCTCGGATGTCATCAAGAGTACCGTATTGCATCGTCTGTTGGATATCCACGGGACAAAAAAAGGTGATGCGGCCTGCGAAACGGGATGCCAGATTCCCTAGGCCCATGTTCTCTTGCTGATCCATCTGGATGACATCCAAACCGGTCTCGATCAGGTCATCGAGGATGTCGATAATGTAGCCGCAGCTGTGCAGAAAGGTCAGCAAACCGGCTGCGCGAGCCGCCTGATATATGCGTTGATAGGCGGGTTTCCATATTTCTCTCCACGATGTCGGTGAGATCATCAGCCGATCTTGCAGGCCCCAGTCATCACAGAAGAAAAGACCGTCGACACCTGCTTTGGCGTAGCGTTCGATGGCTACGAGATTCATATCCACGAGGATGTCTAACAGCTTGCGCAATTGGTCGGGAGCTTCGTAGATATCGGCCCAGGTGTTTTCAAGACCGCGTATGAAATGGACGCGCTCGTAGATGGAGATCCCGGATCCCAAAAGAAACTTGTCGCCGGCTTTATCACGCGCTTCGTTCAGGTGGCTCCACCGCTTCGGATCGTTGATATCCGGTATGCGGAGGGCGACCAGATCATCCCAACTCTTCAGTGGGAAGTCCTTGACCTCGCCTAATCGCGATACACCGGTGTTGGCCCAGATTGCGCCCCATTCATCAGGTCCCTGTGAAGGTCGGGCATCCGGAGAGGGGTTCATGCCCACCCCGGCAAAGTCTGACCCGTACAGCGACGGAAGCCTCATGGGGAAACGATCAGGTGTCTGGAAGCGAACGGCCCGGATGACGCGTTCTCTGCTCGTCATCATTGTATTGCCCCCCTCTGCAAAACAGGACTCGCCATCACGATCTTTGCTTTCGCTTGATGACGTTCGTCTCCTCTGAAGGCCAGCCGGCCCGGTATAAGGATTGAGTGAAGTATCGGTTGAAGGCAGGGGAACGAAGAGGGAGCGCAGAAGCTGACGCCAGTTTGCTAAGGGAAGTCCGTCAGTAGACTTCCCTGAGGATTGGCATCGAGGTAGTGGGATCTCCAGCCGTGGTTTTTCGAGAGGTATTGAACCATGGCTCGACTGACAACGAGCAAAGCGACTGGGGGAATCGCTCGAGAGAAGAGTGAACCCCAGGCACTCGAGGAGACCGCCCGAGAGTTGGCTGCACGATGCGGCCGACCGTGGAAACAGACCGCGTCACGGCCATGGGGACGTTTGGATTTTGTCGCCCGTTGCGACAGCGGTATGTACGCTCCGATGAGCGTTGCGTTGGATGGCAAGGCGTTTCGAGTACCGCTTTCGAATTCCGAGGTTCAGAGCCGTGAGTTAAGAAAGAGGAAGTTGGAACCGTTCTTTACAGCCCCGGGGCAGATCGTCTGTCCGTACGGAAGACGGTCAGGAGCTTTCGGCGGTATTCTTGGCTGACGAGAGACTGGACGGTGTGTGTCAACGGACACCGGAAGGCGCAACATCTGCTGGATCGAGGACGCTTCGGACGAAGAGTTTAATCGCTACCTCAAAACCATGCAAAAAGAGGCTAAACCCCAGCTCACAAGGGGTGACGACAAAAATGTCGTGACCCATGACGACAAAAATGTCGCCTATTAGGTAAGCATTTCCACACGAATAAGCGAGGCGACTTTCGAAGCCGTGGCGTCTGAGGATCGTGAATTGGCTGAATCCCTCGTCTCTAGATTGCTCCGTCAAAACGCAATGTCTCTTTCAGACTTGCTCTTGGAAGCAGGTGCTCGTTTTCCTCAACTTGGGCGCACACCCGGATCACATGCATTTGAGGTCATCCAAAGGGACTCGCGCATGCGTCTCATGGGGAGCGATGGGGATTGCTTATCTGAGGTAAACATCATCCCGGCCGACTTGGTGACTCGTCGGGAATTGCGCCAAGGTGCTGAGGAGGATCCTATGGGTCATTGGCTTCGTCGCTGACGGCGCAGCCGCCTGCGTGAAGGGCATTGGATTCGTGTGCTGCCGGAGCAATGGGAGCTTCTCTGATTCACATGCGGTGCCTATACAGTATGCGTTCAAACGAGAAACGGAAATATGACCTGTCAAGGGAGAGCGGCTGAGCCATGAAATACGTTTCCTTCAAAAAGGACGGTCAAATCCGGATCGGTGTCCGTACATCGGAGGGGATCATCGATCTTAACGCCGCTGCGGCGGTGCTTAGTCTTGATGTACCGGGTTCCATGGAAGAGTTGATTGCCTCAGGAGAAACGGGTAGAAAGCAAGTCGAAGCCATTTTGCGCGTCGTCTCAAACACGAAGGGGTTTCCATCGCTTGATGAGGATCACCTGGATTTCTTGCCGGTTGTCTCGGTACCGGAAAAGATCATCTGTGTCGGACTCAACTACCGTCGTCACGCCCAGGAGTCGGGCATGAGCGTGCCAGACGCGCCCGTATACTTCTCGAAGTACGCCAACAGCCTTATCGGTCACGATGCTGATGTTGTCTTGCCTGAAGGCGTCATAGAGAATGATTACGAAGTGGAGCTGGCTGTCATCATCGG
>JBMNSS010000267.1:0-2881 GCA_050945315.1 Limnochordia bacterium | reverse complement strand
ATATTGAGTTGGCACTGACGTTCTTGGTCATCGGCTGTCCGGGAGCTTTGGTGGTGGCGGCACCCGTGGCCACGGTCGCCGGCCTGGGCCATGCCGCCAAACGGGGTATTCTCATCAAAGGCGGCGAGCGGCTGGAGAGCATCGGTCGGGTGGATACCATCGCCTTTGATAAGACCGGCACTCTGACCCGGGGCAAACCTCGCGTGACCGAGGTTGTACCCTTTGACGGCGATCCGGAGAGACTGCTCTCTTTGGCTGCCGCGGCTGAACAGCGCTCGGAACATCACTTGGCAGTGGCTATTCTGTCCTATGCCGAAGAGGCGGGGATCCTTCCGGTTCCGGCCACCGAATGGCATCTGGAAGCCGGCATGGGGGCCGTGGCCGAGACTGAAGAGGGCACTGTCTTGGTCGGCAATCGGAGTCTTTTGGCCAGTAGGGATGTGGCGCTTTCCGCTGAGGAAGAGGAGATCCTGGCCAAGCATGAACAGGCGGGAGCGACCATCGCCCTCGTTGCGTTGAACAAGACTACCCTGGGGCTGTTGGCCATCACCGACCCAATTCGTGACGACGCATTCGGACTGGCCGAGTCTTTGCGTCGGACCGGAGTGCGTCACACGGTGATGCTCACCGGAGATCATTCAGCCGCCGCCCGGAGGGTAGCCGGCGAACTGGATATTTCCGAATTCCAGGCCGGGCTGAAGCCGGAGGACAAAGTGGCTGCCATTCGTCAGTTGCAGAGTCGGGGACGGATTGTGGCCATGGTGGGCGACGGTATCAACGACGCACCTGCGCTGGCCACGGCAGACGTGGCGATCGCCATGGGAGGATCAGGCACTCAGGCGGCCATCGAGGCGGCAGATATTACACTGATGTCGGATCACGTGCACAAAGTGGTGGAAGCCATCGACTTGAGCAGGCGGATCATGAAAGTAGTGCGGCAAAACATCGTCTTTGCTGTCCTCGTGGTGTTGGTGCTCTTAGCAGGGGTTATCGGGCGCAAGGTCTTTTTGGCCAGTGGCATGCTGGTCCATGAGGCCAGTATCTTGATCGTCATTTTCAACGGTATGCGCTTGCTGAAAGAGGACAAGCGGTGGCCACAGACGGCTCCCGCGAGCTAAGCATTCGTCATTCTTCTTCATAGTACTGGAAGCCTACCGGCTTTTTCGTGAAGAGGCACGCCCGGCAAGCGAACAAAGGGGCTGTCCCAGAAGTCATTTTTGGGCAGCCCCTGCTATCGTCTATTGGATCGTCAGTTGGATGTCTCCGGGGTGGCCGGTCAGAGAAACGGTGTTCGGTCGACTGGCGACGATGGCCAGCCTTGCCGGGCTATGCGCTATGCACAGCAGTCCCCGTTCAACGGTGACCTTCTCGATCCTCCGAAGGAGGAATCGCCTGAAAGACCACTTGCCTTTCAGGTGGGCGAACAGCATATTGGCGGATACTGAAGCTAACGACGGACTGATCTTCAGTCCAGCCGGGCTTAAGCTGTCCGTTGCTAATATGATCTGCATGAAGGTAGCGTCCGGCTAATGTCTTGTTTCGTTCCTCGTGGCGCTCCCACTAGCGGTTGACAGTCTTTCCCGATACTGCTTCTTCTTGGGAGCTTCAGCCAGCCGTTCACTGAGTTCTCTCATCTTCGCTTTGATCTTCTCGGAGTCGATCGACTTGGAGTCTCCCATTTTTGCTCCTTCATAGGGCGAACTCGGCCATGGTCATCTCTATGCGATAGCGGAGGTCACCGGTTGTTGCGCAAGCTTCTGCAGGCCGCAGGTACCGTTTCAGACCACGGCAGGAAGGAATCAAGCGCGGTGGGATCACCCGGATCAACGTTCGGAATCCGCTCAAGCAGATGGGAGATGTACTCATACGGTTTCAAGCCGTTCTCTTTGGCGGTCTCCACAAGGCTGTAGATGACGGCGCTCGTTCGTGCACCACGTGGCGTGTTTGAGAGCAGCCGGTTCTTCCGACCGATGACGAAGGGCTTGATTGCACGCTCTGCCCAGTTGTTGTCGATCTCAAGGCGGCCGTCAAGCAAATAGCCGTGAAGCTTCTTCCACCTGGTTTAGGCAATATGCAACTGCTTTGCCCAAAACGCTCTTCGGCGTTACCTGAGTGACTAACATCGTCAACCAGGCGTGGAAATCGTTCGCACCGGCACACTGCGGACAAGACGCTCGGCCTTACGTTCCGACGGAGAGAGATCCTTCAGTTCACGTTCGATCTCGAACAGGCGGTTGCAGTATTCCACCCCTATCGCCGGCGCACAGGTCGCTCCGCTGCGGGACTCCTTCGGTAAGATAGCGAGCGCGTCGACAAAGCCGCGGCGGGCATGGGCCCAACACCCGATCAGGGTCACGTTGGGAATTCTCCCGTAACCTGCGTGGCCATCAACTTGCAGACAGCCTGGGAATCCGGATAGGATTTCCGCCGGATGTTTGCCGGAGCGGGTTTGTCGATAGTCAAACAACACATCGGTGGTCCGTCCCGCCCCGAACGATAGAGCCACATGTACGAGCGCATCTCCGCAGTTCTGCCGAGTTTCCTCAACACCTGAACAGTGGTCTCATCCGCCTGGATGATGTCGCCTTTCAAAAGCTCCGTGTGAAGGCGCTCATAGATGGGAACAGGATGACGTTCGGTCGCTTCCAGAGTCCGGTTGGCCAACGTCTGGCGGGAGAGGGCCACCCCAAGACGACTGAACTCTTGCTCCTGGCGATAGAGCGGTATGCCTTGGACGTACTTGTTGTGGATGACCCACGCGATGGCCGAAGGCGATGCATAGCTACCGGGGATCGGCGGCTTCGGCATTGGTGCCGTCACCACGGGAGTACGGATCTCGGTGCGTTCGCGTGTGCCCGGCATGCTTGCCGCGCCGGAAGGT
>JBMNSS010000266.1:0-2901 GCA_050945315.1 Limnochordia bacterium | reverse complement strand
CGGGCAGACTGAGTAGAAGTGGTAAAACTGCGTTCCCTCCCGCCAAAAACCGTCGATCTCTCCCTTTTCGCTTCGAGCCAGGCCGTTGTTCATCATGGCCAAAAAGCCACCCGTGGGATGATACAGGGCCGTATCCACCCAGTCATAACGCCGGGCGAGTTGTCCGGCGAACAAAAGCGCCGCGTCGACATAGCACGTCATGTTGTGGGCCCCGCGCTTTTCGAGAAAGCTGATCTGGTAGGGCATGGCTTCTTCAAAGACGCCCTTCACCACGCTCTCGTGCAAAGCATCTGTATAGAGCGGGGTGCCCTGCAAAAGAGAACAGGTGTTGGCAATCAAGGCGATAACCTGTGCGTCATACAACGGCTGAAAATACAGGGCCTCGGAGTTGTTGCCCTCCCGCAACTCTCTGTGAGAGAACATGTCGATCGCCTTTTGAAGCCCGGTCACCGCCCATTCGCCGAAGCGTTGATCGCCCTGAAGCCTGTAGAGCAAGGCCATGCTCCGCATCAAGCGGTAGGTGCGCTCATGAACGAGCAAGGCCCACGCCTTTCGATACGCCTCACCGTTCCACGTCTGTTGATTGGATGGGTCAACGAAATCGCTGTCTCGGCGAGGATCGAAGATGAGATGCTCGCCGGAGGTCGGAGAGTAGAAGCTGTGCCGCCAACCGATAGGTTCTATGGGAAGCAGAGGCTCATCGTCAAGGATGGGTCTTGCCTCCTGCAGCAACAGCCGGTAACACTCAGCCGCCCAATCCAGTTCACCAATCTTGCGCTTTATCTCTTCCAAGCGCTCGCCGCCCCAAAACACGGGTGGCCACACATCCTCCAGCACAGTACCCCGGCTGTGCGGTGATAGAACATTAGGTTGCGCGTGTGCTCCGTACATGCATGTCATGCCCCTTTGTTTTGCTCTATCTTGGTGTTCTTAGCAGTTCCTCAACGGCTCCCCGTAGGCCTTCGAGCACCGGCCTGGGATCGGCCTGTCCTTTCCATACAGGACCCAAGGCGTTGTTGACCATCGTGGCGATCTGCGGAAATGCCGCGTGTTGATTGGGTACCATCCGTCCGACATTCAGAGCACCGATGAACGGCCCCATATCGGTGATGCCCACTGCGGGGTAGTTGCGTACGTTGCCGGTCACCGAACGCCGCGGCTGGACAATGATACCCGCCCGTGAATGCTGCTCTGCCACTTCACGGCTCATGTAGTATTTCAGGAATCGCCAGGAGGCCCCATGGTGTTTGCTCTGCGCCACGATACCGACCGGAATGGGCTGGATCGTGGTCCCCGGCCCGGCGGGACCTTGAGGGAGAGCGCCCACATCAAAACCAAACGTGGCCTGCGAGCCGAAATCGACCATGGAAGGAGGGATATCGAGGCCCATGCCGCAGCGCCCCTGATACCACGTAGTAGTGGAGTTGATTATGACCTCATCCACAAGAGCCTGTTGTACAAACCGAATGGCCCGCAGACCCGACTCTTCACCCAAGCGAAACGTGGTGTACTCCTTATCAAAGAGTTCTGCACTGGCCTGGAACATGAAGGGCAGGAATTTCTGCTCTACGCGTGTGTCCATCCAGGATCCATGCAGATCGGCTCTACCGTCACCATCGATGTCCCGGCGGATTCTCTTGCCTGCCTCGTAGAAAGCATCCCAGTTCCAGCTGGCATCCTGCCAGTCTTTGCTGGGATACTGCAGTCCCGCTTCATCAAATAGGTCGGTGTTGAAAAACAAGACATACGTAGAGATACGTTGTGGCATGGCGTAGATGCGCCCGTCCAGACTGACCGACTCCAAGACTGCCGGAAAGAAGTCGTTCAGATCAAGTTCCCGATGAACCCGATCGGTGATGTCCAGGAAAATGCCTTGCCGACAAAACGAGTACAAGTTGGAGGGGTGAAGATCGATAACATCCGGAGGCGTACCGCCTGCCACCCGGACCAAAACCTGTTGGGCAACCTCCCGGTAAGGCTTGATCTCAAGCTCAATGAGGATATCCGGATTGGCTCTTTCAAAATCAGCGATCAACGATCTGGCCAACTGCTCATCTTTGGTTACAAAAAACGACAAGAAGTCGATGGTCACCGGCTCAGCACATGAGGCCAAGCCCGAGATAAGAAGAAGCAGCACTACGACACACGACAATCTCCGTTTCACAAGCTGCACTGCAATCCCCTCCTTAGGAATCCCGGGAGCACCACGGATGGTGAAACCCCGCCAAATCTCCATGGCGATAGCCACGGTGCTTTCGCATCGAGCACGATCTCGGTACCGCTCGCTCCCACGCACACTGCGTCGATCCAATCAGCCTTCGGATATCCCTGCTGTATGCCGTCATACCTCCGGTGCCGGTCTCCGGTGGCAGACCCACTCTGTCCAAACGCCGCCACAGCTCCCGGCGTGTCGCATTGACCGCCGCTACGTCGCGTATTGGTTCTTCAGCCGGCTCTTGGATATGCGGAAAGCCAAACCCCGCTGCCGTCCGATTGTCTTTCTCGCGGTTACACTCTTTGCAGGCAATTGTCAGATTTGAAACCCGGTCTGTGTCTCGGCACCTTTGCCTTGCTTGCGCAGTGTCCGAGCCTTTGCCGGATGTGTCGGCTGTAAGGGTTTCTCGCCGGTATCCAACACGAAAACCCTGTTCATGGGCAACTCTTACCTCGATGGTGGTCTTGGTCTCCTCGCCAATGCTATCGAGCGGTTTTTGGGTGACACTGTCCGCTGCCTTGATCCGTGCTGTTTAACCACCTGCCGCAGAGCCCGAAGCCGGAGAAGCACCCCGGGGTGCCCATGTCATCCGCTCGTAACGTAGCTCGTCGTCAGACGAACTGAGGCCGGTTGAGCTTGCGACTGCCGCCGCACATGATTGACCCTCGCAGACCGGTGAGGCCCGA
>JBMNSS010000265.1:0-2901 GCA_050945315.1 Limnochordia bacterium | reverse complement strand
TTTCCCCTCACCCGCCAACGGTCAAGCACCTCGCAGCGCTCAAAGGACTTGAAAACGGTGTTGCGGCATGATCGACCCCCGCAGACCGCGAGGCCTGAGAATGTCGATCAAGTAACGTGCTGACCGTCTTCGTCGTCGGCCGTGGATTGGACTCAAAGAGCGCGTTTTCTACCGGCTGTCTCTACAGCTCATAGCCTCTGACCCGCATCTTGTCAGATACCGCTTTTCCGTCCACGGCGTGAAAACTTCCCGTGTCTCGTGCCATAGCGGCTGCTATGGCCACCGCCTCGCCCATGGGAACGGAATTGCCCGTCACCCGGTAGGACGCATGGGCATAGAAGTCGCCGCTGATACACCGTCCGGCCAAAGCCAGGTTGGGTAAATCCAGAGCCACCAACGCTCGGTACGGAATATGATACGGCTGACTGCGAAGCCCGAAATTGGTGTAGCCCGTTGCCGCGCTGCGCTCCAAGGCGTGTACGTCAATGCCGAAACGCGCAAGGCATATACCATCATCAAAGCGCTGTCCGGCCAGAAGATCATCCACGGTTATGTTATACAACCCGCGGATGCGCCTTCCTTCCCGCAGACCGATATGAGACGCTGTTGTAACTAACCGCACCTCTTCCCAGCCCGGCAGACGGCGCAGTGCCTGTACGGCGAGGTAGACTTCCTTGCGAGCCCGCATAGTGGCCTGAGTGATCTTTTCCGCCGAGTCGCAACGGACATCGTATTCGTGGTTGATCATCAAGCAGTGAAGGTCCGGATGGGGCAAGGGAAACAGTGAGGGCGATTGATAGCTGGGATCAACACCCACGGAGTTGAACATCTTGCGGAAGCGCACTTTGTCCTCACCGCTCCGGGTTCCCGGCTCGTCCTTCGGCACCCCGCTGATGATGGCAAATAAGGTTGCCGGCTGTATTTTTCCGGTTTCGGGATGCCCGTGATCATACGCACATCCTGCATAGGCGGCTAAATCGCCATTGCCTGTGCTGTCGACAAAAAGCGAAGCCGCAAAAGCCTCGCGACCGCCGGGGCCCTCGGTGACGATGGCCTGCAACCCGTTGCCGCCTCGCACGGCGGAGACCACACGGGTGTGCAGCCGGACATCAACGCCCTCCTCAACGCACAGTTGCTCCAACAATACCTTCATGGTTTCCGGATCATAGAGGAAGTCGACCCGCCGTGCCGGGCGAAGCACTCTGGCTCCCGCCGCATCCAGTCGCTCGCTGATCTCTGTCAGGAACCCGCCCTTGCCTGCTACATCGAGGACGAGACAAAGAAGGCCCGCTGTCCAGATCCCACCCAAGCATCCTTGGGTTTCTATCAGAAGAACCCGCAACCCCAAACGACTCGCATTGATCGCGGCAGCCATACCCGCCGGTCCGGCTCCGCAGACGATGAGGTCATAGCCGTCGACAACCTTGAGAGTTCTGGCCGGTTCAACAATCTGCATTCCTTACACTCCCCGCTTCTTATTGCGACTCGTAAATGGTTCGCCAGTTACCCATGGCAAAAGCCTGAGAATTATCCAGAGCGGCTGCAGGTGTCTCTCGTCCGTTGAAGACGCTGTCGACGACCATCTGGACCGCATCTTGCATGGTCACTTTCATGGGGCTCATATCTTCGACCACTATACGCTCGGCTTCAAAGAGCGTATCGATAAACCAGCGCTCAAGATGAGGCATCTGTCTTGACTTGGCCAGCAGATACCTCTGATTGGCCGTAAAGGCCCCCGCTCCATCCCACATAGTGTTGATGGCTTCCTGATCACTGAGCAAGAAGACAATCAGGCGTATGGCCTCGGCCGGTTGGTCACTGCCCGTGGGAATACCTACACACCAAGACCGCCAGCGCTGGGTGAGTCTCCCGTCGATATGCGGAGCCCAGGTGGCATCCACTTCGTGCTGCAGCTGCTTTTCCAGCCGTCCGCCAACAAGATAAGCCCCATGAATGATCATGGCTGTCTTGCCTGAAGTAACTGACGGACCAAACTGCAGGATGCCGGGATACGGATCCACGAAAAGCTCCTTCATCAGAGCTATGGCCGAGCCCAATTTGGTGTTACCCGCGAGGTTCGGCCTGTAGCCTTCTTTGTACAGCTCCACGTCAAACAACGACTCGAAGGTATACGAACGCGCATGCCAGGTTTCCCTGGTGCTGAAGCCCACTCGAGTGAGCCGACCGTCGGCATCCGTTCGGGTCAGTTTCCTGGCGAATTCAGCCACTTCAGTCCACGACGGCGCCCGATCGCGGGCCGGGCGTATGATCCCTGCTTCATCGAAGAAATCGGCATTGTACACCAACGCGTAGGTCGGTGCTACGTCCCAAAACGGCAGAGCATAACGCGTGCCGTCATATATGCCGAGTCTTTCATAGCCACGAGCCAAGTCCTTGATCTGGAAATCTGTGTGGGCCTTAAGCAGAGGGTCCAATGGATGCAAGAGCCCCTTCATACCTAAGACTGAATACTCTCCGCCGTGCATACAGGCGATATCGGGTGGGGATCCGGCCGCAATGGCCGTCATGAGCTTCTCACCGTGAGAACCCGTCACCAGCCTGACTGAAAGACCGGGATTCCTGGCCGAGAAATCGTTCAAGACCCCCCGAAGGACTTCAGCCTGCGCTCCGCCGAACCAAACCCAGAACTCCACCTCCGCGGCTGCAACTACGCCAACCATACCGCAAAGAACCAACAACATCGTGACTATGACCGCTAAACGCTTGCTATATCTCACTATGACGCTCCTTTCAGAAATCGGGATGCACAGTTGTATCGAGTAGGGTGACGCTGCGCTGATCTGGCGCAGCGTCGGCCCTCTCACAGAACCGTACGTACGGGTCCGTATACGGCTCCTGAAGAACCTTGACGTTACGCTTGGTAACGGTGCAAAATCCCGA
>JBMNSS010000264.1:0-2902 GCA_050945315.1 Limnochordia bacterium | reverse complement strand
CATGGAATCAATGTCGTAGACAAAGCCGCTTCTGAAGTACTGCTGGTCTGTTCCCGCCCTGACGTAGAATACGTCGGGGAGCGCTCCGCCTGCGGCGGATGTTGCGATCTTGTTGTTCCAGTCTATATCTCCCCCGTCCAGGATGTTGGTCCATTCCACGTCTATGTCTGTATACTTGGCCATGAACTCGGCTATCAGTCTTTCGAAGATGGGCTGATCCTCAATGCGATGGTTGGTCCACAGCTCGATATGCGTTTTGGTTTCGGCCTGCGACCCGCCGGCCACTAAAAGCAGTGCGACCAAAGCAAGCGCCGACGTCAGACAGATTTTTCCGGCGGCGTTATTGCAGCCAAACATCGCCAAATCACCTCTGTCAATATTGTGTAACAACAATACCTCCTATAGGGACAACAGCAATCCTGCCAACGCCACTAACGTTTTCTGCATGATTCAGAAACAGGGGAATACAAGGTGTTTGTTTGGCGAACGGATTCCGGCGGACATCGGCTCGTATGGGCTTCGGCGGATGGATGGCAGCCGTCTGTTTGAACTTAAGGAATACCTGTATTGCACAGGGTTATATACCCTCTTTGTCTAATTTTACCGTGAAATGCGGTTGCCTTGGGTGGGTGCCACACTGTCCCGGAGGAAGAATGGATGGTCGAAAAGGCGGGGTTTCACGGCCTTTGACGAGTGGCTATCGATATCCGTCTGTCCTGTGACGGAGGATTGATCAGCCTTACCAAGAGGTTGGCAAAACCCTGGACATCGTCGAACCGTGAAGACATGACAGTCAGAGCATGCCACTCCGGCCTGCCATGATTGCCCCGAATATACCAAGACAGCACCGAAAAATGATCGGACTTATCGTCAAACGTCTTGTGGGACAGCATCTCAGCGGGGCGGTGCACAATGCTTGTGACTCGGCGCAAAGCCTGTGAAAGAAGATGAGAGAGGCCTGTGCACCCGGCATTTCAAAGACCATATCAAGGGCCGGGGGATAGGCGTCGTCCTCCCATCGGCGAGTGCCCCACCTGGTCACCACGGAAACAAGGCCTTTGAGGTTCCGGCATCGGCTACACGGGCTCAAGATGCGGCGCCGAATCTCGCGCTTTGCCGAGATGATGGTTGAAATACCGAGTGTCAGGGGCAGTGACGAACGCACTCTCCGTCAGTGTGCAAGGTGAGTCGTCGCGGTCGGATTCGAAGACGGCATCGTCCGCCTCTTTGGTGCCGGTGGTCGATGCCGCGTGGAACTTGATCGTGTTGCGGCAGCATTGATCAATACGGATAGACCCTACGACTCAACATTCTCGTCGTTGGTACTGTCAGCAAAAGCCACTTAGCGCATTTGCGGCGTAGAGGCGGATCTGCCTCTCCTGACGGCGCATGCCGACAAGTTGGACGGTGTCTTTTGGTTACCGACCTCGTTGTTGTGTTACGGCAGGAGGCATAGAGCAGTGAGTACTAATCTGATCGCTATCTCGTCCGGCTTTCTCGAGGCGTTTGCCAATCTCCCGCGACAAAAGCAGGGTCGTGTGCTGGATTTCATGAGCAGATTTCGGGCTAACCCAGGGTCACCTGGCATCAACTACGAGAGAATTCGCAATGCCTATGATCCCAATATGCACTCAGTTCGAATTGACGATACCTACCGCGCCGTTGTTGTCAGACAAGAAGAGACGGGTGTCTGTCTTCTTCTATGGGTTGATCACCACGACCGGGCCTATGAGTGGGCGTGTCGCAAACGCTGTAAGGTGAATCCGACCACAGGAATCGTCCAAGTTTTCGATGTTAGGGAAGAGACGTGTGATCTGAGCTCGCAGGTTGATGGGAGACCCTTGTTGTTCAGAGGGATTTCAGATGAGAACCTGTTGCGACTTGGGGTTCCGGAAGAAAAACTGGAAGAGACACGGGCTATCACCGCCCTGGAAGAACTCTATGAACTAAAGAGCACCTATCCGGAGGATGCCTACGAAGGCCTGGAGTTGATCGCTCACGGCTTTTCGGTCGATGAGGTGTTGGATACACTCTTTGAGGATTCGACACCCGATGAGGAGATCAAGCCGGATGATTTTGTCAAGGCTCTCACTCATCCCGGGAGTCTTAAGAGTTTCGTCGTGGTCGATGACGACGATGAACTGCGAACCATGTTGGCAGCGCCGCTTGAGCGCTGGCGGGTCTTTTTGCATCCGACCCAACGGAAGATCGTCACCCGTTTTTTCAACGGTCCGGCGCGGGTCACGGGCGGGGCCGGAACCGGCAAAACCGTGGTGGCGATGCATAGGGCCAAGTGGCTGGCCGGCCAAATCGATGCGCGGGACAAGATTCTGTTCACCACATTTACCCAAAACCTGGCCGCTGATATTCAAGAAAACCTGCGGAAAATATGCACCCCCGATGAGCTGAAGAGGATCGAAGTGACCAATCTGGATCGCTGGGTGGTTCAGTTCCTCCAAGAGATGCACTATGGCTATCGAGTTGTGTACGGGGAGGAACTAGATGGACTGTGGGAGCAGGCCATTGCTTCGAAAGGGGCATCCCTTGAATTCGACATGAGGTTTTACCAGGATGAGTGGTCCAAGATCGTCTATGCGCACGAGGCCTTCTCCCTGACGGATTATCTGAAGGTGTCCCGTCAGGGCCGAGGCCTGCGATTGGACAGGCGCAAGCGTGTGGCTGTTTGGCAGGTCTTTGAGGAGTATCGAAGGCTATGCAATGAGCGATGTGTCAGAGATGCGGAAACGGCGATGTTTGAATGCAGACAACTGATCGCCGCGCACCATGATGAGCCCCTATACGCAGCCATCATCGTCGATGAAGGCCAGGACCTTAGCATGAGCGCTTTCCGGCTGCTTCGGACCATGGCCGGTCCCGAGCGTCCAAACGACCTGTTTATTGT
>JBMNSS010000263.1:0-2937 GCA_050945315.1 Limnochordia bacterium | reverse complement strand
CCCTAAGACGTTTCGGGTGGCCACTGATCCAAGGAGTCAGACGATCGACATGTCTGTCATTCACATGCCCGAAGATATGACCCGGGTTCAGGCGGAGA
The DNA here is from genome assembly GCA_050945315.1 of Limnochordia bacterium. Classification (GTDB taxonomy): domain Bacteria; phylum Bacillota; class Limnochordia; order DTU080; family DTU080; genus DTU080. The sequence continues at coordinate 2,839 of JBMNSS010000263.1, read as the reverse complement.
CGCATTTGGAAGGCCTCGTCATGGAGTTGTTCACTGGTGATTGGTACGCGGCCGCACAGCTGTATCGGCAGTGGGCACTGAAGCAGTTTTGGACTCGCAAGGGCTTGGTGAAGGAGCGTCGGGACATACCCGAGTGGCTCAAAGACACGGTCTTGTGGTGGTGTCTGTCTTCGGGCAAGGACACGGGCACGTTGTCTACGGCAAGAGAGATAGCCGTGGAGGAAGTAGGGGATGTGGCTCTGGCTTTGCATGAGCGCTTTCCTTACCCGAGCGCGGTCCATTGGTACAACTGGCACCGCATTCCCTTTAACACTTCATTTCCGGACTATCTGCCGGCCAAAGAGGGTTTCGCCGAGCAAGTGCGTCGTCTGGACAACGCCGGTGTGAAGGTCATGCCTTACATAAACGCCCGTCTGGCCGATCCCAACAGCCGGACGTGGCAACGGGATGATGCTGAGCGTTTTTGTGCTCGCAAAGCCTCTCCGCGCTGTGAGCCTTCTCACTATCCGATGCTTTTTGAGCAGTATGCGAACCACCAGTACTTGGTACCAATGTGCAGCGCCACGGAGTACTGGCAGGGCAAGGTGACGAGCATCGTCAAAGCCATGCGGGAGCAACTGGGGATCCGTGTCATCTACCTTGACCAGGTGGCCGCCGGGACTCCGCCGCTTTGTTTTTCACCGGACCACGGGCATGCTCCGGGCGGCGGGGATTACGCCATACGCGGTTATGAGGCCATGCTGGAGAGAATACACGGACTCAACGCCCCGGGCGAGGAACCCCTCGGTTTGACCACGGAGTCCAATGCCGAGCCTTTCATGGCCGGCATTCCGGCCTACTTGATGTGGATGCCCTGCCCCGACTACCAAGTGCCCTTATTCGCCGCCGTCTACAGCGGGTACGTCATCACGTTCGGCCGGGCGTTCTATGACGGTGATCTGCGCCAGCCACACGTGTTCGCGGCCAAGATAGCCCAGATGTTTGTGTGGGGCTGTCAGCTGGGATGGATTCGCAACTCCGTGGCTGAAAGGCTCTTGAGCCCTGAGTACGCGGCCGAAGCCGGATTCCTTGATCGCGTCTGTCGCGCCTTCGCCTCAGGTCGCGATTATCTCATCGAGGGCCACATGTGCCCTCCTCCGCAAGAGATGACACCGGTGGAAGTCGTGAAGATGAACTGGTACTACAGACCCGATCAGGCGCAACCGGTTCAGCTGCCGTGTGTCATCGCTTCTTTGTGGCGTGACTTGTCGGGAAAAAGAGCGCTGGCCGTGGCCAACTTCTCAGACCGTACCCAGGAGGTGGTCTACCGGGTGAACACGCCTCACTCGGTGGAGACGACGTGCCACGACCTCACGGGAGCCGGAGTGACCGGGGAGGTGCGTGCCGCCGACGATTCCTCGGCTGAAGTCATGTTGATAGTACCGGAGCGGACTGCGGCGATGATCGAGTTGAGCCGACCGCAGGCGTAAAGCACAGTGGTGACTGTGACTTGCCGTTCTTGGAAGTGCTCTTTCGTCCGACGTGTTGGCGGGCGGCCAAGATCGCTGACCGCGGCTCGACATCGGTTGCTTTGCGGCCGTGGACAGAGGATCCGGTTGCTGACCGAAACGAGTGACCCGTGTCAGCGGGGCTAAACCATCAGTCGGAGTTGAAGCAAGGGGAGTGAAGACTGGTTGAATGAAGACTCAGTGAGAGCCATTCTCGGGAGGGTGGAAGCCATGACTCCATCCGAACGGGCCATCGCTCAGTACATTCTCAACAACGAATCGGAGGTGATCTATCTCACGGCTCGGGAATTGGCTGACCGGGTCGGGGTCAGTGATGCGAGCATTGTCCGTTTTTGTCAATCCATCGGATACAGTGGGTTTCGGGAGCTCAAGCTCAAGATCGCTCTGGAATCGCAGGCGTCCGAGTCTCATCGCGCCCAGTCCGCCGATGCATCGCTGGAGGGTGAACTGGACCGTACCTTTGAGCGCGCAGTGACATCGATCCGCAATACTCAAAGGGTGCTCTCCGAGGAGCAGGTCTCATTGGCGGCTGAGCGCATCCGGCAGGCTTCACGAGTCTACCTCTTAGGTGCCGGGACCTCGGGCGTGGTGGCCCGTGACTTTCAGATCAAGATGAGCAGACTGGGGATCACTGCCCTATATGATGAGCAGTCGCATAACATGGCGATACACATGGCTTTGGCCACACCCAATGACGTGGTACTGGCCTTTTCGCATTCGGGAAATACGTTGGATATCGTGAACCTGATGCGCATCGGTCGTAAGCGGGGCGCTTTTGCGATAGCCGTAACGAACAACATGGCTTCCAAGATCGCCCAAGCCGCCGATGTCTTACTGTTGACGGCATCGGATGAGCTGCCGTTTCACCGTTTCGCCACCACCTCTCGCCTGACCCAGCTCTTGGTGGTCGACTGTCTGGTCACGGCGTTGGCATCAGACATGGGCAAGGGGATCGATGGAAACCTGAAGAAGATCGCCGAGGCGGTGACAGGGCTGTTCAACTCGGATTGACCGGGGAGGAACGACCACCTCGTCCGGGCCATCGTGTGAGGTTCTGCCTACGGGTTCTGCACCGGTAGTGTGGAAGGCGCCGTTGAGCTTGAGGTTGCCATCAGGTTGTCAGGGGAACAACTTCCGCGAGAGGCGGCGCCTTTCGGCACTCATGAGAGTATACGAGGTCCTCATGATGTCAGTCATGGATGAACGCTTCGCAGTAGGCCTTCCAAACCGCCGCATGCCTATGCGCGGCTTGAGAAGACCGTCCTGAATCAATGAAGATGAACCGCCAGGATCTCCTTTAGTCTGCGGACCTTCTCCTCGCATACGGGGGA
>JBMNSS010000262.1:0-2960 GCA_050945315.1 Limnochordia bacterium | reverse complement strand
TCAGCACGGACGAAGGCCGAACTTGGGATCCGGCCAACGAGACGATCTTATTCGATGAAGGGGGTTCAGAAGATCTGGGCTATCCGGCGTGCGTGCAGCTGGCCGATGGCGAGGTTTTGGTCGCCTGGTACGAAGGGGGCAATCCGCCGGGGTCCACGTTGATTCGTGGTGCCATCTGTCGGGAGAGAGAAGTGTGATGTGATCGTCCGAATACTTAATCTTCATGAAGGAGGGCAAACAATGCAGCACCGATGGCGTTTCGCAACGGCCATCCTGCTCGTGATGCTTGTCATTGCAGGAACGGATGTCCTTGCAGCAGAGCTAAAGAAGGTCGTCCTCTGGAATACCGGTGAGGCCTATCGCAACGACGGCGTACTGGCCGCCTTGGAGCCATTCCTGGAGGCCAATCCGGATATAGAGGTAGAAGTCTCCATATCCAGCCTGTATGATCCCTTGATCGTGGCCATTTCGGGAGGTGTGGGCCCGGACATATTCATTGGTGCATCACTCACCGATGTAGAGTACGGCATCAACGGCGTACAGGTCGATCTCATGCCCTATCTGCGCCGCGATGGTCTGTTGGACGACGTACGCTCGGACATCTTTCCCGGTCTGCTTGAAAGCAGCATGTGGGACGGCAAACTGTTCGGCATTCCCGTCGACACACAGATTACCATGATGTTCTACAACATGAATCTTCTGCAAAGCCGAGGCGTGGCCGAACCCAGTGAAGGCTGGCTCTGGCCTGACTTGTACGCCCAGCTTCCGAAACTCCGCACCTACAGAGAAGGCGAGATCGAGCTTGACGCGCTGTTGGCCAACAACGCGGCCCCGAATGCCAAGTTCTTTATGCGCATCATGGGCGGTTACCTGTGGGATCCGGATACCCTTTATCCCATGGGACGCTCTGAGGCCTTTCGTCGAACGTTCGACACACTATGGGAGCTTACTCAACAGCGGTTCCTTCGTGTAGGTGAGGTGCATCTCAGCGCCGGCAACGCGGTAGAGCAGTACGTTTCGGGGCGTGCCGCTTATTTCACCAGCGGGAACTTCAGACTACCTACCATAGAACAGGATCCCAACGCTCGGGATTTCACTCGCGCCGCGCCGATGCTACGCTGGTCGACAGACGTGATGCCAAGCTTGGACGGATCACACCGATCCTTTGCCCTGGCCAAGCCGGCAAGCGGGCAGATCAGTGACGAAGTCTGGCAGGTGTTCAAACACCTGATCTCGGCCACAGGAATGGCGCGCTATAGCGCGGCCACCGGACTACTGCCGACCCGCCGTTCGGTTCTGGCCGAGCCCGTTTTCCGTTCCTTCTTGAGAACCACATCACCGGCCTACCAGTACATTGCTCATTCGCTGATCCAGTATGCCTATGGTCCCGGTGCCTTCGGCATCCCTGCCAACAGGGTAGTGTACTCGACCATCTTCACCTCACTGGTGAAGTCGTTTCTGAGCGGAGACATTGCCCTCTCCGCCTTCATCGAAGAGTATGACCGAAAGGCGGACGTCCACCTTTCACAGGCTCGTGCCATACGAGCAGGCAGATAAGACTACAGGCTACTCCCGCGCCATCCCGAGGATCTCAGCGCGGGAGTAGCCTCCCCATCGATACCCTCCGCTCCCATCCAAAAACTGAAGAGGTGTCACGGCTATGTATGTCCTTCTCACGACCTACCCTGCGGGGTCCAGTGCCAACGTCGGCGATTTGCTTATCGAGGAGTCAGTGAAGGCGCTGGTCCGGGAGATAAAAGGCGAACATGATTTCCTGACCGTGTTCCGAGAGGATCCGCTCGATGACCTTCTTGACGAGATTAACCGGTCACGGGCAGTCTTAATGCCGGCATTCCCCATCCGCGATACACCGATGTACCCCCGAACGTACCGCTTGACGGACGACCTCTCAAAGATCAGAGTCCCTATGATACCGATCGGGGCCAATTGGAATGCCTATCCCGGCGATATGGAAAGCAGGCGGCGCATCACATACTCCGATGAGACTCAGCGCTTCCTTCACTTGATAGCAGGCAACGTTGATAGCCTGTCTTGCAGGGAGTATTTCACCTGCCGAATGCTGGAGAAGCACGGCATTGCCAATACACTGATGACAGGCGACCCCGCCTGGTATGACGTCGGATGCCTGGGGAAGCCGATGCGACGAAATCGTTCTATCGACCGGGTACTCTTCTCGCCGCCTCTCAGCGCCTTCTACGTGGAGCAAGCCGTTCAGATGCTTGAGATGCTGGCGGGTCTATTCCCGCGAGCCGAAAGGCTTTGCGCTTTTCATCTGGCTGATGCGGACCGCATTGGGCAGGATTTCAGACCGGACAACAGCGCGGCGATGCGCCCGGACGTATTGGCCAAGAACAGGCGCATACGTGCCAAAGCGGCTGAACTCGGCTTTGAAGTGATCAACTTGAGCGGAAACTACGACCGGCTTGCGATCTACGACAAATGCGATCTGCACGTCGGATATGAATGCCACGCCCACGTCTATGCCCTGAGAAAACGTATCCCATCGGTTCTCATCGCCGAGGACGCGCGCGGGGTTGGCTTTGCTTATACATTCGGCGTCGGCGGCTTCCATGGGTTTCGTCGATGTCAGTCCCCGCCCTGGGAGACCGGCCGTTCCCCATACACTTCCGGCTACTGCGTGGATTTATCCGAGTTCAGCCTCGCTCCGGCGGATGGGTCTGTACACGAGCAGATCCGTAGTTTCATCGAAGAGGAACTCGACAGCGGGTTCCGGCGCTACATAGGGGTTGCCGCCTTTCTCGACGACACCTATCACTCCGCCATGAAGCCGTTCTTGGAGTCATTGCCATAGAAGGGCTCGAGGCGAGAAATGTCAGAAGAGGACCTGATCTGAGGGACAAAGACCTGCTTTCGTGGGACGAACTTCCCCCATTCGACCACATCAGAGCCGGAAGGGCTCTTGATCCGATGGTGTCAGA
>JBMNSS010000261.1:0-2991 GCA_050945315.1 Limnochordia bacterium | reverse complement strand
ACCAAGAACACAGTCTCGCGTCCAGCCGCGGCCATTTTTCGGAGAAATACGCATCTTCGTGGAAGGTGGGTGATCGGTTACGCGGAATGGTCTTTTTGTACCGGTTGCCATCGAGTGGGGCGGGCTCTCACGGGCGACCCGGATATCCCCGGAAAATCACTGTTCACACGGAGGTGGGCATTCATGGCGCACAGAAGATGGGTTGTTGTTGCGGTGGCCATGTTTGTTTTCTTGTTGATGTCGGCGACGGCCCTTGCAGTTGAGACGATCAAGGTTTTGATCTCGTCGGCTGTTCTTCATGTGGCCCGGGCCGAGGCGTTGAAAGTTGCTTTCGAGGAGAAGTATCCGCAGTACAAAGTGGATTTGATCCAATCGTCGGGAGACCATCACGCCTTTTTGACAGTGCATCTGGCCGCTGGGCTTGAACTCGATGTCTGGATGGGATGGCATACGCGCAACCACGAGTTGGTGATGAAGGGTGTCGCCTTGGATTTGCGCCCCTACATTCGTCGCGATCTGACAGCGGAGGATATCAAGGACTTCTTGCCGGGGATGTGGGCTTCGACTTATGTCAACTGGGGTGAATTCGCGGAAGAGCAATACGGCCTGCCTTTCTACATGAACGTCTGCGGCCTCGCCTACCGCACGGATTTGCCTCCGGAGCTCGGTCTGGCCGATCCCAATGATCTTGATGCCAAGAATCAGTGGACGTGGGGAGCATTGCGTGATTACGCCCGCAAGCTGACTCAGGTGGTCGACGGTGAGACCAGCCGTTACGGTTTTCGTATGTCGGTGAGTGCCACTTATACTGCTCCGTGGGTGTTTGGCATGGGCGGGGCGTTTTTTGACTCCGACGGCAAATGGGTGTTGGGAAGCGAGAAAAGCCTTGAAGGATTGGCCTTTGCTCAACAGATGATCCACCATGACGGCACCGTTGTTCGCTGGAACAGGGGCGAGCAGGTCTGGAACGGAGGTGCGGCCATCGAGCAGATGAGCGTGAGCGGGATCATGGATGCACCGCAACGCACCGAACTGCCGATAGACATGGTCCGTCGTCCGGTGAGCCCCGTCGGCTTGCGAGTGGAGATCTTCGCCAACGATCAGTGGAGCATCAATCGCAAGTCGACCAGACCGGAGGCAGCCTGGACTTTCGTGAAGTTTGCGGCCACTGAAGGTGCGCATGTCTTGGCCGCCTTGGGAACACCGCCGGCGCGGATCAGTGCTCTGAGGCGCTTCTTCCAGTCGGTGGAGAATCGAAGCGACAGGTTCCTTCCCGTCAATCAGGCCGCTTTGATGGGCGCCGTGTTGAACGCCCGGCGGGCTCTTTTCTTTGACTTCCCGACACACAGCGTCATCGAAGTGGAGAATCTGATTACCACCGAAATCGTACGAAGAGCGTTGCACGCGGGTGAGATACCGTTGACCGCCGCCATCGAGGATGTCGGGCGACGGATGGAACACTTGCTGTTGCACGGAGACTAATGCTTTGACGACAAGGGAGGCAGGATTGGTGGCAACTCAAAGAACACTGAAAGCGGCAGCATTCGTAGCACTGGCGATGGTCGTTGTCATGGGCGGTATGGCTGTTCATGCCGCGAATCAGGAAGTCGTAGTATGGCTATGGAACGCGCATCTGACGAACCAGTACCAATCATGGACTGAAGCGGTGACGGCTGAATTTGAAAAAGAGAATCCGGGCAGTACTTTGAGGTTTGAATACACGGATACTTGGACCAGCGAGAAGCTGATCGTGGCTATAGCAGGCGGAGCGCCGCCGGATGTCAGCCTGATCTCCATCTCCCGGGCCCGTGACTTCTATGAAGCCGGGATGCTGACGGAGCTTAACGCTTACGTCGACAAGACTCCCCACATGGCCCTGGATAGGTTTCTGCCGGTGGCGATGCCTTTCATTCAAAAAGACGGTCGGGTCTACGGTCTTCCTTGGAGCATGGAGGCCAATGTCATCCTGTACAACCGCGAGTTTCTCAACGAAGCCGGCTTGGATGACCGGCCTCAGGCTCTGGGCACCTGGGACGATCTGATCACCTACGGCAGGGCTCTCGTCAAACGCGATGCCAATCAAGTGATTCAGCGCAGTGGAATGATCATCCGGAGCGGTGTTCCGCACTTTGCGGCCTATCTGTTTTCAAACGGCGGACAGTTCTACAACGAGACGCATACGGCGAGCGCCTTCAATGACTCCAAGGGCGTGCAGACTCTGGAGATGATGGTCAAGTATGCCAGAGAATACGATGTGACCGCTCCGTCGGCCAATTGGTGGAAAAGCCTGGCCAATGGAACCACGGCGATGACCGTTGCCGATACCTCGTCGGTGAACTTCATCCAGCCGCTGGCTCCGGATTTTGTCTCCTGGCTGGGCATGGCCCCGATTCCCCGCGGACCCCAAGGCAAGCATTCATCGACCGCGGCCTGGAGCAATATGTTCTCCATACCCGTGGGCGCGAAGAACCCTGAGTTGGGGTGGAAGTTCATTCAGTTGTGGCTGAGTCCCGAGATGGTGGTCCGCAACTTCGTGCACTTCGGTCGGCAGAACGTGACCTCGCCCCGGCGGGATTTCCTGCAGAGCAGTGCTTTCAGAACGGCCGCGCAGGAGATCCCCTACATGACCGTGATACCCGAGGTCTTCAACTACGCGCAACCATATCCGTTTGTCCGCTTCCCGGACATCACGGCTAAGATGGGTCCGCTTCTCACCCGGGCGGAGAAAGGCGAGATCGCCCCGGCGGCGGCTCTGGAAGAGGCGCAGCGGATCGTCGATGCCATTTTGCAGGAGTGAGCTCCCAGCAGTGCAGATTCTATATGAAGACTCTGAGGAGAACCCGGGGCACCCCGGGTTCTCCTCCCCTGTGTGTGCCCGGCATGCTTGCCGAGCCGGAAGGTTGAAAGAAACCTTCGTTACCTGCCAGTGGGAAAACAACCCGTAGGCAAGGGCGTCGCCGGTAACGGCGGGGTCTGAAGGAAGCCGAAGGG
>JBMNSS010000260.1:0-3007 GCA_050945315.1 Limnochordia bacterium | reverse complement strand
CCGGTATCGTTACCGTCGCTGGTGGACTGATGATCGAAGATACCCAGCAAGAACCAGCCGTTCCAGCCCACTTCATTGAGGTTGTAGCGCACGCGACCGCGCAGCTGATAGCGGGTATCCTTACCGGCGACACCGGCAATGGAACCTACGCCGTCCTTGTCTTTCCAGATATTCAGTTCACCGACTGCCCAGAGGTTGTTCTCCAGGAAACGGCTACCGGCACGGGCCACGACTTTCATCTCAGGCTCGTCGCTCTGATCCTTGGTCTGCTGAACGATGGCCTGGAAGGCCGGTCCCTTCAGATTCGTCAGAGTAGCCTCGCTCGTGGAGTGCAGCACGCTGAGCGCAGGACGGGACTTGTTGGCTTCGCCAAGCCACGTACCTGTAAAGCGGATGAGCCTTCCCTCAGCCTTCGCAGGGTCGCTGGACAGGTTTTTGAAGCGCTCAACGCCGTTCTGGTGGGCTGCGTCTTGGGCCAAGTCATCGTAGAAGTTCTTCTGACGGTTCACAAACTCGCCCTGCAGGACCAGCGCCCCATCCTGAAGCTTGGTGTCAGCCACAATACCGAAAGCGAGGTTATCACCGTCGATGGAGTCGCCGAAGCGCGCACCGGCGGAACCGCCGATGTTGACACCGGCCACTTCCGTCTTCACAAAGCCGACCAGAGCCGTTGTGTTCAGATCCTTATCAGAGTCAGATCCGTAGCGGAGCACACCACCGATGGTGGCTGCATCCAACTTGTAGTCGCCGTAGGCCTCCACATAGGTGCGGTTTGCGTTGCGGAAGTGCACGTCAGTCGTGATATTCGCATCGGCCACCTTGAAGGACGAGCGAACTTTCGTCTGACCGGCAGCCACGGTGTTGACTACGCCGCCCCAGGCGAAGGGCCGGATACCAGCGCTACCCATAACGATCAATTCGGCCGGGTCATGCTTCGAACCGCCCAGGTTATACCCGCCGCCCCAGACGTCAAAGGTCACCGGAGAGGCTATCAACTGAGCCCGGAACTTCGGAGCATTCCACTGGATGGCACCGGAAGCGGCCGTATCCAGATGCAGAGTCCACTTTCCGGAGTCAGACGCACGGAAACGGAACTCATGAGTGTTCGAAAACGACTTGAACGGGAGCAGTCCTTCGTCTGACGCTCTCGACAACTTGAATATGCTCTGTACCTCTACCGATATCGGAACCGCAAACGCCGCCGTAGACGCCACCATGGCCAAAACCATGGCCAGCACTACGGACTTGATCATATGCGACGACTTCATTAAACACTCCTCCTGTCTTCTTTTCGTTGGTGATTTCTTGACCATTGATCCCCAACAGTCCTGCTTTAAACTTCGGAAGGTTTGCTCTTAGCATTCTGCTTCCGGCGTTTGAACACAGGAGAAGTTCTCCTAGTTGCCTTCGCCTTGTTCAAGAGCCAAGCAGCACCTTTCGCACGCCTTCCATACACAACTCGGCGCTTGGCGAACGACGTCTGACCGCGGGTGACACCTCCTTCTTCCGACGTAGATCGCACCGAGATTATGCCAATGTGAAATTGCGTCTCCACGGAATCTCTGCGTTACACAGAGCTCGTAGACCTCACTAATACATTACTCCCATCCGCGCTGATACCTTCCTAAAGAAAGCACAAAATGCCTTCTGCGTTACGGCCTTGAATTCCTCCCATATAGGGGTGAAGTGATATTCACCGTCATCCAGGCGGAATCCTTCTCCCGCGTTGGAAAAAGTCGCGGGTAAAAATGACCGTACTAAAAGGGCGTTCGTCTGGGCAATCCGGACTCCGGTCCGCCTGTGAGCTTGAGGTCTCTCCGCCTGCTTGTGACAACCGGACCGGACACACTTGTCGCATTTCGTAGAGACTCCGTCTCACTCACTTATTGAACCTCGTCCGCGGCGTTTTTCTGTTCCTCTTCGTTCTCGGCCTTTGGGATCAGGAATCCGACTCGCCGTTGTCGCACCTCTATGCTATCTCCATGCGACTCCTCCCGGCGTTCGTGGGCAGGGCTTTCCACGTCTCCGCACCTTGATTCGGGACTCTCACATTTTTCACCTGCGACTTCCCTGCCTACACTTGCGGCCGGGGCAGTGCTGACCGTTTCGGCGGGGGAAGTCGTCAGCCTGAGCAAGAGGCCCGGCCACACCAACCGATCGAGTCATCCACAACTGTGCCTTCCTTCACACGCACCATCACGCTATGACCTCAATCCGCTTTCTCTTAGTACCACGTAACCCTGTCAGCCTCCCTCGCACGCTTTGTTGCGAGGACAGCCGTCTCACGAATCCGTCCGCCGCTGATTGTGTTCTGACAGATTCTCTTCAGTTCTCCACCCCCGGACTCACACGACACGCCCTTCGACAGGACGATACGTATCCCTTCCGCCTGTGCCCACAGCGATAGTGCGATACTACCCAAGCGAACCTGGTTGGCATGCCATCAGCCAGCGCCTCATCAATCACCGGAGCGAACTACCGACGGTCACCAATAGCCTGGCTGAAGCTCCGTTGTTCTCTGCGGAATCCTTTACGGTGCCGCCATCAACAGCGTTCCGGAGACGACGGCTGAGGAAAGCGATGTAGACCCACAATCCAACTGCAACCTTGATGAACCGACCGATCGGAACGAACTGCTACCGTGGTCGACCCATAGCAGACTTCCCGCAACCTTCTTACGCAAAACAGCCCCTGCTTAGCACACTTCCAAATGCTAAGCGGGAGCTGTTTACCACTTACCCTTATATGGGGATATGGGGAACTGCCCCACCACGGGACAGCCCCCCTTTTGCCTCTCTAATGCGATTGTGTGAAATGCAACTAGAAGCCCAGCTCGAAGCCTACGGCCATCTTGCTGTCATTGGCATTCTTCTGCAGGTAGTCCTGTGCGTATTCGGCGGTCAGCTTACCCGACGGAGCCACCTGGTAACCCGCCTTGGCGCCGAGCTTAAGGTAATCGCCCGCCTCTCCCGCGTTTACATACAACAGACCCGGCTCTACACTGAGC
>JBMNSS010000259.1:0-3010 GCA_050945315.1 Limnochordia bacterium | reverse complement strand
AAAGGATGCGAACAACTCTTGCCGCACCATGCAGATGCATGCCTATATGTTCGGGCGAACCTTAATAGGCGAACGCGTCTGGGATGTCATGCGCCTGATCGACTATGCCAAGACACGTCCCGAGATCGATACCTCACGTGTTGCCGTGACGGGAAACTCAGGCGGAGGCACTGTCTCGCTGTTCGCCGGGGCTTGTGATGAGCGCATCACCGTGTGTGTTCCTTCCTCCTACTTCTGCACTTTCGAACACTCCATAGGCTCTATCCGACACTGTGAGTGCAATTATGTGCCGGGGTTAATGGCCGTGGCTGAGATGTATGATGTCGCCAGCCTGATCGCCCCTCGCGCCTTCCTGGCTGTGGCGGGTCGCACAGATCCCATCTTCCCTCATGAAGCGACCGAGATCGCCTTCAAGAAGGTTCAAGAGGCCTACACCGTCGCGGGCGTGAGTGAGCGCTGCGAGCTGTACACCGGCGATGGCGGCCATCGCTACTATAAGGCCGGTGTCTGGCCGTTCATGCACCGTTGGCTGGCACAGAGTTGACAGAGGATGACCTGCCGCAAGCCTCCCGACTGTAGTCGGAGAGGATAAAGCAAGTAGTTGTTGATTTGTTTGTCGAAGCACCTCATTCACTTCAGGTGCCGGGAACAGAGCCGGGAAGTAGTAGCCTTAGAAGCATGCCGGATCATGTTCATCTCTTTGTTCGCGCTTGGCCAACAACTGCGGCCACAGAAATCGTCAAGCAGGTCAAGGCTACTGCTTCCCGTGACCTTAGGGTTGAGTACCCTCACGTCCTAAAGATTCCTTCTCTCCGGCCAAGAAGCTGCTTAACGTCAACAGCAGGCAACGTCTCCTGGGCAACCATCAGACGTTGCATTGATTCGCAAAGGGGCAAGTAGGTGTAGAGCTGCCGGCAGGAGAAAAAGCGATACCAAAGAACGTTAGTCTTTCGAGCGTCCTTTAGACGATGCTAAGTTGAAGTGGGGAGGCTGTTCATGTACAAGATCGCAGTTATCGGAGGCGACGGAACCGGTCCGGAGGTTGTTCGCGAGGGACTGAAGGTTCTCGAAGCGGCGGCATCGAAATTCGGCTTTCGCTATGAGACAGTGATGTATGATTTCGGTGGAGAACGTTACTTACGCACCGGAGAGGTCCTGCCTGACTCAGCGGTCGAGGAATTACGGCAGTTCGATGCCATCTATCTCGGTGCCATCGGACACCCTGAAGTCAAACCGGGTATCTTGGAGAAGGGCATTCTGCTACGCCTCCGTTTTGAGTTGGATCAGTACATCAACCTGCGTCCCGTGAAACTCTACCCAGGTGTGGATACCCCGCTGAAAGACAAGGGCCCCGCACACATTGACTTCGTAGTCGTCCGTGAGAATACGGAAGGTCTCTACACCGGATCAGGTGGCTTTCTGCGTCGGGGAACGCCTGACGAAGTGGCCATACAAGAGTCAGTCAACACCCGATTCGGCGTTGAGCGCTGTCTGCGCTATGCTTTTGAGCTGACTCGCAAACGCAATAAAGAGCGAAAGCTGACGCTCTGCGGCAAGACCAATGTGTTAACCTTTGCCTTTGATCTGTGGGAACGCGTCTTCAACGAGTTGGGCGACACCGAGTTCCCAGATATCACACGGGATTATGCCCACGTTGACGCTACCGTGATGTGGATGGTGAAGAACCCTGAGTGGTTCGACGTTGTTGTCACTGATAACATGTTCGGCGATATCATTACGGATCTTGGGGCCATCATTCAAGGCGGTATGGGCATCGCAGCCGGTGGAAACATCAATCCTGAGGGAGTGTCGATGTTCGAACCCATCGGCGGTTCAGCTCCGAAGTATACAGGCAAGAACATGATCAATCCTCTGGCCGCTATCTCAGCGGTGGCCATGATGCTCGATACGCTGGGCAACAGCGAAGCCGCAGAGGCAGTGGAACAATCCATCATGAAAGTCTGCCCGATGCTGGACAGCATGGCCGCAGGCCGCATGGGATACACGACCGGTGAAGTTGGCGATCTGGTCTGCGAAAACCTTTAGATCCGTGTGTTGAGCACTTGACCTCAGCCACCGTCCGCCCGGTGTCATTGGCGAAAAGAGTGTTGCGTCGCAGAGCGAGCTGCAAGGTGGACGTGTGGTGCGGATATGTAGAGCATCCCTGCACTCCGTCGCACAACACAAGGCGTTTGAGCAGTCTCTCGCTGCCTATGATCCGGCGCCGGGGCACCGTTAGGCACTTGACATGATTGACCTTCCCATCCATCCACTGGTCGCAAAGGTCGATCATGTGCGGAGACAGTCACAAGCTCAACTAACGATGAATTGCGTTACGACTCAGGCACCCCGGGGTGACTCTCCGACTCCAGCTTCCGAGGTAGGCGGTTGGACGGATCAAGGCAACGGGCCGGTCACACCCGCAAAGACCGTTCGCCAAGATTTCTGAGGAGATCACAACCACCATTGAGGTGTGTAGCACCATTGTGGCGTGGGCAGGGGTGTCTTGACACACCCCTGCCACCCCATTCCATAGCACAAAGAAGTGTCTGTACTGAGTTGCCGCCGCCGACCATCCGGTACGGAAGTGCCTGGATTGTCGCCAAGGCGATTCGGCGGAGTCGCACCATCCGTGGTGCCTTGTTCAATGGGCCGGACAATCCGCTTCATTGGCCGTCAGCCTTTGTCAGCCAATTCCGACCTGCGCGGATGGGCGGCGCACTTTTTCGGATAGGACTGATTCAGCGTCATGACAGAACGTCGAAAAGCTGATTTTCTCGTCATAGGCAGCGGTGTCGCCGGCCTCTATACGGCTGTAAGAGCCGCAGTCCATGGTTCTACGGTTCTCGTTACCAAAGGGTGCCTTCTCGACAGCAATACCTTGTACGCCCAAGGCGGCATCGCGGCTGCCATAGACGAATCAGACTCTCCTCAAGCCCATCTGCGCGACACGATACAGGCTGGCGCGGGTCTGTGCCTGGAAGAGGCTGTAGCGGTGCTGGTATCTGAG
>JBMNSS010000258.1:0-3114 GCA_050945315.1 Limnochordia bacterium | reverse complement strand
TACTCTCCGGAGGTTTCAACCAAGGCCGCATAGCCATGCAGTACAGTAATCCTCAACAAATGCCGGCCATGATGCAGGCCGATCCTGATCTGGCGTTGAGGCACTTCGGCCTTTTCGCACCGCGTCAGACACCGAACGGCACACCGGTCGTCCATTTGTTCACTGACGGACTGGCCATTCCCAAAGCGAGCTACAACAAGGACTTGGCCTGGGAGTTCATTGCCCTGATGTCCAGCGACAATATTCTCCTCGACACTCAGCGCATAGCGGGCTTTTTCGGTGGCCGGACCGATATGTTGCAGCGCATGTCCGATGTCCATCCGCGCATCGATTTGTGGTACAACCTCTTCGAGTACATGCAAGCCTCCGTCATCCCCCCGCCGCGCAACACGTCTCAGCAGGAGTTGGGGAATCTTGTTCTGCAAGTCTATCGCAAGCAGCTGGCTCCTCTTGCTGCATTGGAACAAGCCCAGGCCGTCTGGAATCGCCTCCTGAACGACTGGAAGCCCAACGTGCGTCAATAATGAAAAGCAGTGCAAACGGATATACCGATGTGGTATAATTCACATCGACGATCGTGCGAATTACCATAAATTGCTTTCCACGGGAGGTATCTGACTAATGACATTGTCACCATGGAAGTACCGTTTGGTCACTGTCACCGGTGCGCTCGTCATCCTCGCCCTGTGCGCTGTGACGAGTTTCAGTGCTCAACGAACCATTGAATACATCTACTTGGCGGGCATCGAAGCATCAGAACAGGCACAGGCCGCTGCCACGGCTGCTTTCGAGGCCGACAACCCGGACATCAAGGTCGACCGGATTCGCGTCCAGGCCAACTACCAAGATCGTCTGATCGCTCTGATCGCCTCCGGAACGGTCCCCGATGTCATCAGCCTCGACATGAACTACATCATGAGCTTTGGCGATGAACGCTTTTTATACGATCTAAGACCCCTGGTTCAACAGACTCCTTCTCTCCAGTTGAACCGTATTGCCCCGCCCATTCTTGACACCTATACGGTTGACGGCAAGCTGTTTGCCATCCCGAGCTTGGCCAACCCGTCCGTATACGTCTTCAACACGGATCTTTTTGACCATGCCGGTTTAGGCTATCCCACCGAACTGTACCGCCGGGATGCTTGGACCTGGGACGCCTTCCGCGATATAGCCAGGAAACTGACGCGTAAAGCGCCTGACGGCCGGTACGAGGTCAAAGGTGCATCCATCCACCTGCCGCGCACTTGGGTTTTCTCCAATGGCGGTGCCGAATTCGACGATGTGAAACGACCCACCCGTTCTTTCTACGACAGTGAGCAGAGTCTGCAGGCCATTCAGTTCCTGCAGAGCATGATATGGGAAGACGACGCGGCGGCGATGTACTCCGCTCTGACGGCCCAAGTCGGCGCCAACGACGTGATGGGCTTTGCCCAAGGTAAAGTGGGTATGGCCACCCGTTGGTTCTCTTCCGTACCCGACTTCTGTCTGGCTGCGTCAAACGTAGGGATGGTTCCATATCCCAAAGGCCCCAGTCCTCAAGGGCGCTATGCCACTGACCTGGGAACCTTTGGCATGGCCATCAGCAAGGAGACCCGCGACCTCGAAAGCGCCTGGCGTTTCGTCTCCTACATCACGGGACCGACCGGAGCCGCCTTTGCCGCCAAACAACCCGGTCGCACACCGCCTCGGCCCATACTGGTCACTTGGCTGCCTCAGTCGGTTATCAATCCGGAGATCTATCCCGATCTGTTAGTGGCCGGCACCAGCCGGGTTGTCTCCATCAATCGATTGGATCTGCAGCGTGTGATTGACTCCGAACTAGGAGCCGTATGGCGCAACGAAGTCGAACCCCGAACCGCGGCCACAGAGATTGTCCGCCGGATCGACGCCTTCCTAAAAGAGAACCCACAGTAATCCTCACATCAACGCGACACGAAGGGCAGGGTTCTGCATCATTGAACCCTGCCCTTTCTACACCGATTCTTTCCCATTTCCGAGGAGGGTCTGACGTATGCAACGTCCCCATTTCCTCCTGTTGACCGGAGTGCTGATCCTGTTCATATCGTCCGTAATCCTAGCCGAAGCCTCCCAGCCTGTCGCCGTCTTGCGCCCCACTGCATCGGCCCTGGAAAAGCACGCCCAAAGTAGCTTGGGTATACCGTTTTACCAAGCCATACCCTTTGCCGCCGGTGCCTTACAACCGTCTCAGGCGCGCGCCGTATATACTGCGGAAGGAAAACCCGTGCCGGCCCAGGTCACCACAGCCGCCCTATGGCCTGACGGCAGTGTCCGTTGGCTGCGCGTTGAGGGCGTGTGGCCTTCTGAGCTGGACCTTTCGTCGATGACAAAGGTGATCATAGACGATAACCCCTCTGCATCAACCGCCAAGCCTCAGGCCGTTGTCCACAGCCTCAGCGTCAAAGACAACGAAGTGCATTTACTCGACAACAACGGCGAGGCGGTGCTTATCCTCCGCCCGCAGGCCTCCTACATGGAGATATCTGAACCCAAACAGATACTGCCTGACTCGATTCCCGATACCGAGCGCCAATACGCCTGGGCTGAACCCTTGGCGGCACTCAATCCTGACGGAGAGATCAAGCCTCTCAGCCTCCGTATACGCGACTGCATCGTGGAGACGACAAATGAGCTTTACGCCATCTACCGGATCCGGGGAAACGGCGGTGATTCCAGCCCTGACTCCGAGTTGGAATGGCAGCTTCGTGTGCGGATCTATCACGTGACCCCAGTGGTCCGCCTTCAGATGAGTTGGTCCTTGCATTGGGATCCTAAGGCTTACGCTCTGACTTCGGCAAAATGGGTGGCCGAATCGGCATTTCCTCTCAGCGAAGCCTATCTCCCCGGCACAGACTCGCCGTTCAATGCCGATCAAGGCGTCGTCCGGATCAGCAGCCAACCCTCAGGCCACAGCGCTTTGATCTACAACGATTCAAAGACTCAGGAGAGCGAATGGCCCGACGAAAGATGGCACAGTCTCGCCGTGGGTGACGGGGACAAATACCTTGGCGTGGGCATCGTAAACCTGACCCGATTGGGCCCCAACCATATCGCAGTGAACGACAATGCCGTCGAATTCGCCTCCTGGAGCTCAAA
>JBMNSS010000257.1:0-3126 GCA_050945315.1 Limnochordia bacterium | reverse complement strand
TTGGCGCATTGATGCAGTCAAGCTGCAACCTGAGACACTCTTTGTGAGTGAGGAGGAGATGGCCAAAGCTCAACGAGAGGCCGACCCGGCAGTGGTTGCGGATATTCGCGCTGCGGCTGAGCAGATTGCGGCTTTTCATACCATGCAGTTGCGCAACTCCTCATTCATGACCGGCTCGGGAGGAGCAGTGCTGGCTCAGCGTATCCTGCCCATCGATCGTGTGGGTTGCTATGTGCCGGGTGGTCGAGCCCCGCTGGTCTCTTCGGCTTTGATGTCCGTTATTCCGGCGCGGGTGGCAGGTGTGAAAGAGATCATTGCCACTACACCGCCAAATCGACAAGGTGAAGTGGATTGTCATATTCTGGTGGCCTTGCAGGAAGCAGGTGCCCATCGCGTGTTAAGGGTGGGAGGGGCCCAGGCCGTGGCCGCATTGGCCTACGGCACGGATTCGATACCGCGCGTCGACAAGATCGTGGGTCCGGGCAATATTTTCGTGACCTTGGCCAAACGACAAGTCTTCGGTCGCGTAGGTATAGACTCGCTGGCCGGACCCAGTGAGATAATGGTTGTGGCTGACGATACGGCCCCTGCGGAGTTGGTGGCAGCCGATCTGCTCTCTCAGGCTGAACACGATCCGGCGGCTGCGGCCATTTTCGTGACACCCTCTGAAAAGCTGCTGCAGAACGTGCTTGACGAGCTTGAGCGTCAGCTCGTCACCTTGACTCGTGAGATGACGGCACGTGAGTCGTTGTCCCGTTGGGGGCGCGCGGTATTGTGTCGTGATCTGGCAGAGGCGTGTGAGTTGGTCAATGTCGTGGCCCCCGAACACGTCGAATTGCTCGTCGCTGATCCATGGGCTCTTTTGGGCCAAGTGCGTCATGCGGGAGCAGTCTTTTTAGGTACCGCCTCTGCGGAGCCCATCGGTGATTATGTGGCCGGTCCCAATCACATCTTGCCGACCAACGGTACGGCGCGCTTTGCATCAGCGTTGGGCGTGGATGATTTTGTAAAGCGCAGTAATGTTATCGCCTATACCGATGCCGCGCTGGCTCAGTTGGGGCCTGCCGCGGTACGCCTGGCTAATGTCGAGGGGTTGGGGGCTCATGCCGCCGCCGTGCGGCGCCGGCTGTTGTGATCGTTTTCGGAGGGAGAAAGTGAGGAAGAGCTGAATGGAAGAGCCGAGGAGTCTTCCTTTGCGCCAGGCTCGCGTTGAACGAGCCACTCGCGAGACGGAGATTGTCGTCGAGTTGACCCTGGAGGGAACCGGGGAGGCCGATGTCTCCACAGGGATCGGATTTTTTGACCATTGCCTCGAAGCCTTGGCCAAGCATGCCTCTTTTGACCTGCGCGTGAGCTGTCGCGGTGATCTGCATGTGGACGGACATCATAGCGTAGAGGATGTAGGTATCTGTCTTGGGCAGGCCCTGGCCAAAGCCTGCGGTGACAAAAGAGGCATACGCCGTTTTGGGCTTGCCGTGGTTCCTATGGATGAGGCCCTTGTGGAGGTCGCTCTTGATTTCAGCGGACGGGCCGGCCTGGGTTGGCATTCGTTTCAGTGGCCCCAGGCCATGGTCGGAGATTTCGATGTGAGTCTGGCCAAGGAATTCTTCCGTGCCCTGACGGCAAACGCCGGGCTGACGGCTCATGCCACCTGCCGTTGCGGCGAGAACTCACATCATATCATCGAAGCTACTTTCAAGGCCTTGGCGCGCGCCCTCTGTGAAGCGTGTTCCCGGGATCCGCAGCGAAGTGATGTCCCCTCGACCAAGGGAGTTCTTTAGGAGGTAGCGAAGATGATTGTCATACCGGCCATTGACCTCAAAGACGGCCAATGCGTCCGTCTCGTCCAAGGACGGGCGGATGAGGCGAGTGTGGTAGCCGATGATCCGGTCGAGACGGCTCTGCGATGGCAGAAGGCCGGAGCCAGTCTCTTGCATATCGTAGATCTTGACGGCGCCTTTGAGGGAACACCGCGTAATCTGGCGGTGGTCGAAAAAATCCTTGCGGCGTTAGCCATCCCCGTCCAGATGGGAGGGGGATTGCGCAGTCTGGACGGATTGAGTGCCGTGCTCGATACGGGCGTGGACCGGGTCATCTTGGGGACTGTTGCCGTGGAAGAGCCCTCCCTGGTGCGGCAGGCGGTCGAACGGTTCGGAGATCGGATCGTGGTCGGAATTGACGCCCACGACGGTCTGGTTGCGGTGCGCGGCTGGGTGGAAGGAACACAGATAGAGGCGGTCGATCTGGCCGAGCGTATGCGCGACGTAGGTGTCGAAGAGATCATTTTCACCGACATTGCCCGCGACGGAACGCTCACGGGGCCCAATCTTGATAGCCTGGCCCGTGTCGCTTCAGTGCCTGGGGTGGGCGTCATTGCCGCCGGAGGTGTGTCTTCCGTCGACGATCTGTTGGCGATAAAAAAGATCAACGGTGTAAAGGGGGCAATCGTGGGCAAGGCTTTGTACAGCGGTCATATAGATTTGACAGAGGCAATCCGTATAGTTGAGGGGGTCATATAGACATGGAAGTCGGTATAGACAACCTAAAATGGGACGCTCAGGGACTTATCCCCGCTATCGTTCAAGACGCTGTCTCGGGCCGCGTCCTGATGCTGGCCTACATGAATCGCGAGGCTCTTCAACGCAGCCTGGAAAGCGGAGAAACCTGGTTTTTCAGTCGTAGCCGAGGGCGCCTGTGGCACAAAGGGGAGCAGTCGGGCCATGTGCAAAAGATCGAGCAGATCGAGACTGACTGCGACCGAGACACGCTTCTCGTGCGCGTGCGGCAACAGGGTGCGGGAGCGTGCCATGAAGGTTACATTTCCTGTTTTCACTATGTGGTGGAGCTCGAGGAGCAGGCAGTACGCATACGTTTAGACGAGACCTCTCCGCAGACCTTCGATCCGGGGGCGGTATATGCTGAGCAAGGGGCGCAAACCGAAAGCCCGGCCGCGGAGAGTACGGAGCGGTAAAGGTCATGTACCGTCGTCGGTTGTTGACTGTGGTCTCATTATTGTGCCTTCTTTGGGTGCAAATGGGCTACGCTGCCTCGATGACTCGTGTCGTGCCTCCGCCGCTTTCGAAACCCAGTCCCTGTGAGACTCCCTCACAGGGAGCGGGTGCAGAG
>JBMNSS010000256.1:0-3128 GCA_050945315.1 Limnochordia bacterium | reverse complement strand
CGGTGTTTGATGCTGACTTGGGCTGTCGGTTCCATCGGTACCATAGGCCATTTAGGATTGGGTCATGAGGTGGATAATCTCATCAAGGTTGACAAAGTCCAATGACCGGATAGCCGCGTGGCTTGAGCGGGCGTTGCTCATCTCCAGTCAACCGGACTCATACGGGATCATCTTGCCTGCGGGCGCAGACCGACAGCGCATAGGCAAAAGACCAAAAGACGATCGCCGCGCCGACGGAGTCAGAGGAGCCCACGGCCGTAAAGAGACCATGTCGGAGACTGTGACAAGTACACGGCGAAGTATGGAAGCGACGCTCACGCCGTTGGGCGCGACAGCGGCGGGTCGGATTCGGGCGTTGATGCGAAGGGGCGAGGGACGGGCGAGACAAGACGACTCATTGGTGGAGCACGCAGCGCCCCGCCATGTGGGGCCGATTCGGTTGTGACGATCTGCCGCAGGGAGCCACGGCGGGGCAGAGTAAGAGGGCCGACTCGATCGAGACTCGACACCGTCTGTGAAGATGTGCGTCGATGTCGGCCCGGGTGATCGGCGTAGCCAAGGCCGGGACGTTCACCAATCGAGCATGGGCGCCTTCGCCTTGGCCACGCGGCAGGCTCTCAGCGGATCCAGCGTTTCTGTGCCCGTGCCAGGCTGAACCGGAGCAGTGCGGCCGTCATTGCCAAAAGGATGCAGGCGCTTAACCAAAGCGGCAAGAGAGTGTCGCTGCCTATAGCACCGCGGATGATATCCGTGCCGTAGGTGGGCGGCAGCAAGTAAGCCAAAGGCCGAAGAATAGACGGCAGACCGTTCACGGGAAAGAACAGCCCGCACAAAAAGATCATGGGAAAACGGAAGAAGTTCGAGAGCGTCTGGGCTTCAAAGATCTCGCGTACCGATACGGCCACAAACAGTCCCATGAATGTGGCGGCCAGTGCCGTCAAACCTGCGCCGAGAGCAACCAACAACCAGTTGATACCCCTGAGGTCGGCAAAAGGTGCTGCCAGCAGAAGCGGCACGGCGGCATTCACCATGCCGAAAACCGCCGCACCGGCGGTTTTGGCCAGTATCAGCGTGAAAAGGGAGATCGGGGCCAGAAGCAGACGGTCGAACGATCTGCCGCGCTGTTCGAAGGTGATGGTCACAGCCAGCATGGACGTGGTGCCAAAGAGCACGGACAGAACCATGACGCCCGGCAACAGCGACCGTATGTCAGGGGGCGAGGCGGAGCGAATGTAAAACATCAGAGTCCAGGCGATGGGGAAGATGATGCCCCAGCTGATGTTGGGCGGCTTCAGATAGTAGGCGGTCATGTCCTTTTTGAGGATGTTCCAGACGGCGATACAGGTTTTCATCGCTTGCCACCCTCCTTGTCCCGGTGCAGGGTGTTGATGTCAATATTGGTGAGAGTCACGAAAGCCTCTTCCAAGCTGGGTTTGATCACCTTGGCCTCCAAGACAGGGATGCTTCGCCGATGCAGCCATGCGACTGCCGGCCCGACATCAACCTCAGTTGGCGAGTGGAGCCGGACGCAGTTGTCACTTCGAAGACTGATGCGCAAGTCGGGGAAATCCTTCGCCATATCCGCCGGGGCAGCCGCAAGCGGTGTACCGGTCGTTATCTGTACCAGGTATTCGGCCTGACAAGAGGCTATCAACTCCTGCGGTGTGCCCGTGTGGGTGATGCGTCCGTCCACCAATAAAGCGATGCGATGGCAGAGCCGTTCGGCTTCTTCTATGTAGTGTGTGGTCAGGAATATGGTCATACCGCTCGCGTTCAGCTCAATGAGCAGCCGGCGTATCTGGCGGGCACTGGCCACGTCGATGCCGGTGGTCGGCTCATCCAAGAACAAGAGGCGCGGCTGGTGTATGATGCCGGCGGCGATAGTCAATCTGCGTTTCATGCCCTTTGAGTAAGTCTTGAAGGGCCGCCGGGCGGCTTCCTGCAGTCCGAACTGCTCGAGCAGCCGATGGGCTTTCTCTTCACGATCTGCCCGACGCATGCCGTAGAGCGCACCGCAAAAACACAGGTTGTCGAAGCCGCTCAGTTCGTCGTAAAGGTTACTCTCATCGGGCACCACGCCTATATGGGCCTGTACGGCGGCAACTGACTCGCTGACATCTAATCCGGCAATGCGCGCCGACCCGCGGGTGATGCGGGCCAGTCCTACGAGCATATTGATGCATGAAGTCTTGCCCGCTCCGTTTGGCCCCAGTAGTCCGAAAATCTCTCCTTCTCTCACATGGAAGTCAATGCCCTTCACGGCTTCCAGATGGCCGTAATGCTTAGTGAGGCCTTGCACTTGTATCATGTGTGTGGCTCTCCTTTGTTTGAGTCGTGATCATGTTGCTCGGTGTTTTCCAGCGATGCGAGTGCCGCTTCCGCATCGGCGGCAAATTCCTGCAAGGACCGGGCTTGCTGCCTGGCCGTGTCCACCCATTTGGCCAGATGGGCGATACCCGCCGGGGTAACCGTGTACATGCGGCGGGCGGGTCCCTTGCCTTCCGTGTCCCAGGTGGATGTTAGGAAGCCTGCCTTTTCCAGGCGGCGCAGATGTCGGTAAAAGCCTCCGGTATCGACGGCGGGGAGTCTGTACTTGGCCAACCGGTCCAGCAGTTCATATCCGTGTCCGGGCTCGCGGAGCAGTAACAGAAGAAGACACGGGTGCAAGAACGGTTCACCTCGGTCAAGCTTACGGCAGCACCCGGGTCCGTGTGTACAAGGTTGCATTCAGTAACCCGCCTTTTTGCATATATGTGTTAACGACATATAGATCCATCCAGAATCTACACCGACTTCGGAGATCCGTCAACGCCTTTCTGGCCGCGTCGAGATCAAGGCTGCGATATGACCACCGGAAACCCGTTGGTCATAGCCGGCAACCGGTCTGACGGCGGATTTCGTACGGGCGGAAAACGGCCGCATGGTTTGGTCATGGACGATCGGTACAGCGCACCCCGGGCTTGTGTCCACGGTCTTCGAACGCAAGACCCCTGCCTGCTATATACAGGATGGCCATTCCGGGACGCCTTGACGTCTGCCGTGTCTCGGGAACAGAGCGTAGGTCATGCGGTGACGGATGGTCGCCGCTCTGACATCCTCAGCAAACGAAACGATGGAACGCTCGATCA
>JBMNSS010000255.1:0-3135 GCA_050945315.1 Limnochordia bacterium | reverse complement strand
GACGATACGTCTGGTCGCCGCCACGTTCTCATCGAAGGGCAGACGTGATCCGTCGTACATGACACCTGTATACCCCGCTCGTATGCACCTGACCACTCGGGCAAAGCTCGCTCCGTGATCCAGATGAACAGCCACCGGTACCTGCGCACGCTCTGCCAGCGCCAGAGCCACCGCCGCTGATTCCTCCACTCCGAAGTGATCCAAATGCGAGTCGTACATCAGCAGGATTACAGGGCTGCGCTCCGCCTCAGCCGCCGCTACCACGGCCTGCGCAGTCTCGAGATTGAACACGTTGAACGCTCCGACGGCATAGCCTCCCGCTTCCGCCTCACGCAACAAATCCGATAGGTTGGCCAAGCTCAACTGCCAGTCCCTTCCTTCTTTTTCGAACCGACTTCACGTGTTAGCTGACCCAACGCCAGGATTGAATCACGACACCTGCGATGAGGGCTTGTCCCACTCATCGGGCAGCCTTTGCTGCAAAAACTGCAAGACCTCATCTATGTCCGGTATGCCTTGCCTTCCGCCTGGCGCTCTGACCTTCAATCCCGCCACGGCGCTGGCAAACTGCGCAGCTTTTCGCAGGCCGTGGCCGCGCAACTTCGCCGCTATATAGGCTCCGTGAAAGACATCGCCACAGCCCGTGGTGTCGACCACGGGTCGCACATCGAAAGCAGGCAAGTGGAAGTTTCCATCGGCATCGGCGCAGACACAGCCTCGCTCTCCCAGCGTGATGATCGCTTCACAAGCCCCGTAGTCGAGCAACCTGGGAACAACCTCAAGAGGGCTGTCACCCTCCGCGATCTCCTCGTAGAAGAATCGCGAGGTGATGAGAATGTCGACATAACCCAAAAGATCCCTCGTCCCCCTGAACGTCGTCGCATCCAAGACGACGGTCACCCCGGCCTCCCGGGCCAGCTTTGCCGCCTCAATGCCCACCTCAGGAAACCTGCCGTCCAGATGCAAGAACTTAGCCGAGCGAATCATCTCCGGATCGATTTCATCCATCTCCAGCGGCCTGACGGTAGCCGGGCCGGAGACAAACCCCCTCTTGCCCGTGGACTCTTCCACAAGACAGATCACAAACTGCGATGTCTCGCCCGGGCGGATCTTCATCTGACTGATGTCTACACCGTAGCGCCGAAAGTCCTCAAGTATGAACCGCCCGGAATGATCATCGCCCACCGCACTGATAAAAGCCGCGTTGACTCCCAGTCGACGGGCGGCAACCGTCGCCGTGGCCGCCGGCCCTCCCCCTTGCTCGCTCACGGCACTCATGCGCACACTGGACTCAAACTCAGGGATGCGCGGCACAACGGCTATGAAATCATGCGTACACAGACCCAAACCAACCATATCGAAGCTCATGGTGCCAACCCCTCGTGATCCTGTTACGGCAAGCGTTCGAAGCTCAAGCCGTCGATGTACTTGACCGCCTCAGCCAACACATCCCCCACATGCCCGTGCACGACACTGACATGATGAACGTAAGGCCCTTCGACAAACTTCCTCTCCCAAGCAGGCCAGTCGTTCACCTCCATCCACAGATACGTCCCCCAGGTCTCGGGTCCGTCCACTCCTTTGGCGTGACCGACCACAAGCGAATACTGCCCGTGATCACCGTCAAACCTGGCTACGGTAATATCACCGCCCCGGATGCGCCAGAAGGCCTGGCCTTTCGCCGTCACCTTGACCGGGCTCACCCGGTCCCACAAAGCGAACGGGAAGGGGCCGCAGTGCCACAGCAGCTCCTTGTTGTCGTCTTCGGGATGGCGGACCGTGAGATCCGCAAAGAACGTGGGAGTACTGTCACCGACTGCGGCCCGCAACAGCACCGACGTCACCGCCCCGTGGATATCCGTCTCGCAGGCGACGGGCAGACCCTCCTCCGTCAAGAAAGCGTTCACCATGCAGGTGCCGATGCCGTAGGAGCGGCGCAGAGCCGGCCAACACTGAGTCACCACCGCACGGCAACCGTTTTGTTCGGCCCACCGCGATATGGCCAGTTTCAAGGCGGCCATCTTATCAATGCCTTCCCGGTCGACCTCGAAGACCGGTATTGTCTCTTGAAAACGCTTGGTCTGTTCTCGCTGCTCTTCAGAGCCCAAGAGCTCTCTGGCATCTTCAATGATGTCGACCAGGCTGACGGGAATGACCGTGATGCCGAATCTCTCCAGAAGCTCGCCCTCGTTGCACATCATGGTCAAGAAAGGAGTGGGTCTGGTACCGATCTGACCGATGCGCAAGCCGAGAAAAGCTTTGACCACCCCGGCGGCAGACAAAAAGCGCTGCAAGCCTTGCGCAAACTGCGGATCATGGACGCGGCAGTTTTCGATGTATGAAAACGGGATTCCAAAACGTCTTAAGGCCTTACCCGTGGCGAACAACCCGCACTGGCGGTCCGTGATTGACTCCACCCGCCCACGCTCTTCGAAATCCCTCTCTCCCCAGATCAAGACCGGCTTTTTCATCTGACGCGAGATATGGGCAACCGCCTCTTCCGAACCGAAGTTGCAGTGCGGGAAAAAGAGGGCATCCACATCGGCCTCTTTGAGAGCCGCCACAACCGGATCCACCTGCTCAAGGGCGTACACCGTGCCGCTTTCGGTCACCTCGTCGACGCTTACCATGTCGATGCCCAGATCTTTCAGCCTATCCATCACCCTGCTCTTGGCCGCCATCATACGCTCCTGATTGCCAAAACCGTAACGTTCAGTCGGCAACACTCCCAGTCTCACTGCGTATCGTTTTGGATCCATCTGTACAGTTGCCTCCTTTCTTGCAAGAACCGGGTTTTTCTTGACTTCCCCATAGATACAGACATTCCTTTTCGCCGATCTGTTGACAACGGCGCGGGCATTTGTTGCCGAGTCTTGGCCCCAAGCAGGAGAGAGTCATTCCCGGAACGAAATCTGTTTATGTCATAAAGAAAGGAGCAGCCACGCATGCCCAACAGACCCGTCCCGGCGGCAGAGACCACCGCCTTATTGCGCATTCAGTCGGTCCGCAAAGAACTGGCCGACGCCGAAGGACGCGTAGCCGATTTCATCTGCCAAAATCCACGAAGCGTCATCAGAATGGCGATCACCGAACTGGCCGCCCGTTGTGAGACGAGCGAGGCCACTGTCATGCGCA
>JBMNSS010000254.1:0-3138 GCA_050945315.1 Limnochordia bacterium | reverse complement strand
CGCAGTAGCGCCAGGAAGTACCGCCCTCATAGCGATAGACGCCCTGGCTGTACCATGGAATGGCATACAACTGCCCACGAAAAACCGTGAGACAGATCACCGAATCGGCGTCAGGAAGCCGTCCGCAATCCACCCACTCTTGCCCTCCCGCATAGCGGTATATTCCACCCCCGGGGTTTTTGTTTTCTGACGGAGAAAGGGCTGAACCTTCGGCTCTGTAGCGAGTGACACCAGCATACAACTCACCGTTGTAGACCGCCAAGGAAGCCACGGAGTTGCAGACATCGGGGCTGCCACAGTCTTCCCATGATTGTCCGCCCAGGTAGCGATAGACATGCCCGCTCTCTTCAGCTCCCGCCTCAAAGGTTCCGGCGTAAAGGCTTCCTTCAAAAGTCGCCAAAGCCATGACTCGTACGGCCCGACCGGGCCGGCCGCAATCACGCCAGACGGGCTTACATCCTGCGTCGATGCCGAAGTACAAATGACGGTAATTAGGCTGATGAGAGGTAACGCCATGGGCTGTCAGAACTCCCAAATTGAATCCTCGACGCGTTACCGGATCATACCAACAGGCCAGATCACCCAGTACGTCATCCAGGACCGCATCCGTCTTCGCCCAAAGAGCCATGGTAAAATCCTCCGTGCCCCCCAAGCACTTTCGCTCTTCAATCCTCACAGAGCTGTCGTTTTCCAACAGCCAATGTGCAAGCAGACTCACGTCCATGAAAGCCTACCTCCCGTTCCTTCCTACGCCGGCTTGATATCCAGCACAGGGGTGCCATGAATCGCATCGAGGTTCCGTACCAGCAGGACGTTATCCCGCACGCTGACAAGCTCCACCACCGTCGCTCCGATCCCATTGGGCCGCCGCCGACTGCGCAGGGCAAAAACGCCTCGTTTAGGCCTTGAGCGATCGCCTCGGAGATGCTGTAGCAGTGAATAGCCATCAGAGAGATGGAAGTAAAACAGCACTAACAACGAATCGCCGGGACTGAGGCCCTCCAAGCCTTGGGCCAACTCCGCCCGCACGATGATGCGCGACTCGACCGAGCGAATGCCCTCGGGAGCCGCCGGTTGCGTGAATGAATTCTCCACGTAGCCAATGGCACGAAAAATGATGGGTGTGTCAAAAGACTCCGGTGTCATTTCCATCGTTTCACCCCCCCGGAACGCAGCGTAGGCCAATCGACGTCTTCCAAGATCGGCTCGTTTTGCCAGTTGGCTATCCGACGAAGATCTCCTCTGTCTCCAGGAGTAAGACCGGGCAATGACGAATGACCCCTCGTGAAAGGATGGTGCCGCGATGCATCGGCAAAGAACCGTCATCTCAGTGGCCTGTCTGCTCATCCTTGTTGCAGCAGCGGCCTTCCTTGTTTCACCCTATGTTGTCATCCGCAAGGCAAGACAAGCCGCCGAAAACGGAGACACGAACGCTCTCGCTCACTATGTTGACTATCCGGCGGTTCACGCCAGTGTAGAAAGCGCGCTCGTGAACATGGTTCTGCAAGAGATGGGACTTTCGGAGTACAGCCCGTCGGAATTGGAGGCGGCTGTATTGGGAGTCTACATCTATCCGGTGGCCCAGCATCTGGCCTCCCCGAGCGGGGTCGCCGCCATGCTCAGTGGCCGGGCCCCGGATCTTGACGTTCCGACCGACATGCCGATTCAAGATAAGGCCTTGATCACCATGCGCTACCAAGGCCTTAACCGTTTTGCCGTTATCCTGTCAGATTATGAAAACGCTCCCCAGAACATCTCTCTGATCTTCCGAAGAAAGGGTCTGTCGTGGCAGATGACGGCCATCGCTTTTCAAGGGGTATAAAAACCGTACAAGGCTCGGAACCGCGGCCGCTCATGTCCGGTCAGTGCACGATGACGCACAAGCTTTCCCCTTTGCCGGCATAGGGATGCTGGGCAGCCAAGGAGACGTCGCAGTGACTGCGAAAAGCCCCGTAACGCCATAGATATCCTGAGACCGGTGCCCGGACCTCGGTGATCTCAAGGTTCTCATCCGAGATCAAATGCCCCAGCAGCTCGCCCCCTTCGACTCTGTCAGACGGCTGATAGTCCAAGACCGCGAAAAGACCGCTCTCGGGGGCGACGATGTTGGTCTGCTCTCGCTGATTTGTCCACAGTTGAGGCTCATCGAGCCCCTCCGGATCTCCCGCCAAAAGGCCCAGAAACTTGGCGCAGTTCGTGATGGCCCGAGCCGTCCGTCTCACCTCTTTGGCGACCACCATGTACTGTCCGGACAGTTCAATGCAAATCGCCGTGCGTCCGGTGTGCATCGACCAGTTTCTCAGCGAAGTTCCCTGCGGGCTCTTGTCGGGTAACGGACGCAGCGCTCCCGGCTGAACAAATCTCACGGCGGTGCAGCGCGCCATCTCCATGGCCTCTTGATGCCCGTCATGAACCAGCACCGTCGTTCCTCTATGGCGCGGCCAGCAATGAAGGTCGATCACATGTGTTGCTTCAGCCAATACGCTTTCGTTCAGGGCAAAGGTGATCCGCTCCCCGTCGGTACCGTCAGCAATACCGGGCCATGTTCTGTTGATGTTTTGAACACTCGGGTCCCCATAGGGGGTCTCGGGACCTGAATCCGCATGAGGACGTCTGTTCCTGAGCGCAGGCAGGTTGCCAAACGGCACCATGAGCACGCGCCCCGCTTTCAGCTCCTTTTCAAAGACGGGGAGCATCTGCCGCATCACGTCCGCTCCCTGGACCTCATTGCCGTGCTGCGAAGCCATGATGAGCAACGTCGGCCCCGGCACTCCTGATTCGATCCGCCAATAGGGAATTCCCAACTCCTGCGATGTCAAGTGCGCGTTTACACTGCAAACCGAGATCTCAGCCATTCGTGCTGCCACCTTTCGTAGGATCGGACTTGGACATCATCATCCTTACGAGGATCATCTTACCACGTTTTGGGGCTGTTTCTTGTCAGCAAAATCCGATCCTACGCCAACATTAGGGTTCGGCAATGATCCTTACCTGCGCCTCGGTGCATCCATCGGCCAACAGGTGAACGGTGTGTTCTCCCGGTCCCAACCTGACCGTGGCCGTGGCGATACCGTCACCGTCCGGATCGCTGAAATCAGACCAGGACATCAGGCCGAAAAACGCCTGTCCCGAGGGAAT
>JBMNSS010000253.1:0-3148 GCA_050945315.1 Limnochordia bacterium | reverse complement strand
CGAGTGCCTCGCCTTTGCACCTGACGTGAGCACACGCTGGCAGAAGTTCTCCAAGATCGTGATCGACCGCGTCAATCAACTTCATCCCGGGGGCACATACGGCACTTTGGCCTATCAGGGCTACCGTCCGGTTCCCGATGAGGCGGCTCCCTTTTCTCTCGTGGGCTATGCCACCTATAACGTCGACTACACCAAGGCCATGACCGGCCCGTCCAACGCCACGGCCCGCGAGGAGATCCTGCGCTGGCAGGCTCTCGGAGTGCCCATGGGCATCAGGGGTTATCACTTCTGCATCTTCCATGAGAAGCTGTTCATCCCCCAGACTTCGGTGATCACCGATGAGATCGCCTGGGCCCATGAACAAGGACTCAAAGGCTGGAGTTCTGAGGTCACGCCCTACCGCTCTCCCGCAGGCCCTGCGCTGCATGAAGACAACTGGGTGACCAACCGCATGTCCCTCTATGCCGCCGCTCAAGTGATGTGGAATGCCCAGCTTCGGGCGGAAGACCTGGTGCGTGACTGGGCGGAGCGTGTCTTCGGCCCGGCCGCAGAGCCCATGCGCCGCTACTATGAGGCCATGGACCGGGCTTGGCGTAGCGTCCCGCAGCCGCTCACTTACGTCAGCAATCCTGCCGGGGCCTTTGCGGGTCAGTTTATCTCGCGCCGGCTGCTGCAAATGGCCGATGGCTGCTTCCGGGAAGCCCGGCGGGCGCTGGCCGCGGTGAGCGATGAAGCCCTCCGTCAACGCATTGAGGAGCAGATCGCCCTTGAGGAGGCTATGCTTCAGAACTGGCGCCATGTCTATCTGGCACAATTGGGGCAAGCGGTACGCTATGAGACGCACGTCCCCCGTGCGACGGACAAACCACGCCTTGATGCGAGTATGGACGATCCGGCCTGGAAGAAGGCCGCTCGCTTTCCCGCTTTCGAAGACCATGAGGGCACCCCGGCGGTCAGGCGCACACAGGTGTTGGCTCTGTGGGATGAAGAGTCATTTTACTTGCGTTTTATCAGTGACAAGTCCGGGCCCGCCGCTTCGGACACCATCGACATCTTCCTCGAAGATCCGGCGACATCCCCCGCCTACTTCCAACTGAGCATAGACGCCGACGGTGTGTGCCGGACAGTCAGATTCGATACCACTCTCACCGTTGATGAGACCGGGTCGGTGAACTGGCTCGCCGTAGCCCGCAATGAGAACAGCCATTGGATCGCCGATGTGGTTCTGCCCTTGGCCTCCTTCGGCATCAAACCGACCCCTCCGGCGACGGGTATTTGGCGCTTCCCTCCGTATTCATTGATGATCAAGCCTACGATATGGAGAATGTCTTTCAAGCGTTCGGCGGATGAGCAAAACCCTGCCACGGGATGGCCCGATGCCGCCTATCACAACCCTGCCACGTTCGGCGAGGTGCGCTTGACGGAGACCATACCGCAGCAAAAGCGTCTTATCCTGTACGATGTAAGCGGCAAGGGAGATCCTCAGCGGGCCGGCAACCTATACGCCGAACTCGTCAAAGCAGGATTCGAGGCCACTCACGCCCGCAGTGAAGCCGAGTTTGTCTCTTCACTCGTCCAAGGTACCGATGTAATCGTCCTGCGCCATCCCAGCGGGGCGCGCCTTTCCGATGAACTTGCGGGCCGATTGCTTCCCTTCGTCGAAGAAAGCGGCCTGCTCTTGATCGCCGCCACGGGCTCACTTCCTTTGGACCGATGGTTCGGCGATCGGGCCGGTGTGGAGTGGGGTGGCTGGGGCTATCATCCCAATCGGGTGACAGCCTGGTACCGATACGGCGATTGGTTGCGCAAGCCCCACGCCTTGGAGACCGTCATTGAAAAGAGGACGACTCCGGGAACCGGATACCAACCGCTCTCGGATGATTGGACGGTACTGGCCAAGATGCGCATGGCCGATGACAGACTCTTCCCCTATCTGATGCAGATGGAGATCGGTGGGGGGTTGTTGGTCCTCACGAGCTCCAACTTCGGCTATGCCGGAGGACACGAGATGTTCGGGCATCTGAATCCCGCCAATGCGGCTATGTTGGTGGATAATCTCTTAACGATCCACCGTGAGCCGTAACCGGACTCAAGAAGCACAGCGGACCGTGGCGGCAACTCATTCCGCCACGGTCCGCTGTGAGCTTGCGTCAGTCCGGTGATTCATACTCCGCCTATGTTTCGGCGGTTGTAGCCGCAGCCGGTGAGGCGCCGATTGGCCCGATAGAAGGGATGTCTGTATCGAGCCAAGGCCGGATCCGTGTCCTCGGCAGCCACATCCCTGTAGGCTCGCAACACACCCTGTGCATCGACGGTGAGCACATGTTCTCCGGGTGAGGGCAAAAAGCGTCCGGCCAATACCATTTGCCCCGGCAGAGCCCCCAAGACCTCTCCGCCGCAGGTGATAAGCTTTCCCCCGCCCGCAAACTCATGATAACCATCGCCGTCAATGTCGACCGGATAAGTACCGAGCAACGAAATCTCTTGCTGATACTCCTGACCCGTGGCGATGTCATAGTAGTACTCTTCATCGTGGCGCGGGGCCCCGACACCCGGGCTCTTTACCCACTGCGGCGCGGCCATGGCCACAAAGCCGTAGTCTTCTTTCATCCTGGCCACCCAACCGCTGTGGAAGTGCCCTTCCTCCTGATGTCCCCAGATGCGCTCGCCCCGGGCATTGTAGCAGCAGACCCGAGGGGCGACCTTTGTGTCTCCTTCCCTGACCGTATAGAGCCACCAGCTGTCGCCGTGCCAATCGTAGACCGGCTGTACGATGTCGGAGTGACCCCGATAGGTCTCCTCATCTAGGCAAAAAAGCTCACGTCCGGTGTCGAGCTCTATACAGCGCTCACCCCACATGACCTCGTCGATGCCGTCGTGGTTCCAGTCCACTATGGGCGTTCTGTGGCTGCCTCTCGCCCCCGGTGCTTCCTTCGGCACATCCAGCGCCCAGCGCCGGCTCATATCGGCGGACCATCCTTGCAGGTACATGTCACCATAGGTCCCCTGAGCGGTGACCAGTACGGGTTCACCGTGCACATAGCCGCCGAAGATAAAGCATCGGTAAGCATGGCTCATTGGAATCCGAGCCGGCATATCTCCGTTGGGCCACGGCCACTGACCCGTAACCTCCCCCGTGCGAGGATCC
>JBMNSS010000252.1:0-3169 GCA_050945315.1 Limnochordia bacterium | reverse complement strand
AAGACATCACTATCAAGTATGGCGTCGATGGCTGCCCGGTATGCACAATTGGGCCGAGATTATTTCTCCGCAAGAAAGCGCAGAATTCCGCCTCAGAAAGGAGGACTGCCCCGTACCATGCTAGAATGCCTATCGTTAAGCGATAGTTTGACTATCCTCACGGCATAATCTGTAAAAAGAGGGAGGTACGACAATGTCTGCCGATTTCGTGATCGACAAGGAATGCATAGAGGGCTATATGCGCTATCTTTGTTCGGAAAAAGAGCTGAGCCCTCGAACTACTATTCACTATGGTCACGACGTCACCATGTTCATGCGCTATGTCGCCAAACAGCTGGGCACTAACCGACGGCAAATACGGATCAATGACATTACTCCAAGTCACATCCAGGCGTTCTTGGACTACCTCCAAGAAGAACGCGGCAACAATTGTAGGAGCACAAAGCGTCGTCTGGCGGCTCTCCGATCCTTCTTCGACTACGCCATAGACACCTCTCCCGCGGCAAGGGACTCTTTTCGCAACCCGGCGTTAGCCGTACTGACTCCAGCGCCTCCGGAGTCGATTCCTCAGCCGCTTACGGCCGAAGAAGCCATATCTCTGCTGCGCGCCGCGCGGGCTCACGGTCCTAACCCGAAGCGAGACTATGCCATCATCCGCCTGTTTCTGCACTGCGGCGCCCGACTGTCGGAAGTACTGCAACTGGACATAGCGGATGTCAACCTCGATGAAAGATACGTGCGTCTTGATGCATCGGGAAAGCGGGATCGGCTCGTCCCTCTTAGTGAAGAAACGACACATGCGCTGAGAGATTATCTCCTCGCACGTCCTCACGTCTCCACCACCCGTGTGTTCATCAATAGAAGCGGCAAGCCCATCAGCAAAGGTGCGATCTACCACGCCTTAGCCAAGTGCGTCGCCGCCACCAGACTACCTCCAAAGCGCGTGACCGTGGGCAGACTTAGGCACACTTGTTTCACACTCCTGGCCAAAGCCGGACTCACCGCAGAGGATCTTCAAGCCGTCGCTGGTCTGAGAGACAAGAAGACCCCACGCACCTACGTACGTCTAGCGCTTGAGCACTCAGAACCGGGTGACTTAAGCAGAGCAAGCGCTATGGACGCCGCTTCTGATAACAGGGCTACATACCGGGGTTCAGATCCTGATGAATGACTCCGTCGGCCACCGAGTAAGCTGACACTCGCCCGATCAGCAAGCGTCGGCTTACTCACCCAAGCTCCACTCTTCTGCGTCCACCCCGACACGAATTCCCCCTTGCGTATATCTTCGGCTAACGATATCGTCAAGTCTAGACATCTTGCTCAGGATAATCGCTAGGGAGGCTTTCACCAGTGGCTCGAATCATCATTGTCGGTGGAGTTGCGGGAGGTATGACTGCCGCCGCGCGTCTGCGTAGACTGGACGAAGCTGCTGAAATCATCGTTTTTGAGGCAGGTCCGTATGTCTCGTTCGCCAACTGTGGACTACCGTACTACATCAGCGGAGTCATCCCCAGACGCGAGGATCTGCTAGTTGTAAGCGCCGAGTACTTGCGGACCAATCTGCTGCTCGACATTCGCACAGAGACAAAGGTGGTTTCCATCAATCCAGCGGCCAAGACTGTCACTGCAGAGAGTGGCGGGCAACGTTACGAAGAACACTACGATGCCTTAGTGCTTTCGCCCGGGGCAGCTCCTGTTCGTCCACCCATTCCCGGTGTGAATGATGAGCGCGTCCATACGATTCGCTCTATCCCGGATGTTGATGCCGTGAAGAACCGACTTGACACAGGGCAACTGAAAGAAGCCGTCGTAGTGGGCGGCGGGTTCATCGGGATAGAGATGGCAGATAACCTGTTGCGTGCAAATGTAGAAGTGCATATGGTGGAAATGGCTGACCAGGTGCTTTCGAGCATGCTTGATCCGGATATGGCGGCTTTTGTCCATGACCACTTACGTAGAAAAGGCGTGCACCTGCATCTTGGTTCGCCGGTCACCGAGTTCATCCCGGGTGATGATAAAATCGTCGTCGCCTTGGATAACGGTTCACAACTGGAAGCCGATGCAGTCATACTGGCCATCGGTGTCCGCCCCGAATTGCATCTGGCAAAGGATGCCGGCTTGGCCTTAGGGCCCCGGGGCGGCATCGCCGTGGATGAGTATCTGCGTACGTCTGATCCCCACATCTACGCCGTCGGTGATGCCGTTGAGGTTAAGGATTTCGTAACCGGACAGCCGACTCTCGTGGCCCTGGCCGGTCCGGCAAATAAGCAAGGTCGCATCGTGGCGAATAACATCGCTGGTCGTCGTGAGACCTATCAGGCTTCGCAAGGAACGGCGATTGTCGACGCACTTGGATTGGTCGCTGCAGGCACGGGAGCCACATCCATGACGTTGAAACGGGCGGATATCCCCCACATGACCTCCGTCATCCATGATTCCTCCCACGCTTCCTACTACCCGGGCGCGACTCCCTTAACCATAAAACTACTCTTTGACAGAACCGGTCACATCCTGGGCGCCCAAGCTGTCGGTGAAAAAGGTGTGGATAAACGGATCGATGTTCTTGCCACGGCATTGAGGATGAACGCCACCGTTGAGGATCTGCAAAGGCTGGAGCTGGCCTACGCTCCACAGTTTGGAACGGCCAGGGATCCCGTAAACATCGCAGGTTTTGTGGCCGGCAACATTCTGGCGGGTAACGTGTCCACAGTTGAAGCTACGCAGGTGCCTGAGCTTGAGGCCGTGGCCACGTTTTTGGATGTCCGTGAGCCTCGGGAACACGATCGCGGCTGTATTCCCGGCAGCTTGAACATCCCACTGTCTCAACTCCGACAACGCCTAAATGAAATCCCCCGGGGCAAACCGGTAGTCGTCTATTGCGAAATCGGGCGACGAGCCTACATCGCCTGTCGAGCCCTTAGACAACTCGGTCTTGACGTCGCCAATCTGGCTGGTGGATGGCGCTCCTACGCTGCAGTAAAGTCAGACTGCAAAACGAAGATCTGCCTGTATCGACAGTCTCCACAGGAAGACTGATCAATATGTTGTGCATCGAGTAGGGTGACGCTGCGCTGATCTGGCGCAGCGTCGGCCCTCTCACAGAACCGTACGTACGGGTCCGTATACGGCTCCTGAAGAACCTTGACGTTACGCTTGGTAACGGTGCAAA
>JBMNSS010000251.1:0-3281 GCA_050945315.1 Limnochordia bacterium | reverse complement strand
AACCCTGTACTGGACAACCGTTGGCGGTTTGGCGTCTTTGGCAGGCCGCCCTGGAGGTCGCTTTACGACATTCTCGGCGATGACACGACCTTTGAGTTGATGACGCGATCGACGATGCTCATTGCAGAAACGAGGAAGCTCGTCTCGATCTCACCGAGAACCTCGCTGTCCCACACCTTGTCGCTCAGGTTGCCGTCGTTGACGTTGCCCAAGACAGGCATACCTTCGCTGGTTACCACGAGCCCATAGGAGACTTGCTTCAAATCCGGCCGCTTATCCTTGCTGTGACCATAGGTGATGTTCAGCAAACTGCGATCCGGATTCTCCTCCAAAAAGGCCAAATCGCTGTCGGTCGGTTCGTATCTGCCGGCCAGCGATAGGGTGGTCGTATCGGCATGGACTGATCTGATCCCTAAAGGCAACCGCCCGGGTGCCCGGTGGCACCTTCCACTGTTTCTCATCCCAACGCACGGAACGATTGATCATTCCCGCGACCCCAAGGTCTCGGCTGATCACAGCAATGAATGCGCTTGCGCCCACATGAACCGGCCTGATCTCGATGTCTTCCATTCGCCACGCGTCCCTTCGTTACAGAGTTTCTGAAGGGTTCGCGATTTGGAGGATATCTCCCGCTACGAGTTCAGGTAAATCCCTGGGCCCGTCCAGAGGGGGCGGAAAAACAGATGATGCATCTCCTATGAAATGATGCCGACATCCCACACCCGCGGACGGTTCCTGAATGTCGATTCCCTACAGTCTCACGCCTCACAACCACTCGGAGTTGTCTAGCACAGACCGGGAAACGGGATTCATTTCCCGGAGCCGACCCGGAATCAGCTCACCTGGCGCGGATCGCTGGCCGTCTGCCTTCCCTGAAGATGGCTGGAGTGAAGCCGTGGAAACCAGCCTCCGGCTCCTGACAACCGGCAGACGTTGAACGAAACCGCTCTCCATCCGGCGATGGCTATGCCGCCTACGCTATCCCCGATGCGTCCGCGGTAAATGCCTTGTGGCGCGCATCCGAAACCGACCCGCCCCCGGCACAGCACTGACCGTTCTGGCGAAGACTGACACCGATGTCAAATGCCCTCCAAGCACGACCCACAGCGAGTGTTTGAAGGGCAATAACGACTTCGGACTCTCAACGACATCGAACACCGGAAGCGCAACCGATCTCCATTGCTTCAGCGTTGACCGACGAAACTCGCCTCTATGGCCGGCATGGCGGCTTCAAACGCCCCGCGAACAGACGCACGACCCGATTCAATCTGGGCCCAGATGTCTCGCAAGATGCGCTCGCGCTCATCGCCTCCGATGCCGGAGGTCAACGTGAACAGCGATATGTGATCCATGGCCGTCACAAAAACGTTGACGTCTTTATCGGGGAAGTCCGCACTCCAGCGTTTCAAGAAATCATTAATCGCTTCACGTACCACAGGCACTCGGTTTTCGGCTCGCGAAAACAATATCGCGCCTTGAGGATCCAGAGTCAGATAGGCCAACAGCTCCCACGCCGTGTCGTGCTGTCTACCGTGTAAAGACATGCCCAGCCCATGAATGCTTGTCTGGCTAATGGCTCGTTCGCCCCGAGGCGAGGCAGCCACCCGCCAGTTGAAACCTTCACCCCGACGCTCCATATCAAGCAGTTCGTGCAAACGACGGGCCTGCGTGTGATCCGACGCGGCAGTACGCCGCAAGAAATTGCCGCCGACCACTCCGTGTTCCGTCCACAATCCAGTCATCTTTTCCATGGCTGCGATGAAGTCCGGGTCACGCCCATCGAAAGCGTTGGTTACCGGGTCAAAAAGGTTGGCGCCAAACATCTCCGCCATGTTGACACCGCCATAAGTTCCGAAACTCGCCGTTCCAAAGACATCGGGCTTGCCGTCGCCGTCGGTATCATGGGTGAGTCGCTTCATATCGCTGACATATGTCTCCCAATTCCAACGATGGCTGGCCCATTCCGCGGGCGGGTGGCTCAGTCCGGCATCATCAAAAGCATCGGCATCGAAAAAGACCGCTCTGTTGCTCAACGCCGTCGGAAGACTGTAGAGGCCCTCTTTCGGGAATACAGTCCGGAAGGCAGCGATCACCGGAACCGGCATACGGCTCAGCTGCCCTGAACGTTTGACACGCTCATCGAGATCGAGCAACAGTCCGCCGTAGGCCAGTTGCGACAGGCGCACGTTGTCGCCGTAAATAAGATCCGGGGCAATACCCCCGGCGGAATAGACCACAGCCTTATCGATCACATCCGGCCAGCTCGTAGCCTCGATGATGTCGACTTCTATTCCGGTCCTATCCGTAAAAGCAGCCAGTGCCACGCGTAGATCGTCCATACCAACGTTACGGATAAGCAGACTTACCCGTTCCGCGGCGTGGGCTGACACACAAACGAGACAGAGAACCACAACGATTGCCACTCTTATCCGGGAAGACACTCGGTTCACGTATGTTACCTCCTGCTTTGAGATAAGTACCGTATCACCGCTGGGAATGTCTTGGCGGCGGGTACGGTCTATTCGTTCCACTGCCTGGCCGGTGCCCCTTCCGGATAGTGAGCTGTTTTTGGTAATGAAGTTGAGTCCTGGACAATAAACAGGTATCGCGTGCAACTGAAAGGCCTAACATGTCACTTTGCAGGAACCAGCGTTCCGTCCCGGAATCTCAAAAAACAGGCGGTGCCTATCAAGGCGCACGCCACGATCACTCACGCAGCGCCGTTGTCCACCCTGCCACTAAGAGGGGTACCCCCGACAGACCCGACGTTTGACGATACTCAACCCTTAGCATCACCTGGGAGGGGAAGCCATTGTCGTCGTTGCCTTTGCCCAACGTTGTCTTGATCACGGCAGATCAATTCCGAGCCGATTGCCTGGCCTGCGAAGGACGGAATCCCGTCATAGAGACGCCTAACCTCGATCAGTTGGCGGCGGAGGGTGCTCGCTTCTGTCACGCCTACTCCGCTGTGCCTACATGCATGCCGGCCCGTGCCGCTATGCTTACGGGGATGGATCAGTGGAACCACGGCCGCCTGATGTCAGCCGGTTCAGATTACCTCAAGTTCCCGACCACACTGCCAGAAGAATTGACTCGCGCCGGATACCACACCGGCGTTATCGGTCACATGGGACAAAGCCCTGCTCGGGCTCTGTACGGATTCTCTCAAGGGACCATATCCGCGGATTATGAAAAATGGCTTGAACTGCAATCGGGTGGGCTTCACAATTACCGAGGCCACGGCATCAGCCCCAACAGCTGGGTGGCCAGGCCGAGTAATC
>JBMNSS010000250.1:0-3287 GCA_050945315.1 Limnochordia bacterium | reverse complement strand
GTTTTTACCACCCAACGAGGACACTCTGCCTGCTTGACGAAGAAGAGACGCGTGGTACGGCTTTTCCACTGCATTTTGCATAATGATCTTAGGAGGGAAGATTCCATGAGATCATCTGATCCACTGAGGAACAGGCTGGGACGAATAGGCGGACTGCAGACGTTGACTTTGACTCTGGCCGTTATCTTGACCTTGTCCGCGACACCCCGGACCGCCGATGCTGCTGAAAAGCTGACGCTGACGATGAGCACCTGGGGATCCCCGGAGTTTTGGGACCTGCACGAGGAAGGCATTGCCGAGTATGAAAAGCTGAACCCGCACATTGACGTCGAGCTTCTGCGGCTGCCCTGCTGTGACAAGGCCTATTGGGAAGCCGTCATGGTCAGAAGTGCCGCCGGACAGATGCCCGATGTGTTCCGTATCTGGTCAACCCAACAGACAGACATCTATAGATCCGGTTTGGCGTTGGATCTCTCCCCGTATGTAGCCAAAGACGGGGCGTACTACAAGCAGTTTTTCGTCCCTCCGCTGGGGCTCGGTAACCGCATCTACGCTCTGGCTGATGTGGTCATCGTCAACTACTTGCACACGAACGAAGACATGATGGCCAAGTTGGGTCTGGAGTCACCGAGCAGCCTTTACGTCAAGGGAGCTTGGGACTACCGCGCCCTGGAGACGACGGCGCGCCGGGTGGGACGGCGGGACGAACAGGGCAACCCACTGGCCTTAGGCATGATTATGATCGTTCCTGACGCCGCCTTTGTCGGTGCGTGGGTGCAGATCTTCGGCGGCCAATGGTTCGACAATGATTACAAGGCCGCTCAGTTCAATCAGCCTGCGGCTCAGCAAGCTCTGACCTGGCTCCAAGAGCGTTTCCTGGAAGGCAGTTTCGTGGCCAACGGCCGCTACGGCTCCTTGGAGAAGGCTGGCGAGTGGGGGGTCTGGTTCAACTGGAACCTCCCTCCGGCACCCGGCGGCAACTACGGCAACATACAGGCAGGCTACGTGCCGTTTCCGCGGGGACCCGGAGCCGACGTGACGACCTTCCGTGTGGAACCCTGGGCGGTAGCCACGGCCAGCAAACATCCGGACGAGGCATACGAACTGATCAAATACATGGCGGGTCCGGGAATACGTTTCATGATCGGCAAACAAGGGAAGATACCCAACTATCGTCCGTCCATGAGTCTTCTGAACAACCACGCCCCTCGTTTTCCGTACGGCCTTGCCCCGTTGCAGGAGCAACTCGACAAGTTGGTTCCTCAACCCGTTCCTCCTGAACAGCGACGGATCTATGATATCTTGTTCCCCGCACTGCGGACCATCATGGAAGGCCAAACGAGTGTCCAGGCCGCCACGGACGATGCGGCACGTCAGATAGACGCTATCTTGCAGTCAGTCGCCAACTGACAAAAAGTACTCTCACAGCAAGGGAGCTGAAGTTGCACCGTGGATTCGACTTTCAACAAAACAACCGTGCTTGAACACTCCGGGCCGAGTTGCGCCTTGAAGCTCAGGCCCGATGTCTATGCCCGATTCGATGTTATCTCGCCACACATCGTTCGTGTCCGAGCCTGCCACGACGGGAAGTGGAGGCAGTCACCGCTCAACAAGTATGAGTTTGTGAGAGAAGAAGAGGCCTATGGTGACAGGGATCTCGAGCTGATCGAGGATTCCGATGCCATTCGTCTGGTCACTGCCCTCCTGCAAGTGCGCATAGAGCGAGCCACGGGCAGCCTGCAGTTTCTTGATGCTTCAGGGGACTGTCTGTTGCAGGAGAGCGCCCCCGACGGTCTGACCGTCAGCGCTGAAGGCTATGTAGCCCGCTTTGACATCAAGCCCGATGAACGCTTCTATGGATTCGGTGATCAAAACCGGGAGCGGCTCGAGCATCGCGGTACAAGCCCCCGCATGTGGGTGGCCAATGTCAACCGCTACATCCCGATTCCCTTTTTTATCAGTAGCGGCGGATACGGCATTTTCGTCAACACCACCCGAGACCTGGCCTTTGATATCGCCGACACATCAGCCGATCACCTGAGCTTCAAGCTGGCCGGTGCAGGTGCGGACTTTTACCTGATCTACGGCCCGGAGCCGGCGGATATCATCGATCACTACACCCGCTTGACCGGCCGACCCACCCTTCCGCCAAAGTGGTCGTTCGGCCTATGGTTCATCTGTCGCACCCAGGCCAATGACCACGAAGTGATGACGGATGCCTATACCTTTCGCCGGGAAGGCATTCCCTGCGATGTCATCATGTTGGAGCCGGGCTGGATGCAAGTTCACTACGATGCGTCGGTGAACAAGGACTGGCATTCCGAGCGCTTTCCCATCCCTTCGTACAGTCGCACGGGACCCGACAACTTCCCGTCAGTGATAAAGCGAATGGGCTTCAAGCTCGGGCTGTGGGAGTGCAACGACTATGACCTTTCCATAGAAGCGGAACGGCGAGTGTCCGGGATGCAAGAAACCGATGGAGATCAGGAACATGCGGGTGGAGTCTTCTGCTTAGAGCCCGATGAAAACCTGCGCATGCCCCGCTACCTTGATCGTCTGACGCGCAAAGATGAACCGTGGTTTGAACACCACAAGAAGTTCGTCGACCAAGGCGTGGACTTGTTCAAACAAGACGGAGCCTATCAGGTTCTCGATCATCCCGACCGTCTATGGGCCAACGGCATGACGGATGCCGAAATGCACAATCTGTATCCCCTGCTGTACTCCCGGCAGATGCACGAAGGTTTCAGAGAGCATACCAAACGGCGAGCGTGTTGTTTCACTCCGGCCGGATGGGCGGGATTGCAGCGTTACACGGGCACTTGGACAGGAGACACGGGCGGCGGTCCGGGCACTGTCTTGGCCTGCCTCAACCTGGCCATGAGCGGCCATCATCTCGTTACCTGCGACATGCAAGTCACCAGTAAGGAAGGCATC
The DNA here is from genome assembly GCA_050945315.1 of Limnochordia bacterium. Classification (GTDB taxonomy): domain Bacteria; phylum Bacillota; class Limnochordia; order DTU080; family DTU080; genus DTU080. The sequence goes on along the minus strand of JBMNSS010000250.1, from coordinate 350 downwards.
CATTACGGATTTCTCCTTCCTTGGGCTCAGGTCAACAGTTGGAACTACTGGCGGCATCCTTGGTTGTTGGGAGATGTACTGAAACCCATTTTTAAGGATTACGCGGAGCTGCGCTACCGTCTCCTGCCCTACATCTACAGCTGCGCCTATGAAGCCTACCTTACCGGCATGCCCATGATGCGACCGATGCCCCTGGCCCTTCCTGACCAGCAAGAGTCTCATGAATACCTGCGCCAGTGGATGTTTGGTCCGGCGCTTCTGGTAGGAGCGTTCTGTGATGAGCTGTATCTGCCGCCCGAAGAAATCTGGTACGACTACTGGACGGGAGAGTCGGTGCGAGGCAATGGCAC
>JBMNSS010000249.1:0-3289 GCA_050945315.1 Limnochordia bacterium | reverse complement strand
ATGACAACTACGTGGTATCAGCGCGGATTGACATAGCCACTGAGTCACTTCGCGAAGGCCGGATGACAGCGGCAAACAACGATGTGATCATGGACATCACTGCCCACACTAGGCCCTGGGCAGTGCCAATCGGATACTACGATGAAGTGCCCAATCTGGTCAGCCGCGAGTTGAATCCGTTGACCAGAGGGGAAGAACCCGCCGCCAGTGCCGCCGAGAGGATTGCCCAGATGGTCAACGCCATCCTGTCGGGCAGATAGCCAACCGCTGCAAAGGGCAGACTGCCGAAGCTCAGGACCGAGCTCGGTGACGGCGAGCTCAGGCTGAAAGACTGTGGGCTTGTTGGACTGACTCCGGGGGGAGCCATCCACAAGCCCACATTAGGAAACATCACAGTCATTTCGATGCCGGATTTCGCAGTTGTACGCTCCATCCGTGAGAGCTAAGCTCACAGGTCAATCGACTGACCGATTGTTCTCATGTCCTCATCTCGAATGGACGAACAGACAGAACGCCACCACATACGCTTCCTGCGCTCTCACCACCACGGTCCGGCTTGCGTCAAATACTCCCTGACCTTGGCTTCTGACAGCGCTTGCACCCGATCCAATGCCACCACTGCGCTTTCCTGCAATTTGACAACCCTATCCCATGCGTCTCTGAAAAGTGCGTTACCGGCCTCAGAGTCCAGCGGTGTTCCGGCAACTCCAACCGGTTCGGCGATGAATGAGATCTGCATCAGATCCTTGTAGATGGGGTCTGTCAATGTAGCCATGAAAGTCCGAGCGCTCACCAGACGCGCCGGCGGTTTTCCGGAGATGACTGCGAACTCAGCGGCGTTCTTGGGTTCGAGCATCCATTTCGCCACTTGCCAAGCCGCCTCGGGGTTTTTCGCAAGGGTTGGGATGGCAAAGGCTTCACCTGCGACGTACCAGCGGGATTCCGAGTCACCGGGGGCTCGGGGCATCGGCGTGACACCGATCATATCGGTGTCCATTCCTGCCGATCGCAAAGACGGAAGCTGCTCCCCTCCCATCATGGCCATAGCCACGTATCGGTTTACAAACGAAGACGCAGAACCCCATCCGCTACCGATCACGTCGGAGGAGCGCCTGGCCCATGATTCGCCCCACTGAAACAGTTCCAGATTGCGAGGTCCGTTTAGAATGGGCTGCTTTTTTATCGGATCCCACCAGTCGCTTCCCCACAGTAACGACCACATGAAGGCATTCTGACCTACGCCTCCCCATGGCACGAAACCGACTTGTGTTGCTCTCCCGTCTGATCCCATACGCGTGAGGCGTCTATCAGCTTCCTCCAGTTCTGCGATCGTGGTTGGAGCCCACTCGGGATCAAGACCTACGTCTGCAAACATCGCTTTGTTCCTGAACAATGCCGTCATCACCAAGGCATCAACGGGAATTCCGTAGAAGCGACCCTTCAGTGTCACTGTTCCAAGTGTGGCACTCACCCACTCCCGCTGTAGATCCCACTTCTCCTTTTCTATATAGGGTGTCAGATCCATTAGGATTCCCGTGGCGCGCAGATTCCGAACGGCCCCCCGATCCGTATAAATCAGGTCCGGGACGTTCCCGGACACATGGGCGGCAACGATTTGTGACAGATCACTGGAGCTTCCCGCAAGGCGAGTGGGTTCAACAACGATGTCGGTACTGGTTCGGTTAAAGGCCTCCACCATATGCTCGATGTACTCTTTTTTGGCTCCACCCACGTTCCAGTAGTCGATCTTTGTCTTGGCTGCCAGTACGCCAGGTGCTATCAACACGGCAAGCAGCATCACGATCACCGGCAACCATAGGCGCGTCGCATCCGGATACCATCGCTTCGTGGCACTTATCATCTCAAACAGCCTCCCTCCGATATACACAGCGTTCACAGTCGGTCAGAACGGCAACCCCAAGAGACAACAGACGGCCAAAACATATGGCGCGCGATGTTGATTCCGTAATATCACGCCTCATGGGTTCATATCCTTCTTTTTTGTTGTTTAATATTTTGTGATGGTCATGCGGCTGACAACCGACAGATGGCAAAGCGCAGGTCACAGCGGTTGAAGACTAACGGTTAAAACTATTGGGACCATCCTGAGACCAGATCCGTTGATCAAAGATCGTCCGGAACAGGTGGCCACAAGCCGCAGCGCTCCTACCCGCCGCCGGAGCCCTGCCCTTTTCGCCACGGTGGTCCAAGTACATACGTCTCAGTCGCGGCCCCCCCAACCACACATGCGAAACAAGCGCTCGACGACAAGTTGGATTACCGGGTCGCTCTCAATGTGCAGTCGCACCCGTTCCACTCGGTCGGGCATCTGAATTGCCAAACAGACACCGTCTATGCACGGACGAACCGCACGGCTGACCCGATCCACTCCGGGTCGCTGCATCTCGCAACGGACCTCCGGTGTTGTCATCAGTCTTGCCGAGATATCTCTGTACCGAGATAGGTGAAACGCCTTCCATCCCGAATTCCACGCACTGAGCGTAAAAGGATGGACAGCGTTAACAACAACAACGGCCACTGACAAGGCTGTGCATGGCACCGTCCCGGCACCGAAAACAGATCTCAACCGAGCGTCCCTACTCGCACCCAACGGTGCCGGATCGCACGAATGATCAGACCGAATCGATGTGATGGCCAAGAACACATCTGTCTGAGACGACGAATGACGACATGACAGCGAGTGCATATGGGACATAAGTCTGCGGGGGCGCTTCCAATAAGCGATTAAGGCGCCGAGAGGACACTCCGCCGCCTTCCGCTCCCGCGCGGACGGTCAAGCAATGGCATCTGCATTGCTTAGTTGAAGCCGGAGACGATTGGAGGAGGATGGGATTTGCGCATCATTGATTTGGTTGCTTCTCAAGAGACATACGTGAACCAGGCAGCTGAAATCCTGTGGCAGTCATTCCACGGCAGATCACTGGCGTGGCCCACGATGTGCGCGGCGCGCCGGGAGGTGTTGGACTCCCTTGCCCCAGAGAGGGTTAGCCGAGTGATGGTCCACGATACCCAGGGGGTGGTAGGCTGGATAGGAGCCATACCGCAGTATGACGGTCACGTCTGGGAGCTTCATCCGCTGGTTGTTGCGAAGCCCTGGCGTCGCAGGGGTATCGGGCGCGCTCTGGTGTCCGATCTTGAAACGATAGTCGCCGGTCGTGGTGCCCTGACCCTATGGCTCGGCAGCGACGACGAGAACTACGAGACCACCCTCGGAGGAGCCGATCTCTACGAGGATCTCCCGGAAAGACTGCGGAAAGTGCGCGCTTGG
>JBMNSS010000248.1:0-3327 GCA_050945315.1 Limnochordia bacterium | reverse complement strand
CTGTAAGGCTGCATACTACACCGCCCCTCTTCCCTGGGTTTTGATGTTTGATCATGGATATCATAGTTCCCGCCGATTATCTGTTTATCCTTCGTTCTACTCTTCTTATTGGTCTCTTTAGTACAATTCGGCGCACACGCCGCCTTTCCGCTCTTCCCCGACTATGGCTGACAGAAGCCGTCCCCGCCGTCACCGCGACATGCCCGAAATATTAGGGAGGGATCCTCTCTTGCATCTAGAATCAACACTCGCAAGAAAAAACCATGGCACGGGGTGCCTTCGGTTGTCACCGAAGGATAATAGGGAAGTCGGGCAAGAGCCGACGCGGTCGCGCCACTGTAGCCGGCTATCTGGGTGCACAATGCCACTTGCGAGTACGCAGGGAAGGCGCACTCCAGAGTCTACGCCGGGAGCCAGGAGACCTGCCCTGTCGCTAAGCACAGCATCTCCTTCGCGGTCTTAGGGAGATCTCGTCGGGTGGATCTATTCTGTGCCGCTCGTTCACCCGCTACCTATGAGACCTCTCACCGTGAAGGATGAGAGGTTTTCTCTGTATAGGAGGCGACTACGTGTTTTCCGTTCCATCCATAATAAGCGAACTCATCATCCCCCCCCTTGATAAGGCGGCCATGAAAGCCGTCCGACAGCATCTTGACTCACTGGCCAAACCGCAGGGCAGTCTGGGCCGGTTGGAGACTCTGGCCGTGCAACTGGCCGGAGTTCAGGGTCGATCCACGCCCACCGCCTCGCCTGCGGCGGTGGCGGTGATGGCCGGCGACCACGGCGTGACGGCTGAAGGAGTATCCGCCTATCCCTCGGAGGTCACGGCCCAGATGGTCTACAATTTCCTGCGGGGCGGTGCGGCCATCAATGTCTTCTCGCGACAGATGGGAGCCCGAGTCTACGTGGTCGACGTAGGTGTGCAGGAAGAGCTGGTCGTGGATCCGAACCAGGATTGCTTCTTTGATCGTAAAGTCTGTTCGGGGACGGCCAACATGACCGTCGAACCCGCCATGACTCCCGAGCAGGCCACGGCAGCGATCGGAGTGGGTATGGAGATCGCTCGGCGCGTCATTGACGACGGGGCTCAAGTTCTGGCCGTCGGTGAAATGGGCATCGGCAACAGTACGGCGGCCGTAGCCCTCGTCTGCGCCCTGCATGACCACGCTCCCGCCAAGATCACCGGTCGGGGCACCGGCGTCGATCAGGCAGGTTGGCTCAGGAAAGTATCGGCCATCGAGCGGGCCCTCGAACTGCATGCCCTCGATCCGAAGGAGCCTTTCCGCGTCCTGTGCTCAGTCGGCGGTCTGGAAATCGCCGCCATGGCCGGATACGTAATCCAAGGAGCACAGCGGCGGCGCCCTGTTGTCATCGACGGTCTGATCTCCACATCAGCGGCACTTGTGGCGGTCCACCTCTGCCCCGCCGTCCGTGACTACCTCATACCTTCGCATTTATCACAAGAGCCGTTGCATGCGATCATGCTGGATCATTTGGGGTTGAGCCCGTTGCTGCACATCGATATGCGTTTGGGTGAAGGAACGGGTGCGGTCTTGGCATTGCCGCTCCTCGAAGCCGCCGTCAACATGTTGACGGAGATGGCCACTTTTTCTCAGGCGGGGGTGAGCACCCGTGACAAGTGAGGCTTGGCGCGGCCTCATCCTGGTGTTGGGCGGTGCACGCAGCGGAAAGAGCGCGGCGGCGGAAAGACTGGTGGCCGACTCCGGGCTACCCGTAACCTACATAGCCACGGCACACGTCGGTGACGATGAGATGCGAGAACGCATCATCCGCCATCGGCAACACAGGCCCAAAGACTGGACGACGATTGAGGCTCCCGTCAACGTTCATGAAGTGATCAACGACGCTTCGCCGCGGGCCTATCTCATTGATTGCCTGACACTGTATCTGAGCAACTGCTTGATGGACCCAAAAAAGGAGGGACTCTCCCCCGCCTCGCTCCAAAAGGAGTGCCTGAGCCAGGTGGATTCACTCATTGAGGCCGCCGAGCGATGTCCCGGACTGGTAGTGATCGTCAGCAACGAAGTGGGCCAAGGCATAGTCCCGGCCTACCCTCTGGGACGACTGTTCCGGGATGTGGCCGGATGGGCCAACCAGCGCGTCGCCGCCGCGGCCCGGGAAGTCTTTTACTGCGTGGCCGGTATTCCCGTAGAGCTCAAACGCCTGCAACGGGCATCCGCATCGACTTTCCTGACGGGAGATATGCCGGGAAGAGAGGAATCCGATGACTGATGCGGTGTGGCAGACCGGGGCCGCATCGGTGTGGCTGGCCCTAATTATAGATGCCGTGGCGGGTGATCCGGCCGCCCTGCCCCATCCGGTCGTTCAAATGGGCCGGCTGATCAGTCTTCTGGAAAAGAGACTGCGCAGACCACAGGACTCACCAGCCCGACAACGATGCCTGGGCCTGACCGTGGCGATAGCGGTCCCTGTCATCGCCGCCGGAAGCACCGCTCTTGTTGTCCGATTGTGCGCTGCCTTGCACCCGTCGTTTGGGATCGTCGCCGCCGCGTGGCTGGCGTCGACGACCGTGGCTGCCAAGGGATTGGCTCAGGCGGCGTATCGTGTACTGAGACCCCTGCAAAGCGGTGATCTGGCCGTCGCCCGCCGGCGAGTGGGAGAGATCGTGGGCCGTGATACCGCAACACTCGGTGAATCGGAGATCGCCCGGGCGGCGGTGGAAACCGTGGCCGAAAACACCGTGGATGCCTGTGTCGCCCCCCTGTTCTTTACTCTGCTGGGCGGAGCCCCGGGGGCTATGGCCTACCGGGCCATCAACACACTGGATTCCATGCTGGGACACAAAAACGAGACCTATGTCCATTTCGGTTGGGCTTCAGCCCGTCTGGATGATCTGGCCAACTGGATCCCGGCTCGTCTGGCGGGGATTATCATCCCGCTGGCTGCGGTCTGTGTCGGGGGAAATCCCTTGCGAGCGTGGCAAGCCATGATTCGGGACGCCCGCAAACATCCCAGTCCGAATGCGGGCCTGCCCGAAGCCGCCGTGGCCGGAGCGCTCGGCGTCCAACTCGGCGGCCTCAACTTCTATCAAGGGGTTCCGGAACACAGAGCCGTACTCGGTGAGAGACTGAGACCTTTAACCGGAGATCACATCGCTCAGACGGTCAAGATCATGGTCATCACTTCAGCTATCACCGCGTTCTTGTTGGCCTGGACGGCACTGATCTTCAGGCGCTAGAAGGTGATCCGATTGATGCCGCAGGAGGAGACAACTATGGCTGCAGAGTCCGACAGAACAACCAAAGTGCCCGGCTGGTACTACCCGGCCTTGGCGATCCAGTTTCT
>JBMNSS010000247.1:0-3359 GCA_050945315.1 Limnochordia bacterium | reverse complement strand
ATAGCGCAACGGGCAATCTCCAAACGCGCAACATATGTGCGCTCCAGTCATGGACTCAAGGAGGACGTCTAACATGAGCTATATATCAGGTTCCAGCCGTCGGACACTGACGTACATCCTCGCCGTATGTGTTTTTCTGATTTGTTCGGTTCCTGATCATGCGGATGCCAAGATCAAAATCGCCTATGGGTGTTGGGGATCTGCATTATCTATGCAAAGGAACGCCGAAATAGTGAAAGCCTTTCAAGCCATACATCCGGAAATCGAGGTTGAATATCTCATACACAGCTCAGACGCCGCACAAAACACCGAAAAGCTTTGGGTGCAATTCATAAGCGGCACGGCACCTGATATTGTCCAGATGACCTACGCCGGTCCGATACTCGATTGGTATGAGTCAGGGGCGATTCGACCGATCGACGATCTCATAGCACGGGACCAGTTTCCAATCAATGACTTTCTTCCGTGGACCCTTCACTATGCTCGCTACAAAGGGCAGCTTATGGGCCTTCCCCGTTCCAGTTCCTCAAGTTCGATCGGAACGTCAGTATCGGCGTACAATAGGGAGCTGTTTTTGACCCATGGTTTGCCGTTTCCCACGAACGCTTGGACGTTCATGGATATAGTGGAATGGGGACGCAAATTGACCCGAGACGTCTCCGGGGACGGCAATATTGATCAATGGGGAGTAGAATCCATCAGCGACCACTGGTACCTGTGGGCATGGTGTGCGGGCGGCGAGATCCTTTCCGAAAACGAAAAGACTCTGCTACTGCTGGACAACGAACGTGCAATAGAAGGGTTGGAGTTTGCCGTAGACCTGTACCATGAGTACGGGATTGTGGGCGGCAGTTTCGCTCGTCGAACGGCTGGAATGGCCTTGTGCAAGGTATCAACTACCGGATCCAGAGGTTGGTTCAAATCCTATCCGGATCTGGATTGGGCGATTTTGGGCAATCCGGCGGGGCCGAACTCTGAAAGGGGCTATCACCAAGTTGGCAGCCACATCATTGGCATAAACAGTACGATCCCCCAAGCCCGAGTGGACGCGGCATGGGAGTACATGAAGTTCCTTTCCAGCCCGGAGTATCAGGAGTTTGAGTATTATGTCCTCGATGCCGGGACGCCGCACCTGAGGCAGTTGGTCAATACTGCGCGCTTTCTGACATTGCAGAACCCGCCATGGAGCTATGCCCCCTTACTGGAGGCCCTGAACGCCGGAGGAGGTCGAACGCTTCCTCATTCGCGCGGCTGGGTCGAGTTGAGACAAACCGTCGCTGAATTGTTTGCGGTGGCCAAGAAATCCGGCTTGTCGATGCGCATGCAACTGGAGAGTAATCGTGGCCGTTTAAGCGGCATCAAGTTCGATTGACAACGCGCGAGGCCAGGTCGCTCATCTCCGTCGATGCTTCGCGTGTGACCGCAGAGCCGGTGAACGAGTAATGAATTCGACTACTCCGTTCACGGGTGGTAACGTCAAGGTTTAGGTCAACCGTGAGAGAAGCGCGCTCGATCGTCCCTGGATAGGGGGTCTCCCGGCTATCCCATGGCCTCTCGTATGAAAGGCGGCTCACGGTGCACCGGAATCAGGCCCACGTCGGCCTGGGTCCACATCCGATTACGGCTTTTTCGTGCCGTTCCATACTGGTGATTCAACTGATCACAAGACGGCGTATCCAACACTCACTGGAAAGGCACGACCAAATACATCATGACGGAAAAGAAGGTGCAACAAGGATAAAGAGTCATATGAAGCAACATCACATTCGGTTGGGTTGTCCAGATGTGTTAGGGGCCTGTGAGTTGGCGGTAGGGCATCGCGACATATAGAGAATCCGATCTGCTGCCGTGGCGGAGTCCCAACGAAAGGCCGTAGCCAAAGTCTTAATTCAACAACTGGTGGGTGAGAGTGAGCATCATAGTCTGTGGCATGATCCTCTGGGGAGGTGCTTTCAATGATGCGAGTAGTAACACGGGTCTTTGTTGTCGCCGCCATATGTGTGCTTGGTATCGCGGTCGCTTCGGTTCAGTCATTCGCCGAGCAAGAAGTGACGGTTTGGCTGTGGACGGCTCATTCGACAGAAGATCGTATGGCGTGGAATGAGAAGTTCACCGAGTCGTATGAAATGCAGAATCCAGGTTGTACTGTACGTTTCGCGTTCACAAACTTCGGACCGGAGCCGCTCATAGTGGCCACTGCCGCCGGATCCGTTCCTGATGTCAGTCTGGTCTCAGCCGCCTATGGCAGAGACTTATATGAGGCCGGAGTGATGCGGGATTTGAACGACTTCGTAGAGCGTACGCCTCATGTCAGCATGGACAAGTTCATCCCTGCGGCCCAGATCTTCAACCAAAAGGATGGCCGCGTCTACGGTATACCGTGGAGCATCGAGGCTGAGGCAATTCTGTACAACAAGACACATGTTCTGGAGGCCGGTCTGGATCCCAGCCCCAACAGCTTGGCTACTTGGGATGCTCTGCTGACCTATGCGCGAAGACTTACTCAGACAGATGCGGACGGTACCATAACTCGCAGCGGCTACGAACCATGTCATTCGATGATCTGCTTCACCAGCTTTCTCTATTCCAATGGCGGGGAGTTCTACCGGGAGGACGGCAGGGCGGTTGCCTTCAATAGCGACAAGGGTGTTCAAGCGGTTGAGTTCATGGCCAGCATCATGCACCAGAATCAGGTGTTTCGTTCGGGTCACACAGTGATTGATGGCACAACCGCATCCATGGGGCACAAGCACACATCAAGTACAAGGCGGGGATTCACCGAATGGCTCATGATGGCTCCCATTCCCAAAGGCCCTCAGGGCGATCAGCCAAGGGGAGCCACGTGGAGCAACATGTGGGTTATACCGCGTTCTGCTCCTAACCCTGAGCTCTCCTGGACCTTCATCGAACACTGGTTGCGTCCCGAGGTGCAGGAGGCGGAGTTCTTACACTTTGGTGGCCTACATCCGCGAGCACCGCTGAAAGATTTCTTCAGACAGAGGGCGTTTGTCCAAGCGAGCAGGACCATTCCCTATATGGAAGCTATGTCCGGCATCTTTCTCAATGCCAAGCCCATCGCCTACATCCGGCAAACAGACATCAACAAGGTTCTTGCACCCCGGTTGACGGATGCAGTGAATAGGGGGACGCTGGTGCCCAAGGCAGCACTGGATGAAGCTGCTCGCCTAGCCAACGCGATCTTGCAGCCTCAGTGACGAGAGGGTTTGTGGCTACAGTTGAGACCATCCTTGATTTATCGAGTAGGGTGACGCTGCGCTGATCTGGCGCAGCGTCGGCCCTCTCACAGAACCGTACGTACGGGTCCGTATACGGCTCCTGAAGAACCTTGACGTTACGCT
>JBMNSS010000246.1:0-3392 GCA_050945315.1 Limnochordia bacterium | reverse complement strand
CCGGTGTGACACAGATGACCTCCGTCGGTATTGGACTTCGCGTGCTGTCCGATCATCAGTGCACAATCAAAGCTTTCGTCACAGCCGAAGGGATAGCCCATAGGCCTTCCGGTCATGAGTCGGGCTTCGGGATGCAAGAGTTGGGGATTGATGGAGCCGTGACCGTGGCCGTCAACCACCAGAATCTCAGTGGCGCCCGCCTCTAAGACACCTTCGACGGCGGCGTTGACCTCCCCGGTGAGCAATTCCCGGGCCACTTCATAGTAGCGTTTTCCGGGGGCACCGAAATCGACCCAGTTCGTGATCCCGGCCACTCCCTCTTGGTCCGTCATGATGTACACCTTCATAGTGAGACCTCCAATCGCGTCGTCCTTCGTCTCCATTATGGAGGCTCGGTCCCATTACTGCAAAGGAATTCAGAATGAACCCTTGAATAGAAACCGTAGGTATTTCAAGAATCATGTTTCCAGGGAGGGCGTATATCATGTCTTGGCGATCAAGACCGCAAGTGGTTGTCCTAGTATTGTTGCTACTGTTGCTATCGCCTGCTGCAATATCAAAGACGAAGCTTGTGCATTATGCTTACACGGGACATGGAGAGCAGTATCGACAGTTTATAGACCACGCCAAGGCGAATTTCGAAAGAGCCAATCCAAACACCGAAATCGAGGTAGTGGAGGGGAATGACTATACCAAAGCCTTGACCATGGCGCTGGGAGGAGTAGCCCCTGATGTGTTAGACATGTCGACCAATCTGGCCTTTTCGCACTACGCATCAGGACTCCTGCGGGATCTGACGCCCTTCATTACTTCCGACAGAGAGTTTCGCATACAGGATTTTGTACCGGCATCGCTCATAGGATACCAAGCAAGAGGGGCTACATTCGGTCTGCCGTCAAGTATTTATCAAGTGCTGTGTTTCTACAACAGGGATCTCTTCCTGCAAGCGGGAATTAATGAACCTGCCCTGCTCGGTGAAGGGTGGACCTGGGATGCCGCCATCTCTGCAGGGAAACGGCTGACCAGGGATCTCGATGGCGACGGTGTGCCCGATCAGTGGGGCGTTAGGGCCAGCAACAGCTGGTACCGATGGCCTATTTGGGTGCATCAAGCGGGAGGGATGCTTTTTGACAAGCTTGTAGAACCGACAAAGCCGACCTTTGACACACCGGCGGGACGTACCGGTCTGGGCTTTTTGGCCGATCTTCACCTGGAGGGTGCTGCCGTTCCGGTCACGCAAGTATCACATGAGTTGTTCTACAACGGTCAGGTCGGTCTGTCGCTTGACGATGGATCATCGTGGTTGACCATTATTCCGACCAGCAGTGGAGGGCGATTCGAGTGGGATGTCGTCGAACTGCCCAAAGGACCCGTGCATAACGGCACCTTCCTAATCATGAACGGATACCAGATGAGTGCCAGCTCCGGGCATCCTGAGGCGGCGTGGGAGTGGATCAAGCACCTGGTGAGCAGAGAGGCTATGCTGGATTTCATGACCATCACCGGGCGTACTCCGGCTCGCACGGCTTTGTTACGTGAGATTCCCAAGACGCTTGAGGTGGTTCCGAGGAACTTGCAGTCAGTTGCCGATGCGGTACTCAACCCCAACAGTCAACCACCTTATCTGACGGCGGTATACGGACAGCTAAACAGTGTTACCGGTCAGATCACCCGCTCGGTGTTGTTGGGTCAAAAAAGCGTTGTGGCGGCCTTGCAGGAGATGGATGTGGCCGCAGCGGCTCTCATGGCTGATCTGAAGTGATTGAAGCGGTTGGATGATCAAGAAGGACATGCAGAGACTTTCAATGAGGTGAATCGTAGATGGCATTGACAGTAACCGGACAGAACAGACTGATGGCAGTATTATTCGCTGTAGCGATGCTCGTTTCTTGTCTGCTTGCCGGTCAGGCCGAGGCCAAGACAACGATCGTGCACGCTCATGAAGCTTCGCACAGCTGGCAACCGTGGCTGGAAGAGGCCAAGGCCGCTTTTGAGGAAGCCAACCCGGATATCGAGATTGAGGTCTGGCCTTTGACGCGTCAGGAACTGATAGAAAAGCTCTTCCTCACCTACGGTACCGAGTCTTTCCCTGATGTAGTGGAGACTTTCGCCTCCATGTACTACAGTCTGGCGCTCCAAGGCATGTTTGCGGACCTCAATGGATACATGCAGCGCGAAAAGGACCTTGACTGGAAGGACTTCTTCCCGGTAGCGGTTCAGGATGCCACTTTCATCGCGCAACATCGACGTGCCGGCGAGCGCTGGATGCTCCCTGTCTCGTTTTCGACCATAGGTGTCGCAGCGAATGAAGACCATTTTGCGGAATCAGGTCTGCCGCCGTTTCACACGGTGCAAGCTGACTGGACTTGGGAGGACTTCCGTAATCTGGCCCGCAAGTTGACTCGTTTCGGCTCTGATGCCACTGTCACCCGCTACGGGGCGAGCAGTTGGACCTTCCAGCAGTGGGTGTACAACGCCGGAGGTTGGCCTTTTGATCGCTTCGTGGATCCAACCAAGGTTACGTTGATGACCGAGCCCTGCATCACTGCCATCAGCTTCCTGCGGTCCATGATTCACGAGGATCGGACGCTGATGCAGAGGTACTATCAGCTTTACGGAAGTGGTGTCGGCGCCTCGATTTCCACCAGTGTGGGTCCGACACTGACTCCTCGGTTACGAGCGGACGGTAGGGTGTCGGCGTGGAGCATCGGCCATCAACCGAAGCTGGTGCGACAGGGCACGGACGTACAGTGCATAGGGCTTTCCATGAGCATGTCCAGCGCCAATAGCGAGGCCGCATGGAAGTGGATGAAGTTCCTGGCCACGGATCAGGCACCCAGACACATCGCCTTGACCGGGCGTCCGGTGCCCTTCGCCGGTGCCGCCAGGCGGTATGTCAGATTCTATACGGATCCGTCTCCCTATGAGCACGTGTGGATTGACTTGGTGTCGCACCCGGATGCTTTCGGCAGACCGGTGGTCGATCCTGATGTCTGGAATCTGGTGCAGGATCGCGTTATCCGTCCGGGGGGCATCCTTCAGTCGCAAGGGGTGGCCGTAGAAAGCGCCCTGCTTCAACTGGAGACTGAGGCCAATGCTGTTCTCGCCGAGCGGAGGATGTCGCAGTAACGGCAACAGCGGCGATGATCTGAGTCAGTGAGATGCTCCGGATCACGTATTGACGGATCCGGGTGCTGTCAGAGCCCTCACTTCTAACGGTGGGGGCTCTTGGTATATCCCGCCGGTGTCTACGCTGCGGGAACGTCAGTGTTGTAAAGAGACTCTCGAAAGCTCTAGGAGCCTGTCTGAGTAACACGGTCGAAAGCACCAGGATTTGGGCCGATGGCAGCCAATTGATGAAGCATGAGTACTAAACGCTATCGCCCTTACCA
>JBMNSS010000245.1:0-3443 GCA_050945315.1 Limnochordia bacterium | reverse complement strand
GTGACCCACGCGGCATCATACGCCCATGCGATATCCTGCCAGAACTCGAGCATCTCGATGTTCTTGGGGTTTTCGACATTGACCTGTTGGAAATCGTCGCTGAGCCATCCCTGTCCGGTGTAGTTGATGGTCCACTGCCAGTTCGTGATACCCCCGGAGGCGCCCATCTTCACCCCGTATCGACCCTGGTCAGGCTTGTTGAGCTTCAGGATATAATCCTTGAACATGTTCATGTCCCAGCTCGGAGGCGGTTCAGGCAGACCGGCCTCAGCCAAAGCGTCGAGATTCATCGCCCACACAATGGAGCTGAAATCATACGGGACACCGTACAGACGACCCTTGTACTTGGCCGCCTCTATGGCGAACGGATACAGGCGAGCCCTTTGGGCGACCCGACTCTTTTGCCAGTACGGCTCTACATCAAGCAGCAGACCCTGCTCCGCCCAACTGGGTTTGTACTGAGCCCAGGTCAAGAAGACATCAGGATAAATACCGCTGGCCAACATGATAGTGATCTTGGTCGGGTACTCGCCGTAGGGATACACTTCTACCTCTAACTCGTAGTCCGGATTCGAGCGGTCGAACCACTCGGCGATCTCTTTGAACACAGCCAGAGTGTCGGCCTGACCATAGGTGACCAGGGTGACGGGAGTCTTCGCCGACGCTATTCCCACCAGACAAAAGCAGAGCAAAAGAGAGAATACCATCCGACCTCGCATACGCTTCATGTTAGACCCTCCTCAAAAAAGATGTAAGGCTTTGCATGTCCGAAGTCAGTATATAGCGCTCTTTTTATACGCCAATGTCCTTATTCCTCTTTTGTCCACGCCTTGCATACAAAGAATTCTTACCAATGATATCCTGTGATACCACCGCTTTCGCACACTGGATCTCTTGACTGGACAGCTATGCTCATCACAGTATCGGATGCCGTCTTTTGCTCAGAGCAGGGATCTCAGGCAAAACCTGGAATTTTCGTCAGTACAGCATCTGTGCCCTTGGCACGAAAGCGAAACGGAGGTTTGTGAATCGCTATGCGCACAAGAACCGGTAAGTTGACGGCAGTCGTCGCGCTGACGCTTCTTTTGATGTCGGTCTTCAGCATGTTTACGGCCGCCAAGGAGATCACATTTCTCGCCGTAGGCTACACCGCGGCCATGAGAAAATATGTTCAGGATGAAGTCATTCCGGTTTTCCGCCAGCGTCATGGTGCTGATGTCGTCTTGCTCAACGCCAACTGGAACAACCGCATGGAACGCTTCATGGTTCTCACTGCCGGAGGCACTCCTCCCGATGTCATCTGCACGGGCAGCTATTCTCCCTACGAGGAAGGATCATTGGGCCTTCTGGAGCCGCTCGATCGCTATCTGGCACAGTGGAAGTACACTCCCCGCTTTCCGGACACCCTTTGGGACGCGCTCAAGTGGCAGGGCCAGGTAGTAGTGGTTCCTCAAAACGTCGCCCCGCGGGCCATAGGCTATAACAAAGAGCTTTTCGCCCAATCGGGTTTGGATCCGCTGAATCCGCCCCAGGATTGGCCCTCGCTCGTTCAAGCGGCGCGGCGACTGACCAGACTCGAAGGTGACAACGTGGCCGTGCGCGGTTTTGTAAACACTACCGCAGGCGGCGCGGCCCAACAGCTCTTCTGGTTCATGCGCCAGGCCGGTTTGAGTGAGATTGACACCGCCGATTTCACCTCCAACCTGATGGAGCCCGGGACTCTGGCCGCCCTGGAGACCTTGCATGAGCTCTACGAGGCAGGTGCGAACGACAGGCCCATTCTGGCGGGCACCTTTGCAGACGGGCGCATTGCCATGCAGTACAGCAATCCGCAGCAGATCGTCTCTATAGGGGCTGTTGACCGGGATTTCCTGATCAACGACTTCGGTCTGTTCGCTCCGCGCCGGACTCCGACGAGCGCGCCGGTGGCGCATCTGTTCACTGACGGTCTGGCCATTCCCAGTGCCAGCAACAACAAAGACCTGGCCTGGGAGTTCATTGCTTTAATGATGAGCGATGAGGTGATCCTGGAGACGCAACGCGTTGCCGGATTCTTCTGCGGACGCACGGATATGCTCCAGCGCATGATGAGCACGCAACCGCGCATCGAGCTGTGGTATGACATCTTCCCCTACATGCAAGCCTCGATCATCCCGCCGCCGCGCGATGTGAGTCAGATAGAGCTCGGCCGGCTCATTGACAGGGTCTACAAGCTGGAGATGGCCCCCTTGACGGCTCTGGAACAGGCTCACACCCTGTGGACCCGCCTGCTCAACGAATGGGAAGCTGAGATCGTACGCAGATAAAAGTCAGGTCAAATCAGCTGATTAACTCGAGTTGGGGATGTTCAGACGGACTGACAACATCCCCAATTTTTCCTACAGGCAGGAGGAGAACCTATGTCCCTGGGTGCCTTATTCGTACTTCTCTCGCTGATCACCGGCTTCGCTTGCCCGGCCTCGGCGACCGAGGACAGCCAAGGCTTTTTCCGGCTTGTCCAACAGGGCCGGCCACAAGCCCGCATCGTGTTGGGCGAAGCGGCCACGCCGACTGAGCATTACGCGGCCCAAGAGCTTCAACGTGCCGTTGAGCGGATCAGCGGAGCCACCTTGCCCATCGCAGATCAAGGCGCCGATGACATGCCCTACCGGGTCTTCATCGGCACCCCTGCAAGCTCCGCCGTGATAAAAGAGGCCGGTCTTTTCGACACCGACCATCCCGAGGAGACTCGCCTGGTGCAAGAGGGCGACATTCTCTATCTCGCCGGTCCCACCCCGCGGGCGGCTCTGTACAGCACGTATACACTGCTGCAAGATGTCCTCGGTGTTCGCTGGTTTTGGCCGGGGCAAAGCGGTGAATACTTCCCACGGCAAGAAAGCATTGATATCCCCTCCCTCGACATGCGCCACGTTCCCGCTATCGAAAGACGCTCCATATCGATCAATGCGCCCTTCTACGACGAAGAGACTCTGATCTGGATGGCGCGCAATCGGATGAACGTCCACAACATGAAGTGGCACGATCTGGAAAGCAAGGCCTGGCAGGTCGATGCCATGAAACTGCGGGGCTTTCTGGTGAGCGTATCCGGTCATAACGCCGTCTTGCCGCAGAGTCTTCTTGATCAACACCCCGAATACATGGCGCTGTACGGAGGTCAACGGCAAAAACCCGCCGGACATCCGCCTCATCTGTGCTGGTCCAATCCGGGCGTGCAGGAAGCTCTGGCGGAGGTTATCGCCGGATGGTGGAAGAGCAATCCGCACATCGACACGGTGAGCTTCTATGGAGCCGACCACAATCATTTCTGCGAATGTGGCGAGTGCCTCGCCTTTGCACCTGACGTGAGCACACGCTGGCAGAAGTTCTCCAAGATCGTGATCGACCGCGTCAATCAACTTCATCCCGGGGGCACATACGGCACTTTGGCCTATCAGGGCTACCGT
>JBMNSS010000244.1:0-3462 GCA_050945315.1 Limnochordia bacterium | reverse complement strand
GTCTGGATACCTCCGCCGCCAGTGGCGGAGCGGCCCTGCTCGTGGACGGGATGGTCTGCAGCGAGCGCTCATTTAACGTGGGCACGGTGCATTCGGAACGTCTGATGCCAGCCGTCGAGCAGGTGCTGCGTGAGGCTGACATCACAGGTGATGAACTTGATGCCATTGCCGTGACGGTAGGCCCCGGTTCGTTTACGGGGCTGAGGGTCGGAGTGACCACTGCCAAAGCCCTGGCGTACGGATGGGAAAAGCCCATGGTACCAGTCAATACGCTCGAAGCCTTGGCTTGGCAAGTGACGGGTCTGTCCGGCTTGGTGTTGTCGGCGCTCAATGCTCGCCGCGGCAACGTCTATGGGGCTGTTTACCGCGTCGCGGCGGGGGGCGGCTCGCCTCCGGTGGCCTTATATCAGCCACAAAATCTCCCGATGAGTCAACTGCTTGCCAAACTTGCGGATTGTGAGGAGTCCGTAGCCGTGGTGGGAGACGGACAAGCGGTATTCTCAGATATAATAGAGGCTGTTCTCGGCGAGCGCTGGCTGCGCCTGCCGCGCCTGGCAGAGACGTTGCGACCAGCGAGTGTGGCATCTTTGGGAAGTCTGTATTACAGTCAGGGTGTGAGCACGGACTCCTTTACGCTGTTGCCGACCTATCTGAGGAAAGCGGAGGCAGAAAGAAAGTGGGAAAGAGCGCACCGCTCATAGCCGTTGAACCGATGCGTCTGCGAGATCTGCCTGACATTCTCAGAATCGAGAAAGCGTCATTCACCGCGCCTTGGTCGGAAAACGCCTTTCTTTCAGAGTTGCTTGAGAACGATCACGCTTTCTATCTTGTGGCCAGAGTGGGGGAGCAGGCCGTAGGCTACGTGGGAATATGGCTGATAGCCGGTGAGGGACACATAACCAACATAGCGGTGCACCCGGATTTTCGCCGTCAGGGGCTGGGGCGGAGGCTGATGATGGCGATAGAACAGCTATGTCGGGAAAGACGAGTCTTGCGGATGACCCTTGAAGTGCGCAGATCGAATGATGTTGCTCAAGCGTTGTACCGCCAACTGGGCTATGTAGGGGCAGGCTATCGGCGTGGCTATTATCGCGACAACAACGAGGATGCTTTGATCATGTGGAAGGAGCTCAGGCAGGAGGCGCTCAGTTCAAGTTCGGAGGAGAGCCCGTGAAGGAGCTGGTCTTGGGAATCGAGTCGAGTTGCGATGAAACGGCGGCCAGCGTGGTCAGCGGCGGCAGGCGCATCCTGTCGAACATCGTGGCTTCTCAGGTGCCTCTGCATCGAAAATACGGCGGTGTGGTCCCCGAAATCGCCAGTCGGCGACACGTAGAGCTTATCCTGCCGGTGATCGATACGGCCCTGCAGGAGGCCGGGGTAGAACCCGGGCAGGTGGATGCCATCGCCGTAACGCGGGGACCGGGATTGATCGGCAGTCTCTTGGTCGGCCTGTCCGCGGCCAAGGCTTTGGCCTTTGTTACCGGAAAGCCGCTGGTGGGCGTCAATCATATTGAGGCTCACATTTACGCCAACTTCCTTGCTCATCCCGAGCTGCAACCGCCTTTGATTTGCCTTACGGTCTCGGGTGGCCATACTGACCTGTTGTACATGCCGGAGCCCGGCACATACACCGTCTTGGGGCGTACTAGAGACGATGCCGCCGGTGAGGCGTTTGACAAAGTAGGTCGGGTGATGGGCCTTCCGTATCCCGCAGGTCCTGAGATCGATAGGCTATCGGCCCGTGGTGATCCCGCTGCCGTAGCTTTGCCGCGCGGTCTGACGGAGGGACTCGACTTTAGCTTCAGCGGATTGAAGACGGCCGCCATCAACTCCTGGCACAATGCCAAGCAGAGGGGAGAAGAAATACCGAGGGAGGATTTTGCCGCCGGTCTGCAGGAAGCGATTGTTGATGTGTTGGTCGATAAGACCATACGGGCGGCACATCAGTTAGGAGTCTCAACGATTATCATGTCGGGAGGAGTGGCCGCCAACAGACGACTTCGCATGCGTCTCGGGGAGAGTGCTGCCCAAGCTGGTTATCGCTTTTTTTACCCCCCGGCAGAACTTTGCACCGACAACGCGGCCATGGTGGCCAGCGCGGGATTCTTCCGTTGGCAACGAGGGGTGGTTGATTCTCTTTCTCTCAACGCTGACGCGAGCCTACGTCTCAGTTAAGGCCTGTTACAGGAAGGTCTTTGCGAACAGATGTGGAATTGCTTTCTTTTAGTGCCAGTGCATGATCTGCAGGAGGAGGAAACTGACTATGCCATCCCGTGCCAACAGCATGAGCCTGTTGGGTACCGAGACAGCCTTTGAAGTGCTTGCGGAAGTGCAAAGACTCGAAGCGCAAGGACGCGAGATCGTGAGCTTTGCCATTGGCGAGCCTGATTTCGATACCCCCGAGAATATCAAAGAGGCCGGCATTGAGGCCATTCGCAACAATTATACTCATTACAGTCCCTCCGCGGGCATAATGCCTCTGAGGGAGGCCATCGCCAACTACGTGGGGCAGACGCGCAAGACGAGGGTCGATCCTGAGCAAGTGGTAGTCACCCCGGGTGGCAAGCCGATCATGTTTCACACTATATTGGCTACCGTGAACCCGGGCGACGAGGTGGTCTATCCTAATCCAGGATACCCGATATATGAGTCGGTTATTCGCTTTATAGGGGCTACACCGGTTCCGCTGTCGCTTAGAGAAGAGCGAGGCTTTTCATTTGACGTTGATGAGTTGAGGGCGAAGGTCGGGCCCAAGACATCGATGATCATTCTCAACTCTCCGCACAATCCGACCGGGGGAATCTTGAGGCCAAGCGATCTGGAAGCCGTTGCTGAGCTCGCATTGCGGCATGATTGCTGGGTTCTTTCTGATGAGATATACTCGCGCATCGTCTTTGGCGGAGAGGTGCTCAGCATCTCAGCTATTCCCGATATGGAACATCGGACCATTATTCTGGATGGTTTTTCCAAGACTTATTCCATGACCGGTTGGCGCTTGGGATACGGAGTGATGCCCAAATCGTTGGCCCAAGATGTGACTCGTCTGGTGACCAACGTGGAATCGTGCACGGCCACCTTTGTGCAGTTGGCGGGCGTCGAGGCGCTCACCGGTCCTCAAGACGCTGTGGATCGTATGGTGGCTGAGTTTAAAGCTCGTCGTGATCTCATTGTCGAGGGGTTGAACTCCATAGAAGGGATCACCTGTCAGTTGCCGGGTGGTGCTTTTTACGTGTTTCCGAATGTCACAGGCGCTTGTCAGCGGTTGGGTTTACGCTCGTCAAGGGAACTGCAACAAAAACTGTTGCACGAAGGAAACGTGGCGGTGCTCCCTCGTAGCTCGTTCGGTATGCGCAACGAAGGAGAAACGCAAGAGTACATCCGTCTTTCATATGCCACCTCGCGCGAACAGATTGTGGAGGGTTTGCGGCGTATTCGTTCAGTGGTGGAAGGATAGGCCGCATA
>JBMNSS010000243.1:0-3467 GCA_050945315.1 Limnochordia bacterium | reverse complement strand
CGCCGGCGTGCGAGCTTGATCTTGAGGTCGTGGAAGTGGTCCGCAAGGCAGGCTATGAACGGCGTCTGATCCGTTTTTCGTCGACCAAGTACAGTCGAATACCCGCCTACTTACTGGTCCCTGAAGGTAGCGGTCCTTTCCCGGCCGTCTTGGCCCTTCACGATCACGGAGGCTTCTTTTGCTACGGCAAAGAGAAACTGGTGTCGGTGGAAAACGAACACCCTGCGTTGACGGAGTTCAAGGAAAGATACTATGACGGGCTGTCGTACGCTGACATCCTTGCTCAAAAAGGCTACGTCGTTCTTGTCATAGACGCTTTCTATTGGGGTGAACGCCGGATGCAGTTTGATCCGCTGCCTCCTGAGTTGGCCCGCCGACTGGAAGGCTTGCGCCTTTCAGATGCCGAGTACGTAGCCCGTGTCAACGGTTTTCTCAGAGAGAGAGTCTACTCCCTGAATACGATGCTGTCTTTTTGCGGAACGAACTGGCTCGGCATCTTAGTGCACGACGATCGCAGAAGCCTTGATCTGTTGTCCGGCCTTCCTGAGGTCGATCCTCAGCGTATCGGTGTATTGGGTCTTTCCGTCGGCGGGTATCGTACGACCTATCTGGCCGGACTCGATGATCGTGTGCGAGCAGCCTGTATCATAGGTTGGATGACCAAACTTCGCAGTTGCGTATCGATAGGTCATCCCGTTCACGCCGGTCTGCCGGTTGCCGACGGACTTCATGCCCATCTTGATCATCCCGATATTGCGACGCTCGCTGCCCCTGCCTGTGCTTTGTTTGTGCTCAACTGTGCCCGGGACGCCTTGTTCACTCATGAAGGAATGCTTGGGGCGGTCGATGCAATCCGCAGCGTCTATGATGACATGGGCGCCAGGGAGCGTTTTCAGGCCAAGATGTACGATGCCCCGCATGAGTTCAACCGACAGATGCAAAAAGACGCTTTCGCCTGGCTGGACAGGTGGCTGCAGTGAGGGAGGTCGTATCTTGAGCAAGCAGAATAGGCCGAACATCTTGTTTATAACCACGGATCAGCATCGGGGCGATTGTCTTGGCTGTGCCGGGCATCCCGCTGTCGAGACACCTTACTTGGATCAGTTGGCATCTGAGGGTGCGCTTTTTACCAAGGCTTACACGGCAGTGCCCTCATGCACTCCGGCTCGCTCATGTATCCTTACCGGCATGGATCAGTGGCACCACGGAAGGCTGACCATGACCGGCAGCGATGCCTTGGAGTTTCCGGCTACGCTGCCGGGGGAGTTGGCTCAGGCAGGCTACCACACTCAAGGCGTGGGAAAGATGCACTTTTTCCCTCAACGGCGCCTGTATGGCTTTCATCACTTGGTACTCGATGAAAGCAGCAGACAAATCGGCCGTTTTGTGAGCGACTACCGGGCGTGGTTTGAAGAGCAAAAAGAGGGTTCGTACGGTTATCGCGATCATTCCGTGGACTGGAACAGTTGGATGGGGCGTCCGACGCATCTGCCCGAGCATCTGCATCCCACGTACTGGACGGCGAGTGAGGGGATCAAGTTCATCAAAAACCGTGATCCCAGCAAGCCCTTCTTCCTATGGCTGTCCTTTGCGCGTCCGCACTCACCCTACGAGCCTCCGCAAGTCTATTGGGATATGTACGCTGACAACCCCGATATTCCCGAGCCGGTGATCGGAGACTGGGCGGAGGAGTTCGGTGTGGCCAATGCGGATGTCAATGCACCGTGGGGAAGGCGATCGGCCAAAGAGATACGGCGCGCCCGGGTGGGCTATTATGGAAGCATCACGTTTATCGATCATCAGATCGGCCGCTTATTGTATGAGCTGCGCCACTTCGCCCCCCGTGAGTTGGCCAACACGCTGATTGTCTTCACTTCCGACCACGGTGACATGCTTGGCGATCATTACCATTGGCGAAAGACTTACGCCTATGAAGGTTCGGCGCACGTCCCGTTCATCGTCCGCTTCCCGCTCCACTGGGATCTGCCACGCCATCAGGTGCGCGACGAACTGGTTGAGCTGCGCGACGTGATGCCGACTCTCTTGGATGCCGCCGGTGTCGACATCCCCGAGTCTGTGGACGGCCAAAGCCTCCTGCCATTGCTGCGGGGTGAGACGGCAGACTGGCGGGAGTATGTCCAAGGCGAGCATACCCTGTCGTACGGTCTCGAATGGGGCAATCAATGGATTACGGACGGGCGGCACAAGTACGTCTGGTTCCACCATACCGGACGAGAGCTCTTCTTCGACCTGGAGCAAGATCCGGGTGAGTGTCGCAATTTGATTGCCGATCCCGCTTATGCCGAACGGATCAATCTCTTGCGACAGCGTCTGGCAGACATCAATGAGCGCCGCGGTGACCCGCGCGGACAGGGCGGGAAGCTGGTGTCTCAACCGCAGGGAGCACTGCGACTCTCACCGTATTACCAAGAATGGAAAAGACGGGCCGAAGAGATCGACCATGGGGCTCAGCCTTGAGTATCGCCGGCAGGTTAGGAAGTGAGGTCGATGGATAGCAGTGATCGAATCCGTCCCTGGGATGGCAACCCCCGCTATTGGCAGTACAAAGGGAAGCCTGTTCTTTTGCTCGGCGGATCGCGGGAAGACAATCTGTTTCAGATTCCCGATTTGAAAGAGCATCTGGATTTGTTGGCAAGCGTGGGCGGCAATGTGATCCGTAATACCATGAGTGACCGCGACCCGGGCAATGTCCGCGCTTTCCGGCAACTTCCCAACGGGAAGTATGATCTGGAACAGTGGGGGACTGACTACTGGACCCGTTTTGAAGACCTTCTCCGCTGGAGCGCCGAGCGTGACATTGTGGTGCAAATCGAGGTGTGGGACCGTTTTGATCACAGCCGTGATCCATGGCTGACCGATCCTTTCAATCCCGTGAATAATATCAACTACACCTGCGAAGAATCGGGTCTGGCTCCAAGCTACCCCGAACATCCCAGCCGGGATCTGCAACCCTTTTTCCACACCGTGCCCGGTACTCCCAAGTACCGGCCCCGTTATGATGTGATCCGCAAGTATCAGGAGCGTTTTGTGGAGAAGATGCTCGAGTACAGCCTGCCCTACGGCAACGTGCTGTACTGTATGAATAACGAGACCTCCTCGTCTGTCTTATGGGGACAGTACTGGATGGAGTTCATCAACAAGAAGGCCGATGAACGAGGTGTTTCAGTCTACGTCACCGATATGTTTGACGATGCCTGGAAGCCGGAGGCCAGCCGGTCTCTCAAAATGGCCATCCAACAGCCTCAGCGCTACCGGTTCCTGGACGTTTCACAGGTCAACAGTCGCAATTTCGGGCAGGACCACTGGGATCGCTTCCAGTGGGTAGTCAAGCAAACAGAGAGCAATTCCGTGCCGCTCAATCACACCAAGATCTACTCCGCCGGCGAGACCTCCTTCGGCTCGGGTACTCCCAAGGAAGGGGTAAATCGCTT
Source organism: Limnochordia bacterium (assembly GCA_050945315.1). GTDB lineage: Bacteria > Bacillota > Limnochordia > DTU080 > DTU080 > DTU080. The sequence goes on along the minus strand of JBMNSS010000243.1, from coordinate 15 downwards.
TTGGCGCAACCTAGT
>JBMNSS010000242.1:0-3484 GCA_050945315.1 Limnochordia bacterium | reverse complement strand
TGTGGCCCTCATATCCCACCACCATGTAGGCTCCGTCCACATCAATTCCCAGGACACGCTTGACCACCTTGTGTGTCTCCGTCTCGTCGTACAGCCGAATGGTCGACGGGTCCAACCTCTCCGCCATCAGCCTCCGTCCGGCCTCCAGGCCGGAGCTGAGGTTATCGAAAAGGTAGGCCCGGAAATGTCTCGCCTCCGGCTGTGGATGCACCTTCATCGTCGCCGCGGTGATCACACCGAGCGTTCCTTCCGAGCCGACGAACAGCTGGGTAAGATCGGGACCGGCGGCATGCCGCGGCACGGGAGCCGTGCGGATGATCTCACCGGTGGGCAAAACGACCTCCAATGACAAGACCATGTCCTCGATCTTCCCGTATTTTGTCGACAGCACGCCGGTACCCCGGTGGGCAAGAAAGCCTCCCAAGGTGGCGCTTCGGATGGAAGCCGCAAAATGCATCATACTGTAGTTGCGCTGCTGCAGCCACGTTTCCAGATCCTGCTGGATGATCCCGGTCTGCGCCGTCACCGTGAGGGATTTCTCGTCAAAGCGGACGATGGAGTTCATTTTTTTCATATCGAGTACGATGCCGCCTTGGACAGGCAAGGCTCCCCCTTGAGAGCCCGAACCGCCTCCCCACGGCGTCACCGGCAGCTTGTAGCGGTTGGCAATGCGCAACACGTCAGCCACTTGTTGTGTCGAACGCGGCATGACGACCCATTGTGGCTTGGGCATGGGCATGTCTCGGTCGAACCAGACACGGGGGACCCAGTAGTAGTCGACGGAGTAGCAGAGGCAGTCGGCATCCACGGCGCGAAAGCCGTCCGGACCCACGACACTCTCCAGTTCAGCTTCGAAAATCGGCTGCAAGTAGCTGTGGGGTGACTGAGCGTTCATCATGAGGCAACCCCTTCCGCATCTGTTGTGATCTTCCCGGCCGCCAATTCCGCCAGATGGCGCACTTCCACCGGAGCGGCCAGAGCCTTCTGTGCGGCGAGCAGATGATCGGTGCATCGCGCGCACGCCGTCACTATACAAGGTGTCACCTCATAGTCCGCCGCCGTCTCCAGCGCCGCATCAAAGAGCCTCTCGGCCGCTCGTATGGCAATATCTCTTCTCACCAGCGGCAGGGCACCCGTAGATCCGCAGGCATAGGCCTTGTCACGGTTAAGGGGAAACTCCAGCCACCGCTTAGGCAGCAGTCGATCCAACACGGCGCGCGGCGTGTCGTGCATGATGCTCCAGCGAGCCAAGGAGGCATCGTCATGGTAGAGCCATACCCGCCCTTCCGTGGCACCGTCAGGTAAAGGTGTCAACGGCAGCTTCTCCAACCAGGTCACCACGTGAATGATCGCCACGTCTTCAGGCCAGGTGACGCCCCACTGCGGATAGCGCCGCACAAACATGTCGTAGCACTGCGAACAGGCGGTGATCAGCTTCTTGGCGCCGCCCGCCCGAAGGCGTTCCACATACTGCCCGGCCGCGGCAACGGCGTCATCTCGGTAGCCCAGATCAAAAAGCTGATGTTCACATACCGTTTCGGACTCCAGGACCGAGAAGAGCTCACCGTGTTTGTCGGCCAATGACTGCAGGGCCTTCAAGACAGGGCTGATGCCGTCTGATGTCAGCAGCCCTCCGGCGGAAAAGACCGTATCGCCGAGTTCGGGGCGGTAGGGATTGACAGGGGCATCATGCGCCGCTGCATTGCTCAGCGCCTTAGCCCGGGCCTCCTGCACGGCCCGAGGCTGCATGTGCCGCTCGACAAACTCCTGCCGCAACGTCAATATGGCATCGGGCAGATCGCGCTCTGACACACAGGTGGCCTTGCACAGCCCGCATCCCATGCAGGCATAGAAGGCGTCAGCTCCGCCCTCGGGTAGGACGCCTCGGGTATACCAGCGATCGGCCAAGAGCGCATAGCCGCGCGACGTGTTCGACTCCAGACCGGTCACCGCACCTGATGTGCAGACATCACGACACATGGGGCAAAAACGACAATCCTCAACGATCCATCTGGCCATGTCGCTCACCGTATCACCTCTCATTTGCGACTCCGCTCCAAGGCGCGCAGGTAGTCCGCGGCCTGTTGTATTTGGGCCACCTTGTCACCGCTTCTCTCCCGCTCAATGGCTATGTAGCCGTCAAACCCGTATCTCTCCAACAGATCAAAGAAGCGATTCCAGCGCACCCATCCTTCGCCCAAGGGTGTCTCCCGGGATTCGCCCGAGGGTTCCACCAAGGCATCTTTGGCATGTACATGAACGATGTGGGGTCCGAGAAGGTTCACGCCTTCCGTGGGTATGAACGCCTCCAACGCCTCACGCTCGTCGTACTGTCTGTCGCTTCTTTTGGCCAACAGGGCCGGCCAGATGACGAAGTTGGCCGGATCGTAGTTGACCTTCAGCGCCGGGGAATCGACCTCGTCAATAAACGATCTCAGCACAAAGGGCGATTCAGGCCCCGTCTCAATGGCCATGACCACTCCGTGATCGGCGGCGATTTGCGCGGCCGCCGATATGGAGGCCACCATATGGGCTCTCACCGGATCAGACTCATCTTCAGGAATGATCCCGATATGCGATATGCACACCGGTATTTCCAGATCCGCCGCCAGCCGGATAACCTCCCGGGTTCGGGCCAAAAGCGTTGGGCGGCGCTCCGGATCGTCGTAGACGAATTCGGGCCCTCCGGCACCGGCGGCCGTGATCACGAGCCCCAATCGGGCGATGGTCTCTTTCAGTCGCTGACGGGCCTCCGCATCCAGATTCTCCGGAGCGTGCGGGCCCGAACCGATGGTCAGCTGTACCCCGTCCAGGCCCATCTCTTTGGCCAAAGGAAGGGCTTGTTGCGGGGGCAGATTGAAGTTCTGTAACCTCACCGAGAGTCTCATCTGTCATATCGCTCCTTAGCGGCCATTGGACAAAATCTCAAGATGAAGATGCGGAATACACCGGCCGGCCTCCGACCACGGTGTGGAGCACCTGCAGGTCAGAAGACAGGACCACGACGTCACCGTCCTTGCCCACATCGAGAGAACCCTTGCGGTGGTCGATGCCGATGAGCGTGGCCGGCGTAAGAGAGGCGACGGTGATGGCTTCGCAAATCCCCAGACCGCCGTGATGCACCACTTCCCGTACCAGCTGACTCGTAGTGGCCACACTTCCGGCGAACTTGGTGCGATCGGGCAGCTTGGCTACGCCGTCTTCCACCAGCACGGTCAGATCGCCGAGATTGTAGATGCCCGGAGGCATGCCCACGGCCCGCATTCCGTCGGTCACCAGACAGCAGCCGGTGACTCCTTTGCAGCGGATGACCAAAGCGGCCATCTCACCTGACAGGTGATGTCCGTCAGCGATCAACTCCGCAGTCAGATCGTCGTAGACTAATGCATACTCATTGATGCCGAGGCTCTTTTTGCCCCGAATGTTGAGCAGTCCCGAGGTGCATGAGAAAAGATGCGTTACGTGCCGACAACCCGCCCCCATA
>JBMNSS010000241.1:0-3485 GCA_050945315.1 Limnochordia bacterium | reverse complement strand
CGAGGGCTTTCAGAAAAGGAAGCCGTGTTCATCAAGTCACTGACCACGACGGCCCTATGCCCCAATTCCTCCAGTCTTTTGACCATCCGCACACCGGCCATCTGACCGATCCAGTTGGTGACATAGGTCTGGAAAGCAAAAGGTCCGACGGCTTCGGCGGGCGGCTTGGTTACTTGTCGCAAGACCTCGGAATGCAAGCGCAAGCCGAGTACGACCACGGACTTGGCACCCGGCAGATAGTCTTCAGGCGTCTTCACGGTTCGGACTTGCCGCGTGATCTCCGGATCCCATGTTCTGAAGATCACAGCCTTGTTGCGGGCCGCCAAGAGCTCCTCGCCGTCGACGACGGGGCGAAGCTGCTCGGCCAGTTCGGAGAACCTGGACGGTGAAGCGACACCCACCAGATCAGCACCCAGTGAACGGGCATACTCCTTAATGTGATCCGTAACATTGGCCTGTGCGTTGCCCACATCGACAGCGGCCGTGCATCCGCTTCCGCCGCGCCGTTGAGGAGTCAGTTCCATGCGCGTGATGACCGTGTTTGATACGATCCTGCGATCGGCAAGATCGGGAATACGGCCGAGGACTTTGTCCGACACCTGTCTGGTGCCTCGGGACGTGGTGATGGTCTTAAAGCCAAGAGCATCCAAATCCCGCGCCAGATCAAGACAGGCAAAGTTGACCAGATGTGTGGCACCTGAGAGGAATTCGGTTCGGTTGGCCTCGGAAGGCACCTTGATACCCAACGTCACGGCGCTCTTAGCCCCGGGAAGCTCCTTGTCAAGATCAATACCTCGAGAGGCCAACTCATCCGCAGAGGTGACGATGAGCTCATCGATCCCCATCTTGAAGGGCTTGGCCAGCATCCGGTCCACCACGGCCCGCGGTGCTATCGACTGATCGATCGTGATGGCCGGTCTGCGCAGTGGCGATCTGGCAAAACTGCGGTCAAAGACACGCATCTGTCTGGGCACGCAGAACTTCAGGCATTGACCTACCTCTCCGCCGCGCACGCCGTACTTGGCTACGTTGTTCAGTATATGCTCTTCGGTAACGACATCAGGGATGGGCAGATCGAGATCCACCCCGAAATGTTCTCCCCAAGCACAGCGCCAGAGGTTCTTATTCGGAAAGCGATACTCATAGGGGCCGATCTTCAATACCTTTTCGCCGTCTATCTCCTTGCTCAAGGCGTCCGTAGGGCAGTGTTGACGGCACAACATACAGTTGTCGCAGACCGTCCCGGGAGGAATAAGGGGATCCTCCTCGATCTCGGCATTCGTGATGACCGTAACGAAGCGGTTTCTGGGTCCATACTCCGGCGTAAGCGATATACCGTTGAAGCCGATTTCAGACAACCCTGCCACCACGGCCATGTAGATGTGGCTCACATCGGGGGCGAAGACGGCATCCAACCTCTTGTACTGCTTGTAGCGCCAGATGTTGCTGGAGACGATCGGCACCGCTCCATAGCCCGCCTTCTCCAGGAAGGTGGCTACGGAGTAAGACAATACGTCGAGTCGGTTGTTCATGACGCCCTGCACGCTGTAGGGCCCCATATCCTGAGGATGCTTGTCACCGCCCAACTCCACGCATGCGTCGGGATGATGGATGCCCATCACAATGACGGTTTTAGCATCAGGGTACAGACCTTGTGGGCTCATCATGGGCGGAGCATGCCGGCAGCGATCAATACCCCCAAAACCGATGAGATCAGCACCGAGCTCGTACGCGAAATTCTTCAGCTGTTCTTTCAGAGACATGCCTCTCCTCCTAAGACGGGACATGAGCTTCTCTCACGCGCGCTGTGCTTTCCGATACTAGTACATGAAGGACTGCCGGAAGTCCTTCTTGTTGACACCTTCTTTTCATATATGAATCGAATACAACTGAATACGATCCGGCTGGAAAAAGAGATCCGAATACTATCTGCCCATAGACTTGTTTATCTCGTCCAGGATCGGTTGGGCCACGGCCTTGGCCTGTTCGGCTCCGATGCGGGCGGGTAGGGTACCTGCAAATACAGGCGCCAAAGCCCCTGACAATGCCGAATTGACATCGGCCCACCCGGGGAACGACGGCTCCGGATGCCCCGTATTGATGGCATCGACATAGTATCTGGCGTTTTCGGGAGCACCGGCCTGCAGGAAGCTGCTGCTGTAGGCGACGGGCAGACGAGCCGGACATGACTGGCCGTTCTTGGCCCATATCTGTTGGGCCTCAGTGCTCGTCAGATACTTCACCAGTTGCCATGACTCCTCATGGTGACGGCTGTCAGCCAGAATGGCGATACCGCCGGCATAGAGAGCTGACGCCGCTCTCTTATTCTGAGGCAGCGGTGCAATATCCCAGTCCAGATCCGGCAACACATTATGGACGCCGCGGCGCCACGGTCCGGTCAGCTGAGCCGCGGATCTGCCGGATGTGAAGTCGCCGTTGCCACCCCAACTGGCCACCCTGTCTTGGTTGACCAGTGCCTGGAGATAGTCCAAAGCTTCGACGCTCTCGGGTTGGTCAATGAGTATCGTCCGATAGCCTCGGTCAAACAAGTCGGCGCCGTTTTGCAGGAGAAAAGTCTGCACACGGTTGAGGGCCCGATCCATACTCACCCCGTACTGAGTGATCCGCCCGTCGGCCTCTTGTTTAGTCAGCCGTCGAAGTACTGTGAGAAAGCCATCCCAGTTCCAACCGAGTCGAGGCGGTGACAGACCCGCTTCTTGCAGCCGGGGCACATTGTAGTTGAAAACCAGGGCTGAAACCACGATCGGCATGGCATATTGCTGGCCGTCCAGCGTGAAAGCATCCAATACCACCGGCGGAAATTCCTGCAACTTCAGCTCCGCCCGGTCTCGAGCGATATACGGGCTGAGATTGACGAAGCAACCGCCGGCCGCATGTTCAGGCATCCAGTTTGTCTCTCCGCGGACGACATCGGGTGCTATCCCGCTGGCGATCATGGTGGTGAGTTTGGTTACGCCGCCGCTCACCTCATTCATCACATTGACTTTCACCTGTGGATTCTTCTGCATGTGTCTGTCAGCCATCTCCTGCCAGAACGGAATCTCTTCAACATTACGCATGATGTACCAAGTGAGCTCCGTCTTCGCCTGACCATAGGCCACGAGGGACAAACCGACTAAGCAGACCAGCAACCAAACGGTCTTGGCTAACATACCTCTGTAAGGCTGCATACTACACCGCCCCTCTTCCCTGGGTTTTGATGTTTGATCATGGATATCATAGTTCCCGCCGATTATCTGTTTATCCTTCGTTCTACTCTTCTTATTGGTCTATTTAGTACAATTCGGCGCACATGCCGCCTTTCCGCTCTTCCCCGACTATGGCTGACAGAAGCCGTCCCCGCCGTCACCATCGAGTAGGGTGACGCTGCGCTGATCTGGCGCAGCGTCGGCCCTCTCACAGAACCGTACGTACGGGTCCGTATACGGCTCCTGAAGAACCTTGACGTTACCTGTTTTTCCGCA
>JBMNSS010000240.1:0-3489 GCA_050945315.1 Limnochordia bacterium | reverse complement strand
ATCCGATTTTACAACGAGGAGCGAATGCACTCCCGTCTGGGCTACCGATCACCCCGGAAGTACCAAGAAATCCGGGCACTACGTAAAAATGTCGCCTAAAGTGTTGACAAAACGGGGGTCACTACAGTGATGAGAAAGGTGTACGGACTCTTTATCCGGGTCTTGCTTTGCTGGCTGGTATCTTCCGTCGCCGTCGGGGCCATGACGGCAGACGAGATCATTCTGCGCCGTGATCGCAATGAGCACATTTCAACGGCCATTGCGGAGGCCGAAATGGTGATTGTCAGCGGCAGTCGCACTAACACCAAGAGCATGATTTCACACGTTGAGGGAAAGAACGCCCTGATCGAGTTTACCAATCCCCGGGACAGGGGGACCAGGTTTCTCAAGCGCGGTGACGAGCTGTGGATGTTCTTCCCCGATGCTGAGGAGTTGGTCAAGATCTCGGGGCACATGCTCACCCAAGGGATGATGGGCAGCGATTTTTCCTATCAGGATCTGATGGAATCTGATAGGCTGACCGATCTTTACCATTTCGAACTGCTTGGAGAAGAAAGCCTCGACGGACGCCTATGCTATGTGCTGGAGGGGGTTGCCGTGGAGGGCAAGGAGGTCTCCTATTACCGTCGCAAGTCATGGGTGGACAAGGAGCGGTTTGTGGGACTGAAAGAAGAACTCTATGCACGCAGCGGTAGGTTACTCAAGGTAATGACGGCCAAGGCTGTGGAGCAGTTTGCAGGTCGCTGGTATCCCGTTGAGTCGGTTATGGAGGATAAGCTGCGTCGAAACACCCGGACGGAGTTTCGGGTGAAATCAATTCAGTTCAACCCTAAGATCCCGGCCGGTACATTCACACTGGAAAGACTAAGATAGCTCGCCTCATGTTTTCGTCACAGAGAGGTGTCAAAGATGGGCAAGCGATGGACACTTAGCTGCGTCGCGCTGCTGATTCCGGCACTCATGTCACCGACTGTTTTGGCTCTGAGTGTCGGAGGGGAAGCGAAGGCTCTTTGGTCTTTGGTGTTGGACAACGACGGCGCGTTGGACGGTGAGCTGACGGAGAGTCTCCGGCTTGAGATGTTTGTGCCTCCTATCGGTGATAATGAGCTGCGCTATGAGTTCCTTCTGACAAAACCCCTACAGGGGGTACTGAGCGATGAACAGACCTCGTATTTGCCCAGAAAGCTCTACCTCAAGCGTAAGCTTGGTAGGCTCAGTCTCACTCTGGGGCGCCAACCTATTTCTTGGTCATTTGGCTCGCTGCTAAATCCCGTAGATTACACTCCGGGAGCGATGGCACTTGATGAGGAACGCAGCAGCAAGTTCACAGACGCCGTCGCCGTCTATGTCCCTTTGAACTGGAATTCGGGAATTGATCTGGTAGCCTCCTTTCCCGCGGGGTTTTCAGCGGGAACTGAACAGATGAAATGGGGTCTGCGCACAAGACTGGGAGTACAAGGATATGATGTGACGCTCAACTACGTGGAAGAGCCGCCAATGTCAGCCGGTATACCTCGCCAGAGAGTGGGCCTGACGGTAAAAGGTGATGTCGGCCAGGTCGGGATTTATGGGGCGATGGGCTTGTATTTCGACGGGGATGCGGATCATGGCCGCAGCTACATGGCGGGAGTCGATTGGAGCTATCGGTTGAATCATTACACTCGGGTGACCATGCAGTTGGAGTATCTGGGACTTCGCCATGATCTAGTTCTGCCGGTCTTGGGGTTGTTGCCGGAGGTATCGGAGTCCAAGGAGTGTGTCGATCTGCTCGCCGGACGGCTGAGCTGTCCTATCGATGAGTTCTCTTCTTGGGCACTCGTGACTCTTTGTGATGTGAATCACCGCAGTCTGTTCATCAGTCCTTCGTATCGGAATACCCTTCCCGGTAACATCGATCTCACCGTGAGCGCAGGCGCTTTTTTCGGGGACGAAGACGGCTTGTTTGCTCCGGGAACACGGCTGCCTCGAGCTATCGCCTCAATCGGAATGAGTTATGCGTTCTGAGGGTAGTGAAAGAAAGGAGCCTAACGATGACTCTGTTAGGCTCAGTAGCGGATGGGACCAATCAGATCAGCAGGTAAGACTACTCAAAGGTTGCAGTGGCATACGTGCTGACCACGTTCCACTCCCAACCGCGGGGATAGTAGATTTGTGAGTCGCGGTCTCCGCCGCGGGTATCGGCATCGTCAACTCCGAAGGAAAACTGAAAGCTGGTGCCACTGGCCATTTTCTTACCGATGAAACGCTCGACAACAGCCTTCGGTACGGCGATCTCGACATTGTAGCCGCCGGCGGCCTTTTTCACCGCGATCTTGGTTCCGGTGGCATCCCCGCCCATGAAGCTGTACATGAAAGAGTTTTGACCGTTTGCCAGGGTAACACCCAGTTGCTGGCCATTCAGCCACAACTCGGCGCAGTCGTTCTGCCATATTGAGCTTCCTGATTTTTCCATGACTATTACGTCGTCGATGACACGGTAGGCCACGTAAAGAGTGTCGTCGTCATATCCGGACATGAACCAGAAGCTGAGATCATCATCGCCGTCCAGGGCTGAGCCGGTCGACAATAACCCGGAGCTGACGTAGACACCGGGCATGCCGGCCCAGTCAGCCAGGTCTCCGTCTATGGCAGGCGCTGTTGCCATCTTCGGGATGTTGACAGGCTCACTGGCTCCCCAGGCGACGGAAGCGAATAGCAGACAGAGGATCGGAACGAGATAGACTGATTTCCTAGACATGCATGGCCCTCCTTTGACAAATACGTCGTTCACTGATATTACTACGATAATCAGGAAGGAAATCCCTGCACGAATGTTGCGCTCACTTATGCGTATGTATGACGAATCGAACTGTCAGATTGGCCAACCCGACTTCACTGCTTCTTGACCCCTCACACTTGTTCCACCGGCTCAATGAAAGTGGTATGCCACTGATTACGGATCTCTGACACCACATAGGCAGCGAACCTTAGCCCTATAACTCTTGACTCACTGGTCAGCAAGGATAGGTATTGACCATCGAGCGGATATGAGTCTATAGATAGAGCATGAGATAGACCTCGCCACGCCTCTTAACGATGCGTACCATGGCGGTGTTGGCTTTTTTGTAAGCGTCAAACGTAACACACCTTCCGAGTCAGCCGTCCCCGGTGGATAATGATCCCAGAACCATGAAACGGGAGGCTATCGGGATGACTCGAGTTGAGCGACGCAACATGTGGCAGCATCGTGTTGCGGAGTACTGCGCCAGTGGTCAGAGTGTGGCCGCCTGGTGCCGAGAGAACGATCTGCCGGACCACCAAATGCGGTACTGGCTTCGACGGCTTCGAGATGGTGAGGACGATCAGCAGGGTGCACATAGTTGGATTGAGGTCGGTTGGAGCGACACGGCGGATTCGGCCGTTGCCGCCCGGGCAAGCTCCGTTTTGATCCATGTCGGCAAAGCGGCCATTGAAGTGGGCCCCGGCTTCGACGCCGCCGTTCTTCGAGAT
>JBMNSS010000239.1:0-3508 GCA_050945315.1 Limnochordia bacterium | reverse complement strand
CATCTACCCAATCTGATGGATGAGATACCGCACAAGATCATCGTCACCGGTTCACCGGGCACGGGCAAGTCCACCTTGGTCAAAAAGGTGATCGTTGCCGCACAAGAGCGCGGGTTTGACGTGGAAGCCTATCATTGCGGTCTGAATCCCGAATGCTATGAACACGCTCTCATTCCGGCGTTGGGCTGTGCCGTGATCACCTCGGCCGGTCCGCACACCTACAGGTCCGAACAAGCCACGCTCCTCAACATGGACTTGTGTCGACATCCCGCCGCGGTCGAGGCCCATGCAGAGCTTCTGGAGCGGACTCAAGAGCTCTTCTCCCATATTCTTGAGCGGGCTCTCGCTGCCTTGGCCACCGCCAGGAGCCGCCATGATGAGCTCGAAGCGATTTACGCCCCCCACATGGATTTCACCGGGATAGACGACCTGCGCCCCGAGCTGCTCCGCCGCATCCTGAGCGGGTGATGCAGTCGTCAAGCGGCAACAGGCTCGGGGCCGTCAGCGGTCATTCTTACCCTGGCCGCTTCCGGAACGCAAGCCACGCACAGCTCTTCGCAGCAGCCTGACAGAGCGTGAGCGGATCCCTTCATCGGGTTTACGCACCGTATAGCGGACCTGGCAGTAGCTGCGCGTCAGCTCTTGCACGGGTTCGGCTGCGTCCGGCGCTTGATCGGACAGAAGCTGAGCATACTCCAACGCCGTCTGATGCTTGGCCCTGCGTAAGCCGGACCGGGCGGCAAGAACAAGAAGGCGGCCGTAGACATAGCGCACAAACAGCGCCGGATCCTCGGGGTGAACACGAGCCCCCGGCCGCCGCATCCGCCGGCGACCCCACCACCGGATCTCTTCTTCGTCTTTTTGAGAGCGCGGCCCCTGACGTTGATCCCGGAGGCGCAGGGACCGCCACCAGCGCATGAACGCCTGCCACGGCCAGATGATGATCGCCCATAGAACAGCCGGCAGACTATGCGCCCGATCACGCTCTTCCTCCAGCAAGTAGTCCCGCTTTTCGATCACTTTTCGGATCCCGTACCAGATGACATAGACGGCCACGGCTACGCCGATCACGATCAGCAATCCAACGGGCCCGCTTCCGCCCATGCCTCCTCCGACCAACGGCATGGTTACCGGCTGAGCCCCGTGCAGGCTGGTGGAAAGCCCGCCATAGACGGCTCTTCTGTCCGGGGTTGTAAACGCCCAGCCTACCAACCACTGCGTGAAACCGGTCATCACCGCATTCCAGTCGACATTGACCAGAGGGCTGATGTCACTGGGCAAGACAATTCCCGCCACGGCGATCACCAGCAACAATCCGTAGACCGCCAGCGTCCAGGCCTGACTGTAGCCCGGAAGGACCAGCACTTGATCCGAGCGTTCCTCCAGGCGACGGGTACCGGCCAGCTGTATCAAGCCCAGGAAAGCCAGAACGCCTCCGAAGGCCACGCTTGTCCAGACGGCCAACAGTATGTCGCCACGCTCTTCTTGCAGCGGCGTCCAGACCAGAGTCATCGCCAGATAGATCAAGATCAAGGCCAACGTGACTTGAACGCCACTGCGCCAGGCTTCCATATTGGCGGATACGGTGCGTCGGAATACATTGTGCTCTTGCAGCTGAGCCTGCTCCGACAAACGCGCGGCCAGGACATCGCTTTGAGGCCGCGCGAGGTGGTAGGGATACACTCTGGCCACCACCCACGCCAGTGACGAACCCAAAGCCCAGGCCAAGGCCACGCCCGCCATACCGGCTCCCGGCAAGGAGACCTGCTGTGAGGCACCCCCGATATACAACGTACCCGAAGTGCGCGGACCCAACCAGAGCAATCCGATCCCGACCATGAGGGCTATCAGGAGGTCTAACAGACGCAGAGTTCTCGGCAATTCAAGAAGATGGCGCAGCGTGCCGGCCCCGACTCCGATGCACGCCGCGATAAAAAGAGCGATATAGGCCAGCCATCCCGTATCCAGCTCTGTCGCCAGGGCTATCAGGCGTAAAGCTACGGCCGCCACTCCGGTGGATGCCAAAGCGGCGGTGATCGGCAGATAAAAGCCCTCCACCAATGCCGTCGAACCTCGCAGCCGCGGTATACCGATAATCATGATCTTCCACCCTCTCGCACAGACGGGTTCGCTGACACGCATCCGACACTGATCTATCTATTTAACTGTCGAGGGGCTCAACTCCTGTCGATCAAGTCAAGCTCGGGCTCCAACCTTGCCCTCCGCGCATAGTATGTTGAGGGGAATACGAAAGGGTGGTGAGCGTGAGGAAAAAGAAGCCGAAGTTTCCCCGGCCATGGCGATTGAAGACCAATACCCTCTACAGATGTGAGCTTCCGGAGGCGGCCGAACGCTTCGGGCTTACATACGAAGGTGCTCGCCACCACATCCGCAAAGGTCGGCTCAAGGCGTACAAGCTGGGAGGTCGCTGGTATGTCAAGATGCCCATGAGCAGACGGCGCAGATGAGCGGGAATGAACCGCCTCCCCGGTGGAAGACTTAAGTGTGCCACCACAACCAGAAGGAGCGAACACCGTGCTGATCATCGCGGCGCGCACCCTGATTCTCTACTTCTTGCTGGTCTTTGTGACTCGCGTCATGGGCAAGAGGCAGGTAGGTGAACTGCAACCGTTTGAATTCGTTTTAGCCATCCTGTTAGCCGACATGGCGGCTATCTCCATGGGCGACAAAGAGACACCGTTGCTCAACAGCCTGGTGACCATCTTTACCCTGACCCTCGCCCACGTGCTGGTATCCTACATAGCTCTATGCAGCCAAAGGGTCCGTCGGCTGGTCTGCGGACGCCCCTCCGTGGTCATCGAAAACGGCATCATCCAAGAACACACCATGCGCTCCTTGCGCTACAGCATCAATGACCTGCTCGAACAGTTGCGCGGCAAAGGCTATCCGAACGTGGCTGATGTGGAGTACGCGCTCCTGGAAACCAACGGCAAGCTGAGTGTCTTGCCCAAATCGCAACACCGGCCGCTGACACCCGGCGATATGGCCATCCCGACGGGCTATGAAGGCCTGCCGCTGACACTCATTGTCGACGGCAAGATAGATCACGAAGCCCTCCGCAGAGCCGGTCTGAACGCGGGCTGGCTTCAAGACCGGCTGCAAGAGTACGGCATCACGGCCTATAAAGACGTGCTGTTTGCCAGCCTGGATACGGCAGGCAGGCTTTTCTTGCAGACCAAAGAGGCCTCAAGGGAGCCGGTCATCGCATGCGTACGGTAGGAGTACTCATCCTTCTGGCCTTGGCCTTCATCGCCATGGCTTTGTGGGTAGAGCGCGACCTGATGCACACGGGCAGACTGTTGGAAGCCGACGTGGAGGCGGTGATCGAAGCGGTCAAAGAAGAGGACTGGCCTCGTATTCGTCGCCGCGTAGACGATCTGTACCGGCGATGGCAGACGATAGAGCCGCGCTGGAATCTGCTCACCGAACATCCTGAAATCGACGATATCAACGACATCTTGAGCCGGCTGCGCGCCTATGCCACGGC
>JBMNSS010000238.1:0-3538 GCA_050945315.1 Limnochordia bacterium | reverse complement strand
GGGTGATTGATAGGACACCGAGCGATGTGATCAACCGACAACAGCCGTTACAGAGCGCACTGAGCGAGTTGCATCGCCTTGTACAGGTGGAACTCGACAAGACGACTCAGTGAATTGTGACTATACGGGGGCTACTCCGACACGGCCATGTCGTGTGGTAGCCCCCCAGTCTTTGGGGAAGGAGACGAAGATGAGTCAGCTCTCAAGCCGTTGGGTTAATCCTGATGTAGTCCAGTATGAACTATGGCCCGGTCCTGATGGGTATCCTTGGGCAGAGACCGGAGCGAGACTGTGGACGCGGGAAGCCATTCTGCGTAGGGTGACACCCGAGTCTCTTATGTGCACTTGGACGACAGGAGGCTTTGCTGAACCTGCGGACGGCAATTTCACCATGGCGACCTTCAGTGACGACAATGGAGCGACTTGGTCGAAGCCGGCCGTGTGGTTTCAGCATTCACATCGAGGTCTTTTCACCACTGAACTGTTCGTACCCCGCTTTGGCGAGATTCACGCTTTTCTCCAGACCTACACGCTTGGAGTCTGGCTGACTCAGCTACATAGCTATCGGTGTCTGAGTACTGACGGAGGTCGCACCTGGGGGAATGTCCATTCTATCCCGGGCGGGATAGACAACGTCTGGGTGAATCAAGGTGTCGTGCATTCATCGGGACGGTGGATCATTCCGGTGAGCTGGGCCGAACTCGTCGGTCCTGAGTGGTGTCCGCCAAGCGTCGGAAGACCGCCGGCTGGGCCCGTTGCAGGTGGTGAGCCTTTGAATGTGGTCGAGCTGCCATGGGGTTCGGATGAGGGGCTCTTTTACAGAGCGGGCGGCGCCTGGGCCAATCGAAATCACAGATACGTGATCGGTGCTATGGTATCCGACGATGAGGGAGCCAGCTTCCAGCTGCGGGGTTATCTTTGGCGCGACAGGCCATGTCATTTTTTCGAGCCGAAGGTGGTTGAGCTATCGGACGGCGGCTTGGTCATGGTGGCGCGCGAGTGGTGCGACGGTTGGCTGTGGCAGAGCCGTTCAACTGATCGCGGAGAGACATGGTCACCGTTGGAACGCAGCACCATACCGAATCCGTCGAGTAAAGTGAAGCTGCTGCGATCGCAAGACGGGCGCATCTTTCTTATTCACAACCCTTCCGGTACGGACGGTATGAGCAGGGGGCGGCGCAATCCGCTCTCACTCTGGGTCAGCGATGACGACATGCGCACCTGGAAGACGAAAGTGGATCTGGTTGTCGATCCGACAGCCAGTCTCAATTACCCGGACGGGTTCATCGATGAAGAGCGGAAGGAGATCCATTTCGCTTGGGAAGACGGGAAAAGGGTCTATATAATGCGTGTTCCGATGGATATCCGGTGACGATGGTGCCCTTACACTCAAGCACTATCGTCTTCGCAGGAGCGACGCGCGACATGTCCGGGCAACGGTGTACTCTTGGTGCAAAATCGTTGTCGGGAAGTCCGACGGAGTGTCTTTGATCTGCAGCGACTCCACACGATCCCAATCGATTGACAGCAAATGAGGTGCCATCATGACGCGACCGGCTGCGAAGTCTGACGCCTTGCTCTTGGAGAGGATTCGAGAAGCAGCGTTTGCCCCTGTATTCGCTTCCTTCCGCTCTATTCTCGGGGACGAGCTCTATGATCTGGTGCAAGCCTGAGAGGATGAGCGACAGGCGGAAATGCTGGCCGACCTGCTTAGTGATGGTTCCGAATGGGATGTCTACGTCGCTGACCTCGAGGATTGCGTCGTCGGATTTGTGTCTCTCAAGTTGAACCCGGAAACGGGAGTTGGTGAAACCGGGTTGAATGCCGTACACCCGGACTACTCCGGCAGAGGGATCGGCACGGGCATGTATAGATTCGCCCCGGAACGGGTGAAGGAAGCAGGCATGAAGGCGGCAGCCGTGGCTACCGGCGGAGATCCCAGTCATTCTGCCGCGCGGCGTGCCTATGAAAAAGCGGGATTTGACATCTTCATTCCCAGCGTATGGATGTGCAAACGCCTGTGAAATGCGATGAGTCGCGTCCCATTGATGAGGTCGACGCATCGGCGAAAGAGAGAAATGATCCAAGCGAATACTGGGAGCTGAAACGTGTAGTCAATGCTTTTTCACGATGCTTGACTTATACCTGACCAAGCATCCTGACAATCGCCACTAACCACGAGGGTCTTTTCGACAGTGTCTTGTGGTGTCGATTCGAGGAAGTCGTAAGAGTCTTGCCGCCGAATCAGAAACAGATCACTTTTTTGTTCCGTGAATCGTCTACCTGCTTGTTTGCTGATAGGGTCAGGCCCTACCGGGCATAGGCAGGGCCTGATCTATTCAGCTCTTGAGCTATTGGCGGGCTGCTTCTTGAATGCGGTTGTTCAGCTCACGTTCCATCTCGTATGCGGCCTGTTGAGGGGAGATCCGGCCGCTCAGCAAAGCGTCCCGATAGGGGCTGATCGTAGTGTGGAAGCGGAACGAGACAGTAGGTATGTTCTTGCCGAATAGGAGCACCTGCTCTGCGAGGGCGTAGGCATTCTTTGGTGAGAGCCCGGTGTCAGTTATCTGCTTTGCCCATTCACGCATCAGGCTCTTACGGGCGGGGAGGCTGCGGATGGGTTTCACGATGAGCTCCCTGATGGCGTGGGACGAGGCAAGCCACTTGAGTAACTTGAAGGCTTCCTCGGGGTGTTTGGTCGAGCTGGCCATAGCCCAGGCTCCTCCGGTAGCACTCACCACCCGGGCATCTCCTTTGGGAAGCACCTGTACATCCCACTCGAACGGGTTGTTGAGGCGATGTGTAGTGGTTGCCCAAGAGCCGTCCAAAGTCATGGCAGCCTGGCTGCCAAAAAAGAGGCGCCCGATGGTGGCCTGTCCCGGTGCGGGCATCATTTTGTGTATCTGTGCCATTGACTGGGGGAGTTCGAAGGCCCTGATCGTGCCCGGTGTGTTCAAACGGGCAGCTGTTAAATCGTCATTGAACAAGGAGCCGCCGAAGCTCATGAAAAAGCCTTCACACCACTGTGAAAACCACCAGTTAATGTTGTCAAAAGCCCACTGCAAAGTCAGGCCTTCGGCGTTCGTGATGGTCAGTCTCTTCCCCGCTTCAACAACGTCGTACCAAGTCCATCGGTCAGTAGGGTGCTGAAGGCCGGCCTTGTCGAACATGTCTATGTTGTAGTACAGTCCAATAACCGAGTAATCATACGGAACGGCCCACCAGCGGCCCTCTATCTTCAGTTCGGCAAGTTGGGAATCAACGAAGTCTCGGATATTGATCTCGTCAGCATCGCGCTTCATCATGGAATCAATGTCGTAGACAAAGCCGCTTCTGAAGTACTGCTGGTCTGTTCCCGCCCTGACGTAGAATACGTCGGGGAGTGCTCCGCCTGCGGCGGATGTTGCGATCTTGTTGTTCCAGTCTATATCTCCCCCGTCCAGGATGTTGGTCCATTCCACGTCTATGTCCGCATACTTGGCCATGAACTCGGCTATCAGTCTTTCGAAGATGGGCTGATCCTCAATGCGATGGTTGG
>JBMNSS010000237.1:0-3569 GCA_050945315.1 Limnochordia bacterium | reverse complement strand
TGGAGCCGATGACTGATCCCGATAATGTCCGCTATCGCCCTCTGATCGGCTGCACATCACAGGGAAATGACGGGTCAATTTTTCCGAACATACCTCTTGGTCGCACAATGATGCAAAGAAGTCCCATGGAAACAACAAGATGCGAAAAGAGATCGCTGTAAGCGTTGCCGGAATCCGGCTTCGTTCCCACCGTCTTGATGCCCGTCGACTGTCGATTTGCCCGTAGTGTTCACGATTAGACTCTCGGCAAAGACCCATGGAGGAGGTTTAGCGGTGATAGCCTCGACCATAGAGCGATCCGGCCCCACCTGACTCGATCACCAAAGCCGCACACGTAACGAGCTATGGGATGTCAAACCCACATATGAACCTTGACAAATGAATCTTGACAAGTGAAACAGATGGGTAGTGCTAAGGCCTCAGCTCCGGACGATATCCATGATGTCGCATGGGGCATTGATCTTACACGCCTCAGCAACGGGACTTGCCCCCATCAACGATGGTGCTCCCTCATTCAGACACTCTGACCGATTCCACCGAAGGCAGCCATGGCCCCGGACAAGCATCCAATGACGCTTGTCCGGGTCTTAATGAACTAGATCCAAGAGTACGAAAGCGAGTATCGACCACGATATCTGTTGCAGAAGCGCCTACGCACAACACTGCAAACGCCACAATCAGCACCAATGCGTGCCGCGATCGTCTCAGTCGACTCTGACATACCGCGACTCAGCTGAGGGATGACCTCCTCAACGGTTTCCAAGATGTCTGCATGCATACAGCAAACCCGGGCTCCATGCTCCCTAAGTCTCTTTCTCACTCGTCAGGATTCTGCAAGAGCAAGGCACCGGGAGGAATGAGCCGTGCTGAGTCGCCGGTACCAAAACCCCTGTCTACAGGTCATCGCTTTCGCCGTTTTTGTGTTAGGCACTGCTATCATCAGCGGTGTAACGCAGGCCGCCACTCCTGCCGCTACGCCCATCACCAACCGCGTTATGGCCGTTTATCCATGGGAGGGCATGATGTGCACCTCTTGGTCCAATTGGGTGACCGTGGTGGTTCAGCAGGTGGCCGGTGTGGTCATCTATCCATGCAGTGTGGGGACTCCCGCCTCAGATGATTTCGTCCCCGCCTGCGCGCAGTCTGTCGCCTCCGGGCAGCAAGTTCTGATCCCCTACCGTCTGACCAACACCGGCAACGGTGTCGACACATTCCGACTCACCGTCGAACCCTGGCCCGCCAACGCGGCGCAGAGTCTTGTCATCTACCTCGATCGTGACGGGGATGCCATTGTCGATCCGTCGGATCCCGAAGTCGACCGTGTCACACTGTCGAGCCAAGAGAGTGCGGCCGTCTTGGTCACCTTCCGTATCCCCGATCATGCGGCTGACGGAGACGTGTACTACACGGCACTTCGAGCTGAATCCGTCCATGGTCCTTCGGCTATCGCTGACCAGACCTGGAGTGCCACCACTGTGCGCGCTGAGGCACCGAACCTGTTCGTCCGTCGCAGCTACAACGTGGACTTGCCTCCGCCGCAGGGCTGCCTGGCCAGCGCAAAAGTCTTCAGGACACTGTCCGCAACGAGTGGTGCGAACCCGCTGCACTCAGTCGTCACGCACACGCTATTCATCGATAACACGGGATGCCATCAGGCCAGCTGTGTGCGGCTCTTGGAGCCCTTGCACCACAATGAGACCCTCCTTGCTGACACATATGGCCCGAACCGGCCGCTTTTGATCAACGGCATGCCGATATCGTTAGGGAGCGATGAGCCACCAATGTCCCGTCTGATTACCGATCCCGACGGTAACCGCTTTCTGGAGATTTACCTAACCCATATCGAGCCCAGGCCGCAGAAGCCGGTGGTCATCGAATACAGAGTGAGCATCGATTGGCAGCCCGAGGAGCAGCAAATGCCCAAAGTGGCGGAAGTCATCTATGAAAGACACCCCGGCGAGACTGCTACGTCCGTATCCAATCAGATCGTACTGAACCGTGATTTGACCTACGGTGCGCAGATTGTCCCCAAGAACTCTCCGGTGCTCGACGTGGCCTATGTCGGAGAACTAGTGCAGTTTCGATTCAGTCTCATCAACGTCGGCGAAAGATGTTGTGTGCCGGAGATCGTCCTGGATCAGCCGGTGCCCGAAGGTTGGCTGGTCAGCTTGTGCGAATCAGACGGCGTGACACCTATGTATGACAGCAACAATAACGGCTGGGTTGACCTCGGCACGCTGGCCCCCGGTGCCGGACGAGATATTGTGCTAAATGTCTTCGTTCCCGATGACAAGAGCCAAACCACTGACACACCGTATTTGTTTCCGATCACCTTCTTCCACGATGATCTTCCGGAGTGCTCGGCATCAATAGCCTTTCGCATCGAGCGTATAGAAGGAGTCGAGCGAGTCTGGGATCCCTTGCATATGGAAGTCAACGCCGGGGAGGTGGTCATCCCGGGCAGCTTACTCACCTACGGTCTGAACTTCAAAAATGCCTCAGACCGTGACATCCATGATGTTGTTGTCACGGCGCGGTTTAGCCCCCATTTGAGACCGCCCATCGCCATGGACGGCCAATTGTGTCCATGCGCCTATCAAGGCCCGAGTCCCATGGGATCACAAGGGGTGCCGGTCTTATATGACCCCGACCGACATGAGATCGTCTGGACCATCTCCTCGGTGCCGAAGGGCATCCGGGGCAATCTCCTGTTCAGCACTCAAGTCGCTGAGACAGTGCCAAAGGGAGCAATCATACAGATACAAGCCGAGCTGGCCTGCGCCCTGACGGGGGTGGTGGCTCGCTCTAACAGCGTGAGCACATCCGTGATCACCGACGAGCTGGTAGTTGGTCTTTCGGCCGATGATGCTCTGGTGGCCATGGGCGAAGAGAACACATACTACGTCGCTGTCAGTAACGCCAGCCGCTCGATAGATCTGCATGGTGTTGAGGTGCGAGTCTGCCTGCCCCCCGGGATCACCTATCGCAGGCTTACGTCGCATCGGGACGGCAACCGCATCGCCGATCCGGTGCAGTCAGGCAGAATGCTGGTCTACCATATCGATGAGGTGCCCAGATCGAGCACTGTGCGCCTGTCCTTCAATGGCATTGTCAACGCCGCGGCAGACCACGAGTTGACGGTCCTGGCAGTAGCCGCATTCCGGCCCAGGGCGGATGAGGCGCTCGAATCAGCCATGGCCAAGCTGACGACCTATGTGATCTACGGGATTTTGAGCGACGAGGGTGTTATAGTGGGTCGGCTCTGTACGGGTGAAGGCCAACCCGTTAGAGGCGTACGCGTGGTGCTCGACAACGGACGCTACGCGATCAGTGATGGAGACGGCAGATTCTCGTTTACCGGATTGAGTCCGGGCCCGCGTTTACTTCGTCTTGATCCCGCCACGCTGTGTGGGGCGGGAAGTGTTCAACACGACCCCAAAGTGCGCGTAGTAGTCCCCACAGCGGGCATCGCCATGGTCGAACTGAATCTCACACCTGTGACGATCAATGTCGTAACCGAAGACTCGATTCTGGGGCAGGGGCCCTTTGATTGATGCTTTCACGGCCCC
>JBMNSS010000236.1:0-3588 GCA_050945315.1 Limnochordia bacterium | reverse complement strand
CTTTGCGGAAAAGGTGACGCCGCTTATCAATCTTCGGTTACAGAAGTAGTTGCCGCAACCAGTTTCGAAGAGGCCCTGCGTTTTTGCGGGGCCTTTTGATCTCTATCTTATCTTCCATACATCCGCACTATCTCCGGAAAGGAAAACCGCCGACACACAGCGAAGGCCTGCCCGTCAAACACGGTTCGCGGGTAACCCGCCGCTGGTCAAGACACCGATAGGAGGTGAACCGAGTGATCCTGAGACGAGAGTATCGTCGGATCTTGGTTGTAGTCTTCTTGGGCTTCATAATCCTTGGCGTCAGCATCTTGACTGCCCTGCCGTCATTGATGATGCGAGAGCTGACCGAGCTTCATGTCGATTTTGACGTGGTCTATGACGCTGAGCAGTTCGGGCTTGAGGCGACCGAGTTGACACTGAAGACAGCTGATGGGTACAGCATCAATGCTTTCGACGTGCGAGGAGAGGCTCCAAAAGCCGTAGTCGTTTTTATATCGGGTATTCACAATCCCTCGGTCACTGCCTTTTTCGGGCATGCCAGGATGTTCGCCGAGCACGGCTATGCCTCAGTACTCTACGACATGCGGGCTCATGGCAAGAGCGAAGGAGACTTGATAGGTCTCGGATATCTGGAGGTGTCGGACACTCAAGCGGTGGTTGATTATGTCAAAGGAAAAGAGGAATACCGAGACCTGCCCATCATTGTATACGGCCTGTCCATGGGAGGTGCCGTGGCCATAAACTCCACCGGCCGGATCCCCGAAATCGACGGGCTGGTAAGTCTGTCCGCCTACTCGTCTTGGGAAGACGTTTTCGCAGACAATATGATGGCCATGGGCGCGCCCAAGGCGCTTGCAGGAATACTAAAGCCCTTTGTGAAGTTGTATGCCCTGCGCAAGTTCGGCAGACAAAGCTGGAGCACCGTCCCCAAGAAGCAGATCGCCCGCCTTGGGCAGAGGCCCGCGTTGCTGATGCACTCACTCAATGATACGCAGGTACCGCATGCAAACCTAAAACGAATTGTGGCCTCAGCCCCGAGCCACGTGGAGACATGGGAACGACCGGGAGATCACCACCTCATCACCACGGATTTTCTTAGCCCGGAACATGACCTGGAGTACGCCGAAGTGGTCTTGGGATTTCTCAAACGCCACTGGCCATGAAACTACCCCTTCCACTGCAACCGGGCGACGTAGAGTCGATTGTCGCTGCCGTATTCTTCACATCCCACGGGCTGCATCCATTCACTTACCGTCACCCACGTCTCTTCATGGGTTACGGGGGCCACCTGGAAATTGCCAAGACGGGCGCCTTTTTCAGGGACCAAGACTCTTTCCGTCTTTCGAATCAATCGCGGATAGGCACCATCAATGTCAACACGGGCTATGAAGAGCGGTGCTCTGTGGCGCATGACGTGAGCGTTATAGGGTGTCACGCGGGTGTACACAAGATAGAGCGTGTCGCCATGAGTTACCCATTTTTGCTGTGTATCACCGGTGGCCAGCTCTTCCCCGTCATCCCAGCACCATGGACGCGGCTCCATCAACTGCATCCCATCATCGCTTACCGACACATGGGCCCTGCCGTCTCCTGCGCGCAAGGTCAGGAAATAACGCTGACCGCATTGCGCTAAAGCGGGCTCAAGAAAACCTCTGTGGCTGTCGAGTCGATGAACCGAACCGTGCTCGATGAAATGCAATCGAGCGCCGTTAAAGGCGCAGCGAGTCACGGTGACACTGCGGTACACCTCACCGGCGCGTCGAAAGTGCATGGGGATCAGCAAATCACCCGTGGGCAATTCGACGTGCTGGCAACAACCGAAGCCGGAGTCGAAGAAACGGTCTGGGTCGGGCATCTCAACCGTCTGCCACGGTTGCCAGCTCGCCTCTTCGGGTGTGTACACGGAATAGACGGGTTCACGCGGCCGCGGATCGGGCATCAACCTGTCCCCTTTGTACCTGACCGTATGCCCCAGGCCAAGCATGGTCTGGCTCGCCCTATGCCAGATGGGTGAAAAATCACAGACACCTACGCGTATGCCGCCAGACTCGCTGCGGAAGCGAAATCCGCTCTGTTCCCGCAACTCGGTCCAGGTCTCTCCCCAGTCTTCCGTATATGTATCGTGGAGAACACCAAAGACATCGGAGCCTGAAAGCAGGAGCTCCTGCGTGGTCAACACGACGCGCGGTTGTGGGCCGGACCAACAGACCCCGGCTTTGGGATGCACCCAACAGTGCGTAGGCGAAAAACCGCGGCGAATGTATGTCAGCAGGATGTCGAAGTCAGAGCCTTCAGTATGACCCTCGATCGTGGCTTGCATCATGGCAAGACCTCCTTGGGCAGTTTGCAGACCATGGTGTAAGCCGGGTCAAAGACGTTTCCGATCTCATAGCGTACGAATTGACCCAGAAGCATATGGACGCTGGAGGCATCAAGGCCGTAATCGGTCTGCAACCAGCGCAGCATCTCCGTGGTGGCATGCCGCAGAGCTTGATCAAGAGGTCTGGCATTGCCCAATGTGAAGATCTCATGCGCGTTTTCGCCCCGGGGCCACTGGGCACTGCCCTTTTTGATCACATCGACAGTGAAGGTCACATCCATGGATACCTCAATGCCTCGCCCCAGAATCTCCCCGTCGGCCTGGGCGGCGTGTCCGTCACCTAAATGGAACAGGGCGCCTTCTACAAAGACCGGAATGTACACAGTTACACCAGCCACAATACCCCGATAATCCATATTGCCACCGTGTCTTCCCGAAGTCGCGGTGGAAATGGCCTGACCGCGATCCGGAGCGACTCCGGAACACCCCAGCATGGGTTCCATGGGTATGACAAACGGATCGATGGAAATCTTGGGTCTGTCGAGAATGATGGAGTGGTTATAAAGATCGATGTGCCAGTATGAGCGGTCGTCATCTTCGCGGCGCTTAATGGTGTAAACATGATCGGGCTCTACAACATTGGCCGCGATGGTGCAACCGGAATAGCCCCAGGAGCGATTCGGGCGAAGATCGTCAAAGCGTACAACCAATACATCCCCCGGTTCAGCTCCGTCAATATAAAAAGGTCCCGTCTGCGGGTTTCCGTGTGGTGCAACCCGCCTTCCGGTGTGATCACACCCCGAGGCATCCAAGGTGGCGGTGGTCACGGAGTCGCCCGGTTTGATCAATAACACCGGTGGATGTGATCCTATGGCATGGTAATAGACAGAAGGAGTAAACAGATGCTTCGCCACAGTACCGGCTCCCTTTTTGTCTTGATAGATCACCAACCCAACCCCTTCGGCGCAAAACCCTGAAGGTACGAGCAGCAGGAACCGGACGGGCCCCTATGCAATCGACGATGTGTGCTTGGAATCAGATGAATGATTACACGAAGTGGCGCGGACGATTGATTCCCGAATGCTCTTGGGATAACAACGCCCACATCATCAGCGGCAGTATCATTCCACAAGGACGTGGTGATGTACAAGTTGCAAGGGTATGCCGAGGAGTCCAGCCCACACCGTTGCACACTCCTACACGGCACCTTGTCGTCACTTGGGTGACGCTCGCCTTCGGTAATGGATTCCTTCGGTAATGGATTCAGA
>JBMNSS010000235.1:0-3619 GCA_050945315.1 Limnochordia bacterium | reverse complement strand
TGGCCTCCGGCACTGACGCGGTGGGGCACCGGCCTGTTTTCGATTCTGACAGGAACAGGTAATCATTCGGCTAATATACTTGGCAGGGCACGCAACGCCGTATCACGTTGTGTGTCTCCGGTGTGACCTGGAGGAGCTGATTCTGGCTATGGAACCCGATTGGATTGAGATCTATCCTCGGCAAAGGCGTGGGGCGCTAAGGATCGTCTCGCACAATACCTTCTGGTTTCAGGGAGTGCCCTTTTTCGATGATCAGCCTCCGGCTCCACAGCCGTTCATCTTGGAAAGGCTCGCCTCCATGTACGAGGCGCTCCGACCGGATGTCTTGTGCCTGCAGGAAATCCATGACGAGTCTTCTCTTGAGCGGCTCAGCGAACACCTGGGCATCTCGCACGTTTACAGACCGGGCGGGGCATTTCCACAGTACGGAGGCGCCGTTTTCAGCCGTTGGCCCATGGCCTTGATGCCTCTGGGGGCGGAGGCAGAACTTGATCGGGTGCATATGTACGTCCGTCTTTACATCGATGATCATGTGATAAGCTTGGCTAACCTGCACTTACCCTCCAATCGGCACCGGGGGCGCGATGGGGGACCCAGGCAACGACTGTGGGAGATCAACTATGCTTTGACCAGGGCGGGCAACCGGCCCGATATCGTCCTGGGCGATTTCAACGAAGAACCCCACGGGTCTTGTTCTTCTGTACTTCGTTCCGACGACTATGTGGACACGGCCGTGCTTTGCGGTGCCCATTCCACCGGCAGCGGCATTAACCCACGCTCCCGACTGGACCAGATCTGGTTGCGAGGAGACCGTACACCCTGGTTGCACACGTATTTTGTAGTGCCCCCTGAAAGAATGGCGATCGAAGATCACGAAAAGACGCACCTAAGTGATCATCTGCCCATCGGCATTGATATCGTGCTCAGTTGATCCGGGAGGCGATGTAACACTATGTCATGCTCCACCGCCGTTACCTTTGCTGTTATTGGGGATTGTGAACCCAAGCCGAACCCCGTTTTCATTGAGTTGGACAAGAGCGTACGCGCCATAAATGAGTTAAAGGACGAATTGGGGATACGCTTTACCGCTTCGGTGGGGGATCTGGCGCACAAAGGAAGCGTGGAGCAATATGAGGCTCTCACCGCATGTCTCGAGAATCTGCAGACTCCTTTCTACGCCATCATGGGTAATGAAGAATTGATGGGCGGCACGGAGCGCTTCTTCCGGTACGTCGCACGTTGGAACACCAATCCGCGGACGATTCCGGCAGGCCGGTATGTCTTCCAACAGAGCGGATGCCTTCTTGTGTTTGCTAGCGCAGAAGATGGAGGGGTGACTTCACAGAAGACGAGATAGCCTGGATTCTTGAGGAAGTTGACAGGTATCACGATCTTCCGGTCATTCTCTTCACTCACGCCTCGCCGCCGGGAGTCTATCCGGATGCCGGACGTCGCGAGATGCGCAACGACCTGATGACACCTGTGTTGCAGCGGCCGAATGTACGCATTCTCTTCTCCGGCCATACTCATTTCGATTTGGCGTCAGTAGAAAGCCACGTGATAGACGCCTACGGTGTGCATCACATCCATGTCCCCGGGATCGAACGGACCAAGGTCGGCGATACCCACACACCGCGTTTTAGGATCGTCACCATCACGAATGGCGAGGATGTTACGGTGCAGACGTACAACGTCCGCAGCGGAGCTTTTGACAGAGAGCTTGAGATACGGTTCACTTTGCCCTTTAGCGCGACGGTGGATGTATCCGGCTGAGCGTTTGGAGCGACTGACAAAGAAAGAGTCGACGCGAGGCCAAACAGCACTTATTTGAGGCTTGAGATTAAGATCCCAAGGCGCAGCATCAAAGGCCAGGATGTTGCCGTCCTCGGTGCCAATGAGCGAAGTTGCTCTTGTCTGCGTCGGTACTTCATGTGCGGCATGTCGTAACGTGATGGCCGTGAAGATCCTCCCTTTTTTGTGGGAAGGGACCCAAGGACAGCTCGCATCGCTTCCGAGGTAGGGATGGTGCGGCCGCGGGCACGGGATGAAACAAGGCTATTTCCATTGCGCACGCTCGTACGAGGACCGGAGTCGCCCCGGTTTGGTGGACACAGCAACACTACGCTACCAAAGACTCGGGCTTTCTTTTGTTTGCGGCGCAACCACTTCCATTCGAAATCAGCCGGACTGAGATGACTAAGTGCTGAATGTCGCCTCTTGCGTCGGGTCGCTGGATTTTGCCCGGCCGATGGCGTCAACGAGCATCTTGGCGGCATCATAGCCAAGTGCAGCGAAGACGTTTGGAGCAGCACCGTATTGTCCCGCCATAGACTCGTGAACACTGGAGTCATTTGAGAAAAACCGATTGGCCTCGCCTGGTGCTTCCGGGTTTTTGTCAGTGTTTACACGGGTGATCGTTTGGTGAGACCGTAGTCTGGCTGGCAGTTCCGGAGACAGGCACTAAACAGGAAGGTGCGCAGGGCGGTGTAGGATAAGAATTATCATAGCATTAGGTAGTGCATTTAACCTATGCAAATCCGTTTCAAGGAACAACTAAAGTCATGGTAAAGGTTAGACTATACATTCCATGTAAAAGGAGGTCCTATTACATTGCGTAGAGTCATCGCGGTTTCAATGGTTCTGGTTATTTGCCTGGTTATTGATACCGTGACGAGCTTAGCCCAAAACGGACAGCTGACTTTGACTCACCTCGCAAATGGTTCCCATCACGATGCCCACCGCAAATTCGTTGAAGAAAAGGCTTATGAGTTCAGTCTGCGTCATCCGGAAGTGAGCATAGAAATCGTTGCCGCACCCGGTAACTATGTCGAGAAGGTGTTGATTGCCGCTGCCGGCGGAGTCTCGTATGATGTCATCGAGCCCACCTCATCGCAGATCGCTGACATTGTGAATCAAAACTTGTTGTTGGATTTGAGTCCCTTTCTCCAGCGGAGCGGTCTGAGCAGACAGGATTTCATCCCGGTGGCTCTGCTGCCTTTCACGTGGGACAGTGCGCTGGTGGGGTTGCCCACCGAGATCAACGCCGTCACCACCATCTCTAACGTGCGTCTGTTTCAGGAAGCCGGATTGGAGACTCCGGGGCAGTTGGGCAAGGCGTGGAATTGGGATACCCTAAGAACGATAGCACCCAAATTATCCGCTGACACTCAAGGCGTAGGAGTGAATGATCGTTGGGCTGTGACGCTCAATCCGTCTTTTCACAGGATTTTCCCGGCGTTTGTCCATAACGCCGGCGGAGATGCCTACGATGCCCAGATCCAGCCTCGGAATGCTACGTTTTCCAAGGACTCGGCTGTAGGCGTTGGGCTTCAGTTTTACCTTGATCTGTATTGGCGTGAATGGCTGAGTACGGACGCCAAGACCTTCCGCTCAGAAGAAAGAACCGCCATCAGCCTTCTCGACGGGTCTTGGTGGATTGGCCTCAGTGAGGAGCTGGCAGATCCCTTTGAATATGAAGTGGCTCCCTTCCCCGGGGGGCCGGCCAGACAAGGCAGCGAGGCCTTGGCCAACGGATTCTGCATCGGGGTGCATTCGCAGGCTCCTGAGAAAGCCTTTGAGTGGATCAAGTTCTTGGCAGCGGACTATGACAACGCTATTG
>JBMNSS010000234.1:0-3679 GCA_050945315.1 Limnochordia bacterium | reverse complement strand
GGTAAAGGGGGCGCCGCGCCACCAAAATGTTGATGATCAGAGCAACCGCCCGGGTGCCCGGTGACACCTTCCACTGTTTCTCATCCCAACGCACGGAACGATTGATCATTCCCGCCACCCCAAGGTCTCGGCAGATCGCCGCAATAAATGCGCTTGCGCCCACATGAACCGGCCTGATCTCGATGTCTTCCATTCGCCACGCGTCCCTTCATTACGGCGTTTCTGAAGGGCTCGCGATTTGGAAGATATCTCCTGCTACGAGTTCAGGTAAATCCCTGGGTCCGTCCAAAGGGGGGCGGGAAAACAGTCATGCATTGTTGCGTAGTCTGGAATACGGCGAGAGCTAGAATCGAGTTCCGATGGAAAGAACGTCTCTCGAATCACTTGGTTTGTCACTTCGTCCGGCAGAGGCCACTCCAAGCCATGAACCACTGCTAACCGGCAGACTTGGCTGACGGTGTCCCGAGAACTCCGAACACTAGACGCTATTTGCCTTTGGCTGTAGCCCAGCGAGCAAAGCCTCAGAATCTCTCGATAAGTAACCATAATTACCGAATCTCACATAATGTTGTCGCACCTAAGGCGTGCCCCTTCATTATAGGCTTGGTTCTAGGTAACTGGATAGAGTGGACTTGCTCTCCGTGACGATGGCCTTCTTACACCGTTCCAGTGGCCTTATTTCTCCGCGAAAGTGGCCTTTTCAGATCGTAACATACATTCGGCCGTCCCATAAAACAGGTGATCGGTTACGCGGAATCGAAATGTAGATCCGGTATGTGCGCAACAGATGGGCACAACCTACGTACATAGGGGGTATTTCCGCATGGAGACGCGTCGGATCGTGACACGCAACAGCACGGGATACATTCGGGTACAAGAAGAGCCCATCCCGCCTTTGGAGCCGGGGCGACTGCTCATCAGAGTCCACGCATCGCTGATCAGCACCGGCACGGAGTTGAGTCGGTTAAGGGGTAAAGAACGCAGCCCGGAAGGAGAGTTCAGGGCTTTCGGGTATCAGAGTGCGGGTGAAGTCGTTGCTGTCGGCGAAGGATGCCGAGGCTTTGAAGTAGGACAGCGTGTAGCCTGCATGGGCGGACATGCAAAGCATACCGACTATGCCACTGTTCCCCAAAATCTGGTGGTTCCGCTGCCGGACAACGTCAGCTACGAGGAAGGAGCATTTACCAACCTCGTAGGGACCGCCATGCAGGCTGTCCGACGCGGTGAGGTGGTGTGGGGTGAGGAAGTTGCCGTCATGGGTCTCGGTATAGTGGGGCAACTGGTGTCGCAGATCTGCCAGAT
Source organism: Limnochordia bacterium (assembly GCA_050945315.1). Lineage (GTDB taxonomy): Bacteria > Bacillota > Limnochordia > DTU080 > DTU080 > DTU080. Next base: position 2,377 of record JBMNSS010000234.1, on the reverse strand, counting down.
TGCCGGAGCCCGAGTCCAGGCCTTTGATCCCCTGCCGCTGCCCGTCGAGATCGCTCGCAAGGCCGGCATCTCATTGGCGTTTACGGAGACCAACGATGCGGCAGTGGAACGCGTCAGCGAGATCACCGAAGGACACGGTTTGGACTGTGCCTTTCTGTGCGTCGGTGAGGCATCAGACCTGGTCTTTCCCTCGATTTACAAGATGATGAAACGGTCACCGGATACTCATGCCTATGGACGGGTGGTGAGCGTCGGGGGAACCTTGACGCATGGCATGGGAGCCACTCTTGGCAATCTGGACCTGAGAAGCTCGGCGCGAACGGGCCCGGGCTATCATGATCAGGAATATGAGCATGGACAAGACTATCCTGCAGTCTTTGTACGCTGGACGACACAGGCACACCTTCGCCTGTTTGTGCGCTGGGTCTCCGAAGGCAAACTCAACGTCAAAGACCTGATAACCACTCGCGTGTCCGTTGAACAGGCCGATGTCGCCTGTTACGGACTGCTTGATGAGCCCCAAAAACACCTGGGCACGATCATCACCTATACGTAACGGCACTCATATGTCAGATAGTCGGGCCGACGCGCCATGACCGAGGGGCGCGCCGGCCCTTTCACGGCAGTGCGCCATGTGCGGATCTACATCGACTCCCGTGAACCGGCAGACAAAAGAGCACGCGACTGTGGGCAGCTACGTGCTCTTTTGCATTGTGGAGCTAGTGGAGGGACTTGAACCCTCGACCTGCCGCTTACGAGGCGGCCGCTCTGCCGACTGAGCTACACTAGCCAAATGGAGCGGATGACGGGTCTCGAACCCGCGACCCTCAGCTTGGGAAGCTGATGCTCTACCAACTGAGCTACATCCGCAGATGTATCGTAAAGCATGATAAGTATAGCCGAATGACGGCGTAAAATCAAGAGGTCGCGGATCACTTTGTGTCCGGGGCCGCTGGCAATGTCACCCCCCATCGCTGGATCTTGCCCCACCGGAAGATGAATTGCCAGGCCCCACCTTGTCTTATTGCCTCACAAACAGTCGTTGCGCATTCTCACTGGTTTGGTCAGCCACGTAAGATGTGCTTTTTCCGTGTAGTTGCGCCAGTGCCGCCGCCACCTCCGCCACGAAGCCCGGCTCGTTACGTCGACCGCGATAGGGTACGGGAGCCAAATACGGGGCATCGGTCTCCAACAGGATGTACTCCAGCGGGATCTGCCCCAATACCTTTCGCAACTCGTGTGCGTTGCGAAAAGTAACCGGACCCCCGATGCCCAACAACAACCCGTACTCCAAGGCCTGCCGCGCCACTTCCAGTGTACTCCAGAAGCAGTGCATGACCCCGGCGAGGGGAGCGAATTCCCCTAATACCTCCAAGATATCCTGGTCGGCTTCCCGATTGTGCACCACGACAGGCAAGTCATAGTCCCGGGCGAGCTGCAATTGCGCCCGCAGAGCCTCTTTTTGCCTGTCTCTCGGAGAAAAATCGTAATGATAATCCAAGCCGATTTCGCCCACCGCGGCTATCTCGTGCTCCGTGAGCAGCTCCCGGAACCTTCGCTCCACTGCCGCAGACCAATGTCGTGCGGAGTGGGGGTGTACTCCCACAGTACTCCGCAGCATCCTATACTTGTCCGCCGAGACGACCACGGCTTCCGAAGAGGCTGCATCGTCAGCCACATTCAGTATCCAGGTCACTCCGGCCCTCTCGGCGGCCTGTATCACCTGCTCCAGATCATCGGCAAAGGCCTCGCTGCACAGATGAGCATGGGTATCGACCAACCGCAGATTCACCGCACGACTGCCCCCGGGGCGATCTCTTCTTCTACCGTGACCACACCCAGTTTGCCCTCATCATCGACCGCGGCCAGGAGCATGCCTTCAGACAGCTCACCACGGAGTCTTGCCGGTTTCAGATTGGCCACCACAACCACCCGCTTACCGACCAATGTCTCGGGAGCGTAATGCTGAGCAATGCCAGCGACAATCTGTCGCTTCTCATCACCCAGACTCACTTGCAGTTTAAGAAGTCTGTCGGCCCCGGCGACACGTTCGGCGGCTTCCACTACGGCCAGGCGCAGTTGCACCTTCGCAAAATCATCGATCGCAATAACGCCTTCGGTTTCCGGTTCCTTTACTGACACTTTAGTATCCTTCCTCTCTTCGACAACAGGCTTGTCGGCCTGCGGTGCTTCATCTTCATCTTCAGTCTCTTCCTCCGCCAGGACGATGGCCGGATCAAGCCGCGGGAGAAGGGGATCTCCCTTGGCGGTGCGGGTTCCCGCAGCAATTCCTCCCCAGGCCAGATCATCAAAGCCTTTCTCCTCCCACGCAACGAGCCCCAGCTGACGCCACATCTTTGAGCCCGATTCCGGCAAG
>JBMNSS010000233.1:0-3704 GCA_050945315.1 Limnochordia bacterium | reverse complement strand
ACGGTCAGCACGTTACTTGATCGACATTCTCAGGCCTCGCGGTCTGCGGGGGTCGATCATGCCGCAACACCGTTTTCAAGTCCTTTGAGCGCTGCGAGGTGCTTGACCGTTGGCGGGTGAGGGGAAAGCGCACGGATCAAGGCCACATTTGCAGGGCGGCCGGAAACACACTAGAGGAGATCGTGATTAACGGGCGTGTCTCAGTGTACTCCCGCCGCTTAAGATGTCTGAACAGGGATATTGCCGCCGATCATCGGGAGCCGAAGAGCCGGTTTTGCGCAGGCGCCGATCGGCGGGGCGCACCATCCATGGTGCCCGAAGGAGAACGCTATGCGAACGCTTATCGCTTATACGACACGCCATGGGACCACGCTGCGTTACGCCGAAGCCATGGGGCGGGCATTGTCGGGGGAAGTCGTTCTCGCCGACCTGCGGCAAGAGCCCGCTATTGACATTTCTTCTTTTGACACAGTGGTTGTCGGAGGAGCCGTCTATTACGGCAATGTCAGTCCGGCGCTGAAGGAGTTTTGTCTGTCAAACATCGAGGAACTCAAGCGGAAGAATCTGGGGCTCTTTATTTGCTGTTGTCAAGACGGTGAGCCGGCGCAACAACAGATGCGGGCCGCCTATCCGCTGGAGTTGTTGGATGCGGCCAAGGTCAAGGCGATCTTGGCCGGCGAAATCGATATGAATAAGATGAACTTCATCGAGAGGCTCATCGTGAAGTTGGTGGCGAAAGGCACACCTGTCAATTCCGGCTTCGACGAGGAGGCGGCCACTGATTTCGCTCACATGCTGCAGGCGCTCGATCTTTGACGAGTGCCTTCCATAGCTTCTCTTTTGGCGCGTATGCGGTCCACAAAAAAACCGACCCACGGCCCTGAGGTAACTGCCGCCACGAGGGTGCCCAGACCGACCGGCCCGCCGAGGAAAAACCCCGTGATGACCAGGAGGAGATCCTGAATCACACAGGCCACGGACAGTGACAGACCGCTGATGCGGACCACGGCCAGCAACAGCGAATCACGCGGGCCGGCGCCCCATTGGGGTGCCAAATAAAGACCCATACCCACTCCGCTGACGATCACTCCGAGCTCGAGAAAAAGCAGTCCGGGTATGCCCTCGACGTAGGGCATGAAAAGCAGGAACAGATCCATGAAAAAACCGACCTTGACAGCGTTAACCACCGTCACCCAGGTAATGGATCCGCGCAACAACAGTGCCAGGCACACGGCGACGATGCTTACCAGCTGTGAAACACGCCCTATGGAAAGTCCCGTCAAGTTGACAATGCCCAGATGAAAGATGTCCCAGGGTTTGGCACCCCAGGGTGTGCTTACGGTGATGGCAGTGCCTAAGCCGAGGCACATCAGGCCCAAACCGACCAGGATGACATCCAGTGAGATGAGACATGCTCGGGGTCGAGCGCGCTCTGTGGGAGCCAGGGGTGTCTTATTCGTTGTCATGGTCTTTGTCCTGGTGCTCTGTGATGTCGCAATGCGGGCAATAGCCGTTTTCGGTCGCATGGATTTCCAGTTCATCGGTACCCGGATCATCATGCGGGTCATAAACGGAGCCCTCAACACGAATGGCCTTGCCGTGGATCAGGGCAATGGCCACCTTGCGACGAGCGCCGTGCAGGATGCGTTGAAAAGTCGGTCGGGAGACTCGCATGTGTTGCGCGCACGTTTGCTGATCGAAGCCCTTGGCGTCTTTCAGGCGCAGAGCTTCCAGTTCTTCAAGGCCCAGCGAGACTACATCAATGTCTCGCAGCCGAACGCCTGCAGGTTTGAAAAATAACACCCCGGGAACGAATCCTATATGTCGCGGTATGGATGGACGCGCCAAACCCTCTCACCCTCCAAAGCTACGTAGTCCGCTAACAGCATAACAGATCTGAGCTGCCGCGTCAGCCTGTCTTGGAGGCGGACGCATGGGGATGACACGAGGGCTGTCCAGAAGATCGGACAGCCCTCCGTGAGTCAGTCGTTCAGGCGGTGACCTGACTGCGCCGCGTGAATTGGGTGTTGTAGAGGTCGTAGTAGAAGCCGCGTGCCTCCAGTAACTCCTCGTGCGTACCGCGTTCTATGATCTCTCCGCCGTTGATCACGAGAATCTCATCCGCCTCTCGAATCGTCGACAGACGGTGGGCGATCACAAAAGCGGTACGGCCCTCCATCAAGGAGAGCATCGCCTTTTGGATTTCTGCTTCCGTGCGGGTGTCAACGCTGCTGGTCGCTTCGTCCAGGATGAGGATGGCCGGATCGGCCAGAATGGCCCGGGCGATGGTCAACAGCTGGCGCTGTCCTTGACTCAAGTTCCCGCCGTCAGAGGTGAGAACGGTGTCATAGCCTTCAGGCAGTCGTTCAATGAAAGGATGGGCATTGGCCATCTTGGCGGCAGCCACGACTTCTTCATCCGTGGCATCCAAGCGCCCGTAGCGGATGTTCTCTTTGACGGTACCCGAGAACAGATAGGTGTCCTGCAAGACCATACCCATTGACTTGCGAAGGTAGTCCTTTTTGTAGTTGCGGATATCATGGTCGTCTATGGAGACTGACCCGGCATCAACGTCGTAGAATCGCATGATCAGATTGACCACCGTGGTCTTTCCGGCGCCGGTGGGGCCTACGAGAGCGATCGTTTGCCCCGGTGTGGCATGTAAAGAGAAGTTCTTCAGCACGGGCACATCGGGTACGTAGCCAAAGGAGATGTCGTCAAAGCGAACATCGCCTTTTACATCGGGTGCTATGGCATCGGGCACGTCAGGCATCTCATCCGGTTCATCCATGATCTCAAAGACCCGTTCGGCTCCGGCCAGGGCCGACTGTAGCATGTTGATCTGGTTGGCGATGCCGTTTATCGGTCGGGCAAACTGACGTGAGTAGTTGAGAAAACTGGCTATCACGCCGACGGTGATTACCCCTTGCACGGCCAGCCAACCGCCGGCTCCGGCAACCAGGGCAAAAGAGAGGTTGTTCATGACGTTCATGAGCGGCGGAATGATCCCGGAGAAAACCTGCGCTTTAATGCTGGCTGCTTTGAGTCGGCTATTGATGTCGCTAAAGCGGGCACCGGTCTCGGGTTCTCGGACAAAGGCCTTCACCACTTTGTGGCCCGTCACCATCTCTTCGATGTAACCATTGAGATTGCCAAGCTCCCGCTGCTGGCTCAGGAAAAGCTCTCGTGTGTGCTTGATGATCTGACGTGAGATGAAAACCCCCACAGGTATCGTGATCAGACTCAGCACCGTAAGAAGCGGGCTGAGAAGAATCATGGCCGTGAGCGATCCGACCACTGCGATCAGGCTGGAAAACACCTGGGTCGTGCTCGAGGTGAGGGTATTGCTCACGTTTTCCACGTCATTGGCGAGTCGGCTCATCACTTCGCCGTGTGTTCGGCTGTCAAAGAAACGGAGCGGCAGTCGCTGCAGTTTGTCAAACAGATCGCTGCGCAGATCATGCACGGTACGTTGTGATATGCCCACCATCACGTAGGTCTGCAGCCATGAGGAAGCCGCGCTGATGACATAGATACCGAGCATGGTGACAATAATGGTTCTCAGACGTGCGAAGTCTACGGCTCCCGGGCCGGGCACGATGGCGTCAATGGCCCTACCTATGAAGTAGGGGCTGATCAGACTGACCAGTGAGCTGCCGAGGACCAGCAAAAAGGACAGTAACAAGGGCCACTTTTGCCTGCCG
>JBMNSS010000232.1:0-3712 GCA_050945315.1 Limnochordia bacterium | reverse complement strand
AGGATTGGCTGGAGGCCGGCGTGTGCCAAAGCAGTCATATGGAGTACACCATTTGGCGGCATGACGGCGAGAGACTCGACGAGGTTGAACAACTGCACCGGTCCGCCGGTTGGATTGATGTCTCTGACGCCGAGCGCGGGGTGTCATTGGTTATGCGTGACATGTGGCAAGAGGCACCAAACGAACTGGTCGCCTCGCGCCATGACGGTACGTTGACAGCCTATTTCTGGCCGCCCGGTCTGCCGCTGATGGATGTGCGCCGCTACTCCGATCTGCCTCACCGATCGCAGGGCGAATCCACGAGTGACCGCAATGATTGGGTGGAAAAATCCTACTACGGTCAGGATCCGTTTGTGGGTATATCCAAGACGCAGGAAATACTCTGGGTTTTCCACGATCAGGACATCGACGATCCGCAGCTGGGTGCCGTGGCCGCCGACTTCCACAGTCCGCCGCTGATCTATATGGGTGAGGCGTGGTATCGCGAGCACGGTCATATCTTGCCGCAGGCCGATCCGGACTTCCTGCCTGAGGTGACCCGCAACCGTGATCTGTTGGCCGAGTTTTGGCTCTATCATCAGCGGCTCTTTGGTTGGTACGGCAAGTGGCATTACGGCGACATCCAGCATCATTTTGACACCGGATACGGATCCATCGCTCTGCCGGATGCCTTGAGGGAAGTGCTGGATCTTTCCGATGCGGAACGCCGGGCCTACATATTTGACGGCGGCCAAAGGAAACTGGATTATGCACCTCAGCATCACTGGGCCTTCGACAACGGGCGTTGGGGTTGGGGCAATACCGAAGGATTGCCCGGACTGTTCTTCCAGCGCGAGTATCTGCGGACGGGAGACCGGGAGTATTATTTCATGGCCGAGGCCATGGCCCGTCATGCCCGGGATATGATCATCAGGCATTCCGGGAAATGGTTCGGCAGGGGGACGCGTCATGGCGTGCAGCCCTGGAGCGACGGCAACCATGAAGAGCGACAGACGGTTCATTCCGAGTTCCGCTTCCATTACTTCCTGAGCGGAGATCCGCGTTCCCGGGAAGTGGCGCAGAAGCTGCTTCGGGATTACTACCTGAAGGCCAATGTCGGCATCCACGCCGGTCACTCAGGGCGCCTGTACGGTCTGCTGATGAACTGGGAGATGAGCGGTGATCCTGAATTGGGCGAGATCCTGCGGCAGTACGTGCATACCTTCATCGTTCCCGAGGGCATTGCCGCATCACCGCAGGTAGCCTTCTCGCCGCAGGTGCGCCATTTCGCCCCGCCGCGGGATATCAATTCGTCGAGTATGTTCTTCCACGTCTTCGGGGCCACCCATGCGTTGGTTGAATACTACTACCTGACTCATGACGAGGATCTGCGCCAGGCCCTGGTCAAGATGGCCGATGCACTCATGCCCACACTGCCTGCCAGACCGACATCGTCCAATCCGTCCTGGCTTGTGGTGGCCTTTGCCGCCCGACATGCCGATGATCCCGAGCCGTATCAATCCTATCTGCGCCGGGCTTTTGAGAGCGAGGCCTGGCAGTATGCAGTCCGTCTGGTGGCCAAAGATCCGAGTCACTGGGTGGGTCCCACCGCTTTCATCCAAGGCGGCGTACCGGGCTCTCACTTCTGGATCAATGCCCTGCCCTACGCAGTATCGGCGCTGCCGGATGATTTTGTCCCCACTCAGACCATGCTCCGGCAGGTGGAGCAGCTGGACTCCAGAGCGCAGAGCCGTTCCGTGCCTTTCCTGAGCTGGCAGTCTGAGTACGACGACCCTGCTTTTGATGCCTATCTGGGGCCATGGCGTCCCTGGACCATTCCCCTGCAGGTCAGCCTGGGTGATGAGTGGCGTGATAATGCACTCTTACAGGGTCGGGTGCCTTTGGGAATCAGCGTGCTCACGGAGGCCCCGGAGGATTTTGTCCGACTCACGGTCGCCATCGACGGTGAGGAGATCCTGACGAGCGGTGATCCGGAGGCGGCTGGCGATTATGTCATCGACACCCTGACCCTGACGGACGGAGCGCACGAGTTGACCGTGACCGTCGTTGATCGCTCTCAAGGGTTGGTTACCCGAAGGGTTGGCTTCCGGGTTCGAAACTGGTGGAGTCAGGTGGATGAGTTAAAGGCACCCATTATGGCCTTCTTCGGCCTCCCGCTTGAGCTCTTGCGGGCCACGGATAAATCCGATGGTTGGCAGTACGTGGGAGAGCAGCCTGAAGACTTCTTCGGGGACGACCAACGCCTGACGCGCTCCGCGGCAACGAATGAGTATTTGATCTGGTCGACGCCTTTCTTGCAGGAGTGTGAGATCACCTTGTATGCTCGGCCGACGGAGTCTCTGGAGGGAGTGGTGTTGTCGGTTTCCGAAGACGGTTCCCACTGGCAGAGTGTCTCCCGTGAGACAGAGCGAGGGGAGATCTCACCCGGAGGATGGCAACAGGTGCGCCTGCGCCGCACTTTTTCGCCGGAGACGGCGGTTCATTGGCTGCGGGTCACCTTTACGGAGGCCTTGGCTCCCGAAGTGCAACTTGGTGAGGTGGCGATGAAAGGACTGCAGACGGAGTAAGGGGGCACGTTCGTGGAAGAGGCTTACAGGAGTCTTTTGCAGCAAGAACTGCGACAACTGCCGAGAGGGGCCGTCGACCGGCGCACCCCGTCGCTTTCGGAGTGGCGGGAGCGATCACCTGTGCTTCGGGAGAGGCTGCGGCGGATTCTCGGCTTTCCCGACGCGGAGGTCGACCGGCCTGTCCGCTACGAGGCGCGCGGTGTCATAGAGGGTGACGGGTATCGCATTGAAAAGCTCGTCTTTGAAAGCGAAGCGGATCCGTTATCGATGGTGCCTTGCCTGATCTATTGGCCTTCACCCATGCCGGAGACGAGGGTGCCGGCCATGGTCTTGGCCTGCGGTCACGGCGGCAGCAAATCCAGCTGGTACAACCAGTACGCTTGTCAACTGTATGCCAAACTGGGGTGCGCCGTCTTGCTGGCTGATCCGATCGGCGAAGAAGAACGCCATGAGAGCGGTCAGCTGGGCCTGCGCGGTCACCGGCGTGATGGCGGCCTCGATCGGACTCTGTTGGCGGGAAGACCTTTCATCGGCAAGGTGGTCTATGATCTGACCCGCGGTATTGATCTGTTGCGGCACCATGAGGCCGTCGATCCCACGCGGATCGCCTGTGCCGGTAGCTCATTGGGGGGCACCGTGACGCAGCTATTGGCCGCCGTGGACGATCGACTGGCGGCCTGTGTGAACTCCGCCTGGGCTGCTGACTATCGGGAGTTTGACGGTACGACCGGATGCTGTTACCGCCTGCACGGGCTGATGCAGGATATGAACCAGGCCGAACTGATAGCCCTCGGAGCACCCCATTGTGCCAACCTGGTGATGGTCGGGGCGCTGGATGAGGTCTGTGAGCCTTTGAACACCGAAGGCATGGTGGAAGCGGCCCGCAAGGTCTATGCGCTGTTCGGAGCGGAGGAACGCTGCCGGCTGATCATGGACGCCGAGGGCGGGCACCGGCCCTATCATCTGACGCGCGAGGCCGTGCGCTGGATCGCTGACCATCTGCGGATAAAAACCCACAGGGCTCAGGCGATGCTCGAGGCTCCCGAAGCGCGTCTCATAGATTTCATCCAACGGCACGGATTGACGCTCGATAAGCTCTATGACGTGCCGCGGCACCACCGCGGGGGCCGCAGCCTGGAGATCGG
>JBMNSS010000231.1:0-3726 GCA_050945315.1 Limnochordia bacterium | reverse complement strand
GTCGGATGCAGAAGTGTTTAGTATGCTCCGCTGCTCATCTACGGTGCTACCCGCCTTTACAGGTTTTCCCCGATGTGACCGGGCGGATTCGCGTGAGCAAGGCTTCCTTTTGTCTTAATTCGTGCTGCTTAACCGTTCACTGCACAGCTCGAAGGTCGGTCAACCACTTCAAAGCACTTGTACATCAGCCGCGACGTAGTTTTCTGAGAGTCTGGGCTGGTTGATCCTACGACTATGGTCGCAGACGGTCGACCCTCCGCAGACCACGGACGGTCGAAAAAGTCGATCAAGCCAACTGCTCGGCCCGTCTGCTAATGTCCTAAAGGAAATACTTCTCTCCCGTTCCGCTTTCCTCCTGCGTAACAATAGTCGGATATCAGTGCGCGAAGCACCTTGGATGGTGCACCTCGCCGCATCGCGCCTGCACAAATCCGGTGCTTACGCGCCTAATGATTGGCGGCAACATCCTGCCGGAGGTACTGAGACACCCCTGCACACCTCCGCCTACATTGGAGTACCATGGATGGTACGACCCCGCCGAATCGCCGTAGCGATGGTCATGGTGCTGTCGCCCCGGATGGTCGGCGGCAGTCTTTTCGTTCAAACACTTGACGTAGTGCGGCGACAGTCGTAAGTATAGCCGTCGAATCGCTGTAGCCAGCTGAGTCTTTTCCATGATGTCGTGGTTCTCTCACCCACAGGGGTCACTATATCAAAATAGCCTCGCTTCCGGACCGCTGCGCGACCCTCATGTACGCCCCGGCATTTCCCCTTCTCAATAACCACACGGACCATATCTCCGGTTTGGAAACCGTTTACGCGTTTTACCGCCTTCGGATCACTGCGGGGATAACCGGGTTTGTCCACGAGGCACATTTGTCTGGAACCGCGCCCCGTAGCAGTGATTGGAGGAACCGGCATCTTTGGGTTCAACACGGATTGTCAACGACATACTTGAGAATGATTGTGAACGGGTACCTGCGATACACCTCGGCTTTGCCTTCTTTGAGCAGTATCCGAGCCTTTGCCGGATGTGTCGGCTGTAAGGGCTCCTTGTTGGTATCCAACACGAAAAGCCTGTTCATGGGCAACTCGCCTCAATGGTGGTCTTGGTCTCCTCGCCAATGCTATCGAGCGGTTTTTTGCAGGTGACACGGCCCGTTGCCTCGATCCGTGCTGTTCAATCACCTGCCGCAGAGCCCGGAGCCCGCCAAACGTAGCGAGTTCCTGCGTCATTCACTAGTAACGTAGTGCCCAAAGCACTTCAGAGCGGTGGAACTTGCGGCTGTCATCGATTCTCAAAGACCACCCCGGTCTGAGAACGTCGATCAGGAGAGAATCACCGATGCTCCGAGGCCGTCTGCAATCGCTCAATAAGCCTTCCATAGCGATGCATGGCTTTGTCATTTGCAATATACATGCCGACTGTGCTTTTCTCTCCGACCAAGACCACGAAGCGCTGAGCCCTGGTCACCGCCGTATAAAGAAGATTACGGGTCATAAGCTCCGGCATGACGCGGGGCAGGGCCAGCAAGACGACCGGGAATTCACTGCCTTGGCTCTTATGAACCGACATCGCATACGCCAAGCTGAGATCCTCCAACTCGTCTTCTTCGTAGATAACGTCCGCCCCTTCTTCTCTGTCAGAGAAAGCAACGAGTACTGATGCATTCTCAAGGTCAACGGATTTCACCAGGCCTATGTCTCCGTTGAAGACCATCTTATCGTAATTGTTGCGCACCTGCATGACGCGGTCGCCGGGGTACAATCCCCTCAGTCCCCCATCCGGCCTCAGACGCACCGTAGGGTTCAGAGCACCCTGTAACACGCTGTTGAGATTGTCCACACCAGCCGCTCCGCGACGAACCGGCGACAGTACCTGAATATCACTGTGCGGATCACACCTCAAATAGCGCGGCAAACGCTGGACAACCAGCTCCCGCAGGCGCTCGCTAATCGCCGCAGGATCTTTCTCATCCATCAGAAAGAAGTCCCCGTCAGGACGGTTATACAAGGGATGCTCACCCTGATTGATGCGATGCGCGTTGACAACGATCATGCTTTCCCTGGCTTGCCGGAAGACGGTAGTCAATCTTACAACCGGCACCCTGGCTGACTGAATGATGTCCTGCAACACCGTTCCGGGCCCAACCGACGGCAGCTGGTCAGCGTCACCCACCATAACGAGTGTCGTGCCGGGCTTGACCGCCGAGAGCAAATGGTAGGCTAAGGGCAAATCCAACATGGATGCCTCATCAATGACCAGCATATCCGCCCGAAGCGGGTTGTCTGCATTCCTCTGAAACCCGGCCCGTCCGTCGCCGATGTTGGGCCCGTACTCAAGAAGCCGATGGATAGTCATCGCCCGCATCCCAGCAGCCTCTTGCAGTCTCTTGGCAGCGCGCCCTGTCGGTGCCGCAAGCAGCACGGTGGCCCCCCGTGCCTTGGCACCTCTGAGTATCTCATGGACAACCGTGGTCTTGCCCGTACCGGGACCGCCCGTGATAACCACAACGCCGCCACGAAGAGCATCCCTGACGGCACGCCATTGCTCCGGACTCAGACGAACACCCTGTTCACCCTGCTCTTCCTCCGATTCCGCGAACGGCAATTCACTCGAACGCCCGGCCTGCGCCAAAGATATGAGCAGCTCGGCAACACGTCTTTCAACCCAATGAAGGCGCGCCAAATAGACCAGACGGGCAGGCGTGTCTGTCTCAACGACCAGTCTTCCCGTGGTCGCCAGATTTTGTACAGCTTCCTGAAGCCGGTCCGCGGGTATGGACAGCTTCTCTTGCCCTTCCTCAACCAACTCCGCAAGCGGGAGGCACACATGCCCTCTTTCCTCGGCCTTGTCCAACAGATGCATGACAGCCGCCTGCGCACGCTCTATCGAATCAGCTTCGATACCCACTTCCCTGGCCAGGCGGTCCGCGATGTGAAAGCCGATACCGTGAACTTCACTCGCCAGCCGATAGGGCTCACACTGAAGTACGTCTGCGGCTTGGTTACCGTACTCCTTATAGATCCTTGCGGCCAGGGTCGGCCCTACGCCCAAACCCTGCAAAAAGACCATTATGTCCTGCACCGCTTGATGGGCCACTACGGCATCTATCAGGTTCTTCCGCCGTTGTTCTCCCAGGCCCGGTATCTCAGCCAGGCGCTCGGGTGTCTCTTGAATCACCTTCAAGGTATCCAAACCGAATCTCGATACCAGTCGCTTGGCGAACACGGGACCGATCCCTTTGATCAGACCCGAACTAAGATAGCGCTCCAAACCCTGTAGAGTCACCGGGGCAAGCGGGCGATGGCCGTGTACGTGGAACTGCCTGCCATAGCGAGGGTGGACGCGCCATTCCCCCGTGAGCAGGAGTTCCTGCCCCGGGCTGACGGTAGGGAGAGTCCCGACAGCTGTCACTTGGCCTTCTGACGTGTCGAGCCGAAACACCGTGTAATGGTTCTTCTCATTGAAATAAGTAATCCGGCTGACTGTTCCCGTGATCTCTGCGCGCCTATCCTCCAAGAACTCGTCCTCCGTGTGGGCACATCACGACCCTGACGTGCTACCGTCCCACACTATTCGACAAGCTCTGCCTGACTCCTCCAATGTAAGCGTCAAACGTAACACACCTTCCGAGTCAGCCGTCCCCGGTGGATAATGATCCCAGAAGCATGAAATGGGAGGCTATCGGGATGACTCGAGTTGAGCGACGCAACATGTGGCAG
>JBMNSS010000230.1:0-3769 GCA_050945315.1 Limnochordia bacterium | reverse complement strand
GCACTCGCTCATATCAGCGTCCGGATCGCGACGTTGTCATCACAGTCGAATTTCGTGATAAACAAGGGAACAGTACGGTCTGCGACGCCTTTTGGGATGGCGATAACAACTGGCGGGTGCGGTTTTCGCCTCTGCTTCCGGGGGAATTCTCATTTCGCGTTTCATGCAGTGATCCAACAAACGACCTTCATAACCGGACCGGCATAGTCGAGGTGCCGCCCTACAACGGGGACAACCCTCTCTATAGGCACGGCCCCCTCAAGGTGTCTGAGAACGGCCGTTACTTAGTGCACGAGGACGGAACGCCATTTTTTTGGCTTGGCGATACAGCTTGGAATGGCGTGTTAAAGGCTCAACCAACGGATTGGGAGCGTTATCTCGCTCTGAGGCGCAGCCAGGGATTCACGGCGGTGCAATGCGTTCTCACCCATTGGCGGGCTTTCCAACAGGATGCCGCTGGTGAACAAGCCTTCTCGGGCACAACCGATATTTGCATCAACCCGGCATTTTTCCGGCGCTTGGACGCTAAGGTGGCGGCTATCAGCCGGCACGGCTTGGTGCCCGCCCTTGTCGTTCTGTGGGCCTGCACGCCAAAGGATCCCGGTTATCATCTTCCCCATGCGGATGCGGCGCTGCTGGCCCGCTACATCGTGGCTCGTTATGGTCAATACCGTCCGGTATGGCTGTTTGGCGGCGACGGGGTATATCTCGGAGAAAAGGCCGAGCGCTGGCGTGAACTGGCGCGTTCCGTACTTCGAAACGGCCATGCTCTCACCACCATGCACCCGGCAGGCGGGCAGTGGGTAGCCGATGAGTTCGAGCGGGAGCCTTGGTACGGCTTTATCGGCTACCAAAGCGGCCATGGCGATTTGGCCGACACCCTTCGCTGGATCGCCTCCGGGCCGGCGCAAGCATGGCGCCGCATTTCCCCCCGGCCAATAATCAATCTTGAACCGTGCTACGAGGAACACCTGTCCTATCGATCCAAGCAGCGGTTCACTGCTTCCGATATAAGAAAAGCTCTATATTTGAGTCTCCTGACGACGCCGACGGCGGGCGTAACCTATGGGCATCACGGCGTTTGGCCATGGGCGACCCAGCGGGAGATCCCTGCAGATCATCCTAATTCAGGAGAAGCGTCGCCCTGGTATGAGGCCGTCGAGAGTCCGGGCGCCGAGTCGGTGAAACACCTCGCTGCCTTCTTCCGCGGTCTGCCGTGGTGGAAGCTACAGCCGAGTGGGGAACGGTTCATCCTTAGTGCGGATACAGACGACGCAATTCGCTATGTCGCCGTAAGCCACACCCCCGATGAACCCGGGCTCGTAGTCTATTTCTCCCAAGGCGGCAGCGTTCGATTACAAACCGGAGATTTGCTGTCACTCCCAGCGCGCTGGTATGACCCGCGTCGCGGAGTGTGGCATGATCGTGGCCACATTGACAGCGTAACGCGGGAGTTCAAGGCCCCGGACAATCAGGATTGGTTATTGGTGATCGGATTCTAGTTGTTGTGAGGGAAGTGCTGCGGGCGTGTTCGCCGCACTTCTCCCGCCTTTGCTCCGGTTGAGGAGATCGCCTCGGCCGTGACGTCGGCGCCTGAGTCAACCGGACCTTCTCTCCGACCGCGGGACAACCGGCACACTTGCCTCTTGAATCCCTGAACTCCAGACTCTGCCTCTTGCATAACGTGCTTGCTGCCTTATCTACGATTGTCCGGCTGTGGAAGCAATGGCTGCCATGGCGGCCATTGCCGATTACCGCTGTCGGGCAGACCTCTTGCACCGGCTGAAGCATAGGGCTCTACCCGGACTCCACTCGCTTCTTTCCGACCGAATCGGTATTCGGTTCGGTGTCGGGGTCTAGATCCATTCGGATCAGTTCAGCGGAAAGGGATGCCAGATCCATCGGCGGGGCAAGGAAATGCCGTTTGCTGCTAGAAACAACCGTTACACGGTATGATGATTCCGCAACTCAGGGGGCTGGGCAGTGGGCAACGGAGTCTCCGGGATTACCTCGCCCATAGGGCAACGTATTCACGTCATTGGCAACAGCGGCTCGGGCAAGAGCACTCTCGGGGCGCGGCTGGCACAGGTTCTGGGCGTCCCTTTTGTGGAGCTCGATGCCCTCAACTGGCAGCCGAACTGGGTGGGATTGAACGCCAACGATCCCGCCCGGTTTGAAGAACTCATCAAAGAGGCGACAAGAGGTGACGGCTGGGTTGTGGCGGGTTCCTATACAAGGTTCTCGCAAAAGGTCTTTTGGCAACGTCTTGACTCCGTGATCTGGCTGGATCTGCCTTTGCCTCTTTTGGTGTCTCGGGTTCTCCGCCGCTCGTGGCGGCGCTGGCGCTCAAAAGAGCTGCTTTGGGGCACCAACTACGAGCAATTCTGGCCGCAGTTGATGGTGTGGCGCAAAGAGGAATCGCTACTCTGGTGGATCGTCACCCAACACCGGCGGAAGCAGCGCGGTATGTTAGGATGCATGACCGACCCGCGCTGGTCTCATATCCGGTTCTTCCGGCTGACATCCCCAAGTGAGGTGGGGGAGTTCGGTCGCACGATCGAACAGGCAGTGACGAGGGGAGCTCTCCGTTGAAGGTTCATGCCGCACTTGGTCTGGCATGGTCGGGTTCACAGAACGTGGCCGCGGCGGTCGATGAGAGCATCCGCAAGGAGTACCATGGATGGTACGACCCCGCCGGATCGCAGTGGTGACGATCACGGTGTTTTCTCGCCGGATAGTCGGCGGCAGACTTTTCGTTCAAACACTTGTCGCTGTACGGAGACAGTCGTTAACGTAGCCGTTAAAACGTTGCAGCAGTCTGGATCGTCTCCCGGATGTCGTGATCTTTTTTTCGAAATCGTTGCCACATCGCAGTCGCCGCGTCCGCGAACCGCTGCACGGCCCACATTCACGCCTCGGCACACTCACCACACGGACCATATCTCCGGTTTGAAAACCGTTCAAACGTTTTGGCGCCTTCGGCTTCCGGCGGGGAAATGCGTGCTTGTCCACGAGGTACATTTGTCCGGAACCGCGCCCCGTAGCAGTGCTTGTAAGAACCGGCATCTTTGGGTTCAACACGGTCTCGGCTCCGCTTTCACCGACACAGGCAGCATCGATCCGGCGCGCCTTGGGATATACCTTCCGTATGCGGTTGTACTTGGTCATTCCTCCGGTCAGGATCCGGGCTGCTTGAGTACCTGCCGCAGAGCCCGGAGCCGGAGAAGCACCCCGGGGAGCCTATGTCATTCGCTCGTAACGTAGCTAGTCGTCAGACGAACTGAGGCTGGTTGAGCTTGCGACTGTCGCCACCGCACATGATTGACCCACGCAGACCGGTGAGGTTTGAGAAGGTCGATCAAGTCCAGTGCTCAACATATATAGTTATGCTAAACATGTTGGGGAGTACCACGTAGATAGCGGGATAGGCCCTTCTAAGGTCCCATCTATTCCCCAGATATCTTCCAGTCAGCAGAGGTAGCGCGATACATAGGCGAGTATTTGAGTGATACCTGATCTAATCACTAATAGCAATTCTTGGAGGCATCGCCCCGGAGGGAGGGATTGTACCGCATGCGCCGCTGCCGCATCACTATCTGAGCGCTGGGTTAGTATTAGGGATGTTTTCTCAGGATCGTCTATAGGAAGCCGGTGTTTTTGGGAAGGAAGCCCATCCGGTATGGCGAACATGCGCGAGGGTTGAGATCACGCATCGACGCGCAAAGGAGCGAACTGTCATGAGGAAAGCGGTGTTCCTGTTGATTCTGTC
>JBMNSS010000229.1:0-3777 GCA_050945315.1 Limnochordia bacterium | reverse complement strand
GCCCGTACTCGGCTGCTTGAGCCAAGGCTGAGGCATCCGGGACGAGCTTAATGCGAACACCGGGTTCAACGACCCGGAGCCCAAGGCTATTAAGTCGGTCGTTGATCATTCCCACCGCTTCACCGCTCCAACCGTAAGAGCCAAAGGCTCCCGCGGGCTTGGCTTTGTTCTTCGGTGCAGATAGGCTGGTCAACACGTCCCAGACCGGTTTGAGGGCGTCACGGTTGATGGTCGGAGAGCCCAAAAGCAGGGCATCGGACCGGTCGATCTGAGCCACCACATCGGAAAGCCGGTTTTCAGAGATCTCCATCAAGGTGACATCCAGGCCTGCATTCCGAATCTCTTCGGCCAAGACTTCGGCGATTCTACCGGTGTTTCCATAGGCTGATACATAGCCTACAAAAACCTTCTTGGGATCGTTATCATATAGACAGGCCCTCGCCCAGTCTTCGAAACGAGAAACCGTCTCCCAGGGATTCTGACGAAGGACGGGCCCGTGTCCCGGACAGATAATGTCGACGGGAAGGTTGCGGATTTTTTCAACCGCGTCGATCATGTAGGGGGCAAACGGGCTCATGATCATCTCGAAGTAGTATTCCTGAGCCGGAGCCAGATCCGTCGTGACGAGATCATTGAACACACGCGGATCACAGAAATGGCAGCCAAACACATCTCCGGGGAAGAGAATCCGGTCTTCCGGCAGATAGGTGAACATCGAGTCCGGCCAATGGAGAAACGGGGCCGAGATGAATCGGAGACTCTTGTCACCTAGGTCGACGGAGTCCCCGTCGCGTACGACCTGACAGGGGAATTCGTTGTCTACAATATCCTTCAGAAACGTGGCCGCGGGCCGTGAGCAAAGAACCGTGGCATTGACAGCATGTGTAAGTAAGTCACTCAAAGAGCCTGAGTGATCGGGTTCAGCATGGTTAATCACGATGTAATCAATGCTCGTCGGATCGATGACTTCTCGTATGGTGGCGAGATGAGAAGTGCCGAAGACATCTTTAACGCCTTCGATCAGCGCTCGCTTCTGACTGCCCTCGACAATATAAGAGTTGTAGGTGGTTCCCCAGCGAGTCTCCATTATCACGTCGAAGACTCGCAGATCAGGATCCAGGGCGCCTACCCAGTGGACTCCGTTGGTTATCTTGATGGGATCGACCTTTTGCATGACCATCCTCCATGAAGCACCATGGATGGTGCGACCCCCGCCGAATCACTCTCGCGATAATCGTGGCGCTCCGGCGCCGGATGATCGGCGGCGATGTTTTCTTTTGGGGTGCAACCCTTCTTAACGGTGGTAACGGTGCTATCCGATGATCTTACGTCATGGACATCGGGCTATGTCTTGAGCTGCGTGATCTGCATAGCACACCGGGGTGCCGTTACATGTATCGCAGTTGGTGGGGACCATCAGCGAATATGATCGACCTCCTGCGACTGCACATAGTCGAGAAGGTCGATCAAACCAAGTGTTCAACTTGCAGACTTAATCAACGGGTTCGAAGGCATCCTTGTCCGCACCGCACTCGGGACAGACCCAGTCGTCAGGAAGGTCATCAAATGAGGTACCCGGCGGTATGTCGTTTTCCGGATCGCCCGTTGCCGGATCATAGATGTAACCACAGACTGTGCACTCATATTTCTTCTTATCCATGGGCAGGTCACTCCTTTGAGTCCTGAATGGTGAATATGGTTGTGCTTCTCAACATATCAGGATAGCTGTCTGGAAGCAAGTCCCAATTATTTCGTGTCATTCTGCCAGTCATGAACTTGACACGGTAATCGTATCCTTGTCTCGATGAGGAGTCACATTCTGTCCTGAGACGCAATCCGGAGTGTCTGGCAGCCTCTGAGTGAGTATTTGATGCGCAGAGAGCTGACAGATGCCAGTTTTCCCATGCACTACAGCCTATCCGGAGCGATGGCGCGGGGAGAGTGGTGTCTCCGGACCATCCACGGGCGATGTCAACGGCGTTTTTAAACTGGTTCTCTCGCACTTTAGGTGCAGTCTTGTCGCCGTCAGCCGGGGTCTCGCCCCAGTTCGGCCGCCTGCGTGTCGTTTGGTCGCTGGCAGGAAACCTTGGCGGCGCCGGTTTTCTCATTGTGCCGTCGCCGGAAAACGTCACCTCAGCGGTTCGATCCCGGCTCGACCATACATCTGCCGTTTCAAGAGCTTCAATCGGTTGATTTGACCTTCAACCGGCCCATTGCTCCACGGCAAAGTGAACGCGTGAACCACAGCATCCAAGTCACCTCACAGACCTATGGCAAATCCACGTATGGGCTCCGGAGACGAGCGGACGGCCCGCTCGAGCCACCCGAGAGGAGTCCGTCGGCTTGCCGGTTGGCCAACAGGGTGCGAAACTCCTGGAAGAGCGAGTAAGCCTCTTGCGCGGAATCCGGCGCGTTCGGCAAGAGGTCCAACCGTTGGCGCTCGGTCGCATTCAGCTTCTCCGGCGGTTGGGTGAACAACTTCCGGAGTTTTGACGCGGCAAGCCGACGATTGCGTACCACCAGTTCCGCGTGTGGACAACACCGCAACGTCGCACCGAAGTCCTTTGCGACGGTTTGGGAGCCAGTATACCCTATTGCGGTCATCTCCCGATACAGCTTCGCCGCATTGCGACATCCTTCGAACCATCTGCGAAGTAGGTACTCACGATACGGGTCCAAGATGCTTTTTCGTTTTGCACGCGGCTTAGGCTGTGGACATTCCGGGGCCCGCAGATACTTGCCCACCGTATGGCGACTCAGTCCGAACTCCCTGGCGACGGCATGGATGGACCGGATCCGGGCGTAAAGAGCGTGGATCGCGTCGTAGCGTTCTTGTCGAAGCTGTTGGCTTCGGCGCTTCCGGGCGTCTTTACGGGTTTCTCCGGCAGACTTCGCTTGCCCGGTCTCCACGACCGGAAGCGCTTGTTGGCTGTCCCCTTCCACGGGCACCGGCGGCAGGGATAGGGATGCCACGACCCGTTCGGCAACGTCACCCAGGTTCTTGAGCAAGTGCCACCGATCCGCAAACGTTCCGGAACGGTCGCGGCTGACGACTGCAACGGAGGGATGTGCCCGCAGCCAGGTGGCCGGGACATCGGAGCGAGCCTCGGGGAGAATCTCCACCGGGCGGCCCGTCTCCAGGTCGCACACGATGATGCCGTACCGGTGGCCCTTGCGCCACGCCCACTCATCGACGCCGACGATCCGCAGGTTGCCACAGGAAGCGATTTCCATGCGATAGAGCAACCACAAGATCGTACCGGCGCTGACCGGAGTGCACATATCCCGGGTCAGCCGTGCGCTGGCTTCACCGCCCAAGAAGACGCCGATGCGGGTTAGGAGTCGGTCGAGCCGTTCGCTACGGCGCGCATGAGGCCGGGGGACCGCTCCGAAAAGGCGCGGCGTCGGCAGTCAGGATTGGTCTAACGGGACTTGCGGACCCGACGATGCAGGACGATCTTGCGGCGATCCGCCGGAAGGTCGAGCAAGCGCCGGCGTATTGACCGTGACGGTGCTCGGAGAAACGTCCGCAGAGAGGACATGCTGCGCCTGGAGCCGAGCTTTCCACGACCAAGGTAATCTCATCCGGATCCGATTGCTCTCGCTTAATCACCAAGCCAAGACGTCGAAAGAATGTCCACATGCAGCCAAACCCCACGCGAAAGTGTCACGCCTGGGTTCGCGTCTTTTCGGAAAACTCTTGCAGTCCGCGTCCAAGGTGCACCTAAATCGCGGGAGAACCAGTTTATCACCGCCGATGACACGTGCGGGGGAGAG
>JBMNSS010000228.1:0-3824 GCA_050945315.1 Limnochordia bacterium | reverse complement strand
CGTTTCTGCTCTGGTCGGACAGAATCTCGGTGCCGGGCGCTTTGAACGCGTCAAAGAGATCGTCTATTGGAGCGGTGTGCTGGGGGCAGCCATCACAGGTGCGGTCTCGGTAGTGGTGCTCAGTGTCCCACAGGTGTTGCTCCGCATGTTCACCACGGATCCGACGGTCCTTGCTGAAGGGACCACTTATTTGCGGATCATGGGCTTGGTGTACATCCCCTTTGCTTTGATGTTTGTTATGACGGGAGTGTTACGAGGCGCCGGTGACACGGTGGCCACTATGTTTAACACCTTCGGATCCTTGTGGCTGGTGCGAGTACCCCTGGTACGCTTCTTGTCAGGGCCCGCAGGTTTGGGCACCCGCGGTCTGTGGATCGGCATGGCCTTCAGCTCTTTTGTGGGTCTGGGCTTAAACCTCGCTTACTATCGGAGTGGACGGTGGAAGAAGAAGGTCGTGGTCACCGCCAAAGAAGGATGAGAGGACTTCTCATCGGGTCCGGCGTGTTTTGTCCAGTCCGCGCCTTGGAGTCTCTGGCCACTCCGTGGTTGTCCGCGGCGATTCGCTAATCCATCGCTGCCGGTGATAGAATCGATGTTCTCCGAGAGTCCCCTTGCCTATAGCGCGCTCATCGAGCAGGATGCCGCTCAATGGGAGCCTCTCCCTGTTCGATGGCGATGGATTCACACCGAAAACCTTGGAAATGTCCACCAGGGTTGTAGGTAAAAGGCAACGAATAATGAACACAATGTAATATACCCGACCCTCATTGGATACTCAGTTCTATTGGGGGCAAACACCGCTGGCTTTGTGAAAGGGTGGAAGTGGCAGATGGAATCTCGGCAAGTCATCGATGAGGCCGGTGAACAACAGCGCATTTGGGAGCGAAAGAAAGTGCGGATCGTTCTCATGCTGCTTGGCGACATCGTGCTTTTGCAGGGCGCAGTCTTGGGCAGCCTCCTTGTCCGCTTTGACGGACAGTGGCCCTCAACGTATTGGGTTTCGTATACTCGTCTGGCGCTCTGGTACACACTGGCATCATTGGGTTTTTTCATCTGGCGCGGGTTGTATCACAGTCTGTGGCGCTATGCCGGTATCGAAGAGCTGGTAAATGTGGTGGGGGCCACGACGTTGTCCACGTTGACCCTGCGTTTGCTGTCATTGCGCTATCCACTGCCGAGGTCAGTTATCGCTATGCACTGGGTGCTTTTGGCCTTTCTTGTGAGTTCTTCGCGGGTTGCGCTGCGTGCCGTCCGACGCCTGTGGATTTCCCAAAAGAATGCCGCAGTGGACACGGCGGATTCCGCGAGTTCGCCTTCCACGGTGCTGATTATCGGGGCGGGCCGTATCGGCGCTGACCTGGTAATACCCCTGCGGCAATCCGGTCGTCATGTGGTGGGCTTTTTGGATGATGATCCTTCCAAGCGCAACATGCAGATCCATGGGGTCAGGGTCTTGGGGACTGTGGACGACGTGAAAGATGCGGTAGACACATACAATGTGCAAGAGGTTCTCCTGGCTCTTCCCGCCCGCTTCGGCGGCAAACGCAGGCATATTGTGGAGGCCTTACGCGATAGGCAGGTTAAGTTGCATACCATTCCTGCAGTCAACGAGTTGATCGACGGGAAAGTGTCGGTCAGTCAAATCCGGCCCGTATCGGTCTCTGATCTTCTAGGACGTGAACCCGTGCGGCTCAACGCGGAGCAGATCGCCTCTGAAATCTCCGGTGAGGTGGTCATGGTCACCGGGGCCGGGGGCTCCATTGGCTCAGAGCTGTGTCGCCAGATCTGCCGTTTCTCTCCGAAGCTCTTGATCCTGCTGGGACACGGTGAGAACTCGGTTTTTGAGGCCGCCTTGGATCTCAACGAGAAATACCCCGATGTGCCTAAGGTTCAGGTGATCGCCGATGTGCGCGATGAGCGGAAAATAATGGCGGTTTTCAAGGCGTATAAGCCGCAGTACGTACTCCATGCCGCGGCGCATAAGCACGTGCCTTACATGGAGCAGTTCCCTGATGAAGCGGTGAAGACCAATGTATTCGGCACGCGAAATGTAGCTCGGGCGGCGTTGCAGTACGGCGCACGCAAGTTTGTGATGATCTCCACGGACAAGGCGGTAAATCCCACCAGTGTCATGGGGGCTACCAAGCGTGTGGCCGAGTTGATTGTTCAAGATCTCAATGCGCTGAACAAAACCAAATATGTATCGGTGCGTTTTGGCAACGTGTTGGGCAGTCGGGGAAGTGTCATCCCCGTCTTTCAACGTCAGATTGCTCAAGGCGGCCCCGTCACGGTTACGGACCCGGAAATGCAGCGCTACTTTATGACCATTCCGGAAGCGGCTCAGCTCGTCCTGCAGGCGGCGGCTCTGGGCCAGGGCGGCGAGGTCTTCATTCTGGATATGGGTGAACCGGTGAAGATCGTGGATCTGGCCCGCAATCTGATCACCCTGTCGGGCTTTCGGCCGAACAAAGACATTCAGATCGTGTTCACCGGGCGGCGTCCCGGCGAGAAGCTATTTGAAGAACTGGTCATGGACGAAGAGGCCACCTCCGTCACGGAGCACGAGCGCATCTTCATCTGTAAGAACGCCAAGATGCCCTGCGATGAACTCGCTCAAGGGCTCGGCATGCTGGAGCAGCTGTTGCTGGCCGGTGAGTATCGGCAACTGCAGTCTGTTCTACAGGCTCTCATCTCTACCTACGAACCGTACATACCGACGGCGGACCGGGAAGTGGCGGCGGCCAAATAACGTGCCCGCCGCCAAACCTGCTTTCACCTGACCTACCACGGTACGAGACGCACATCATCGGCATGACAAAAAGCCGTGACTTGGGAGCCTAGGCGAGCCTGCCAGGCTCCTACTTCTGCAGCTGGAGCGGTGGCCATCACATCGCCAACGGGACCGGAGATCTGCAAGCGGCACTGGGCTCCGAGAAACTCCACTTCGGCAAGACAGCCGCTCAGGCGCAAGCGACGAGTCTCCTGACCGTCATCTTCTTCATCGGTGAGGGTTACCCGAACGCGCTCCGAACGCAAGAGCACCCTCAAGCGATCTCCCGGTCTTGGGGGTGCAGTGCCGCACCAGCTGTCGGCCGGGACTTCCAGTTTCTGTCCGTTCACCAACCTGAAGAGGATTTGTCGGCCGGTAGCCAATACCGCTCCGTCGAAGAGCGATCCCTTGCCGATGAAACCGGCGACGAATCCGGTGGCCGGACGGTCGTACACTTCCCAGGGTGTTCCTGTCTGTTGGATTTCCCCTTGATTCATCACGACCACTCGATCGGAGATAGCCAACGCCTCTTCCTGATCGTGAGTCACATACAGCACCGTCAGGCCCAGTTCCCGCTGCAGTCGCCTGATCTCCAGTCGTAGTCTTTCTCTGAGCAGGGCATCGAGAGCTGAGAGCGGTTCATCAAGACACAGGACGCGTGGCCGCGGGGCGAGGGAGCGGGCGATGGCAACCCGTTGTTGTTGACCGGCAGACAGCTCAGCCGGTTTGCGTCGCCGCAAAGACTCCAGATCGATCATATCCAGGAGTTGATCTACACGGGCCATGGCCTCAGAGCGGGAAAGGCGTCCGGCCACGCCATGCATGAGGCCGAAGGCTATATTCTCGGCCACCGTCATATGAGGGAAGAGGGCGTAATGCTGGAAGACCATGCCCACTCCGCGCTTTTCCGGCGGAAGCTCAGAAAGATCTTTACCTTCCAACAGAATGCGTCCGGACGTAGGCTGTTCGAATCCTGCCAGCAACATCAACGTCGTAGTCTTGCCGCATCCCGAAGGCCCCAGCAGTGAGACGAATTCGCTGCGTTCAACGCCAA
>JBMNSS010000227.1:0-3828 GCA_050945315.1 Limnochordia bacterium | reverse complement strand
TGGTGAGACAAGCCTTGCTGGCCGGTCAGTCGGTCTGGCTGGTCGATCTTCCGGGATTGGGAGAAAGCAGGCTTCCGGGCGAGATCAGTGAGCATATCGAGCGGATTCTAAACATCCGCGGCTCCATAAGCGCTTTTCGGGCTTGTCACCTTCTCGGCCTGAGCTTGGGCGGACTCTGGATCGGTGCCGCGCAGTCTCTGTTGGCCCGCTTGTCCGAAACCATGCCGCGAGTCTCTCTTGCCGTGTTCGCAGGACCGTCTACCGTCTTTTTGGCCGGAGCCGGATTGCTGGAAGGATTTGAGAGACTGATGATCTTCAATCCGTTGGCCTCCTATCGCCTGGGCGAGCGTTTCCTCAACCTGCCTTATGAATCGTTCATTCCCGGGCTCCTCAGGATCGGCGACATCCCCGAGGTGGCGGCTCTGGCGGCCCCCAAGCCTCTGACCGTAGCGGCACCCTTGACCCATGACGGCACACCTTTGACCGTCAGCGCTGCCACTGAGATCTTCGAACCCGTCATCAGGCGCTATGAGGCCCTCAGCAGACGCCAAGCCTTTCATCTTTTGGGCCAAGCAGAAGCGAGTTCGCTGTTTTTGACTGAGCTGATCGTCTGAGCGGCCTGAGCATCCCTGTAAGGGTTCCAAAACACCCTTACAGGGATGCCCCCGTCAGCCTGATCAAAGCTGCAAGTCAGCTATGAGGGCCCGCGCATAGGCCAGATCCTCTTGTGCAAACCACTCACGATCTCCGCTGCGAGGAGCTTCCAGACAAATCGGTCCTTGATAGCCGATCTCTTTGGCCAGTCGCAAGAACTCCCGGTTGTTGATCTGTCCGTCGGCCAATCCGATCTGAACGGGTCTTTGACCGGCGATTCTGATCGCGTTCTTGAGGTGGACGTAGTAAAGCCTGTCGCCCGACAGGCGAATCGCCTCCTCCAAAGAGGGAGCATCGTCAAAGGCCAGCATGTTGCCGTAGTCCAGGTTGATCCCTACCGCGGCGTGTCCGATACGGTCGACCAACTCGCGGGTTACCGTGGGAAGATCCGTAAGATTGCCTCCGTGAGTCTCGAAGGCGATCTTAAAGCCCAACTCCTCGGCTACCTGACCGAGGTATTTGTAGGTCTGCACCGCCGCCTCCCAGTGCTTCTCATCGGCAGCCGCTGAACCGGTCACTACCTTTCCATCAACGGTAAATCTACCGGGGTTTTCAGTGCGCGCGTTCCAGACCTTGATATCAAAGCGTTCGGCGGCCAAACGATAGTACTTCTCCTGCAGTAGAACGCCCTTTTCCCGTTCTTCCGGAGATACATTGAGAATATTCGTGGGCGGCCCGCCAAAAATGGCGGTATTGATTCCGCTTTTTTGCACCGCGGCGGCGACCCGGTCATAGTACTCTTCGGGTTCCATTTGCTCCCGTAGCAGAATCTGCCTAAACTCAATGCCATCATATCCCCAGTCGGCAGCCTTCTGACACGCCTCTTCGATTGTCTGTCCCTGCTCACAGTAATTGATATGCATGATGACTTCCGTTGCCATGTCAGTCACCTCTTTGATTCTGTTCGTTGCCTTTGGTTCGATGAACTTGATAGAGGATACACCTGCCGATTAGCGAATAAACTTGAGTTGCATCAACCAACTCCTTCGAGCACCGCGCATGTACGTCGGGCTGCTCGGTTAAGGATATGATGCAGATATCGTCGGGCACTTGGCGCAATCGAACCTCTCAGATCTTGAGATTCCGCGAGGATCGACCATGTGCGCTGTCCCACGGTGATCAAGTCAACGGGCACTGTCACCTGTGAAAACGCTCGATAGTACGCAACAGAGGCGTTTTGCCGCACTTCTGCATCCGGGCGCACAACACCGAGTGCCTGAACGTTAACCTTACCGTCGGTCATCCGGCATTGAAGCACCGGATTTTCGCCAGGACGATCCGATGGACTCGCGTCATCCATTGTGCTTTTGAGGTGATCGGATGTTTAAAAGCGGAAAGGCCCGCGCAGTGCGTTCACTGGGCGCATTGCTTGTCAGCCTGATTGTCGGCTACCTACTGGCCCATGCACTTCCTCTCCCCGGCCGGCGCCCATCGCCTCCGCCCCCGGCTGAAGCAAACATAGTGGCGGAAGTGATACTGGAACCCCGCATGCCCAGCGAAGAAGGCTTGCACGGTCCCTTTGCCGTAACGGCTCGCCTGGTGAACGAAGGGTCCCAAGACTTGCACGATCTTTTGGTCGTCGCCGATCAGGTACATGCTCTGGCCGGCTACTCCGGCACACCGCCCAAGAGTGAACGCAAAGTGCAATACGTCGCCCTTCTGCCAGCCGGCAAACAAGTCTCGCTGCGCTTCACCGGATTCCAGACCTTTCACCCCGAAGAAAAGCAGGAGATAATAGTCAGTGTTCTGGGATACCCCGGAGTCCGCAAAACAGTCTACCAGGCCGTCTTGGCGCCTGGCGGCGAATGACGTCGCGCACTCAAACGTTAAAGCGAAACATTACGACGTCTCCGTCCTGAATCCGGTAGTCGCGCCCTTCCACGCGGACGCGCCCTTGATCGCGGGCACCCGCAAAAGAGCCGATGTTCACCAGATCCTCCCAGTTGATGACTTCGGCCCGGATGAAGCCGCGCTCCATGTCGCTGTGGATCTTTCCGGCTGCTTTCGGAGCCGTTGTTCCCGCAGGCAAAGGCCAAGCCCGAGTCTGCGGGCCCTTCACCGTATAGAAAGTGATCAGTCCCAATTGCGCGTACATCTCCCGCGCCAGGCGGAACAGACCCAGTTCCGGAAGGCCGAGTTCTTCCAGGAAAGCCTCGGCTTCCTCGGACGACAACTCCGCTATTTCCGCCTCCAATTGAGCGGAAATGACCACATAGCCGGCTCCCTGTTCAGCTGCATACGCCTCAACTTGCTTGGCCGCAGAGCTCTCACCGGTCAGATCATCTTCGCCTACATTTGCACAGTAGACCACAGGCTTAGCCGTGAGTAAACCGAGCTCCCGCCACAACAGCTCCTCGTCAACACCGGGAAAACCGGTCAAGCGGCCCCGCAGTCTCCGAGCCGCCGTTCCCCGCTCCAACTCCTCCTGGATAAACTGTAAGGCCTCCATCTCTTCTTTCAGCCGAGCCTCGCCGGTCTTGAGATACCGTGCCTGCCGCTCGATCCTCTTGACCACGGTCTGCAGATCAGCCAATAGCAACTCGGTCTCCACAACACCTATGTCCGCCAGGGGGTCAACCGTTCCGCTTACGTGTGCCACGTTCTCATCTTCGAAGCAACGTACTACATGCGCCATGGCTTCGACTTGTCGAATGTGACTCAGAAACTGGTTGCCCAACCCCTCGCCTTGGCTGGCGCCCTTAACGAGGCCGGCTATGTCGACAAACTCAAGCGTGGCTCCAACCACCTCTTCGGGTTTGACCACGCCGACAATGGCATCGAGTCGGGAATCCGGCAAGACAGTGACTCCCACGTTAGGCTCTATGGTGCAAAACGGATAGTTGGCCACCGCAGCACCCGCTGAAGTCAAGGCGTTGAACAACGTCGATTTACCTACGTTAGGCAGGCCTACAATTCCCGCTTGTACGGACATAAGGGTATCACCTTCAAAGATTCTGTATGATGCCACCCCGTCGAGTCGGACCCACGCAGACTCTCCGCTTCGACACCGAATGATTGGCGGCAGCATCTTTGTTCACGCACTTGAGGCTGTATGGCGGGACAAGCAGGGGTGTGCCAAAACACCCCCGCTCATGATCACGCCCTGTCTGTAAATGCTACACCCTTGCACTTGGTCTCCTCGGAGGTGTTTCTGAGCGGCTCTCGCGGGCGGCA
>JBMNSS010000226.1:0-3866 GCA_050945315.1 Limnochordia bacterium | reverse complement strand
CTTCCTGCATACCACGGTATTCCCTGCAACGTACTCAAACCCGATGGGTGATATTCTGCATCAGTTGGGTGACCAAATAGGGGAAGCCTTCGACGATTCCGTGAAAGATCTCGGGCTGAAGATCACGGCTCTGTCGGATCAGATCGTGAGTACTCTGAGCAGACTCGGGGATATCACAGACTCTCTGGCCGTCGCAGGAACGGCTTTTGATACATCAACGACGCGCTTGGTGCGGTTCAATGAGGAGTTGGAGAAGTCCCTAAATCAACTTGAGGAGTCAACGCGGCTCGCCGTGGACGTTCACGCACGCACGGCAACGGCTATTGACGGGTTCCGGGAGCACCTAATCCACGTAGACGAAACGGAAGCCAGGCGTACCGAAGAATTCCGGAACGCATTAGATGAAGTGTCCACGGAGCTACAGCTTACCTGGGACACGGCACGAACGGCTTTCGAAGCCATGAGTCATAGGAATGAACAGTCCGTAGCCCGGCTGAGCGCTCGGATCGCCGACTTTGAGTCCACAACGGCCAGCCTTGCCGGCATAGTAGGCACTATGACCAACACAGCGGAAAACGTGGCCGCCGCCCTTGATGATGCCCAGAGCGGTTGGGCTCAAGCGGCTCAGCATCACGTTGGAGAGCTGGAAAGGGCTGCAAGTCAGGCCTCCGATAACCTGGTCGATATCGCCGCGACCGTTAAAGCCGAACTGGCTAAGTCCTTCGCTGATTTGCGCACAGAGACGATCGCGGTGCTTGAGGACCTTGTTCAGCGGGATCGCGAGGTTGCCAGCGATCTTCTCTCCCGGAGCTCTGTCGTTTCGGAACCGCTCCTGCAGGCGACTGCTGACCTGAGAGATCAGGTAGAGATGTTCAGAGAAACCCAAGGCGATGTTGTCCAAGCCATCGAGGGCGTTATGAAAGGTGCATCGGTCCTGCGGGAAGTGGCGCGGGAATCCCAGAGAGTAATGCAGGCGATGCTGGACAAGTGGACCGACGAGACTCTGAAGAAGGCGAACAAGAGCCTGGACGACCTGGCAGACAAAGCCCTGTCCGCGGGGAGGCTCATTGAGAACCAAATAAAACGGATGGATGAAGGAATCACGGAATTGAAGGATGCCTATCACGCGGACATGAGGACGGCCTTATTAATCAATGGTGATACCATGAAAGAAATGCAAAAGTGGCTTGACAGGACATCCGGCAGTTTTAAGGGCTTCAGAGATGAGATAGAGGCACTGAGTACCGCTATGGAGCAATCGGTGGATGAGATAAGAAAACTCAACGAACGGTCAGGTGGCCGCCTATTCGGACTGAGGAGGGGGGCGCAGTGAGCCGCAGGAACAACGCTGATGAGTCATCTGCGGTGGGCGGGGAATATGCACCGGCCTTCGCCGATATTATGTCAGGATTTGCCCTCACCATGGTATTCCTCATGTTCTTCTCCTGGGTCTTAGTGATCGCGAAGATCCATAGAATGGCTGACGCGGTTGATGCAGCGACAAAGGTGACCGGCATCCGAAAGGAGATCGAGAGCATAATCATGCCGGGGGACCAGGAGGGTTCCGGAGAAGGCTTTACAGGAGGCGAACTCGGCCGTGAAGGCACCATCCGTCTTCCGGAAGACGTACTGTTTGATCTCAACGAATGGGAGATAAAGCCGGAGGGTCAGCCCGTGTTGGACGACCTGGGCCAGCGCTTCGCCGGCCTGCTGGATGACGCTAAGCTACGGCCCTACATAGAGGTGATCATGGTTGAGGGACATACCGATACCACCGGCTCCGATGCGTGGAACTGGCTGTTGTCGACGAGACGGGCGATAGCGGTAGTGCAATACATGCAGAAGATGGTCCCGCGCCTGGAAACGGAGTATCATGGCTATCTTGCCGTCGTCGGCTACTCGAAGTACAGGCCAAAAGCGTGGGATCATATGCAAGGTGTATCCATCGAAGAGGCCAATCGAACAGCAGAGGACAGGCGACAGAACCGCCGTATAGAGTTCCGTGTGATCTTGAGAGATCGTGAGTTGCTTGATAAAGTCAGAGAGCGGCTGGTAGGATACTAATACTTGAGAATCGCTTTCATCGCAGAACGGTCAAAAGGCTGTCCTGGTGACGAGATGAAACGGTCTCATCGGGAAGATCCGCCTCTTCAACGGTCGGTCGAAGCCTGGGACGGAGTTGAGTTGCGCCGTATCGGCGAGACGATCAGCAGTGAAGCCCGAAGAGTCTTCTGTGGGGATGTATATGGTGGGAAGACAGATCGACAGACACCGAAGCCCTGCATATGCGGGGCTTAGATCTTGGTCGGTGCGGACAACGGATCTCGGTATGCGTCAACCGGAATCCAACTTCCCCTAAGGCCGTCGGCAAGGGATGATCATCCCGGAACCATGGAACGGGCGGTTTTCGAGATGAGACGAGCTGAGCGATCGAGAAGATCACCGTTGAACGGGGCCCGCTGTGTACGGCGCATGACCTGGCAAAGCCAATCACTGTATCCGGTTGACCGGCCATCGCGTATCTGGCCGGCCACCCTGGAGATATCCACCGGACGATCTAATAGACGGAAGTAGGGCTGTCCCAAAACGGTCTTACTTTGGGACAGCCCCCACGGGAACGAACATATGGCACGGAGCTCCGGGTTGTACGCCTCTGGAGATGAGCTGTCGCGCCGGTGAATCGGCGGAGCTCGCATATCCTCGCCCCGGCTTTGTTGAGTATGGTCGCCTGCCAAGAGGTCTGAAGGAAACCCGGGGAGACGAGCAGGAATTCGATGGGGTTCTGTACTACATGCTTATTGATAGACTGCAGCGGAAAATGAGACCGGGTTGGTATTCGAGTCAACGGAGGCGGAGATGACGTGGATGTTGTCCATCGGCGGAGCACACTGCTTACCCTGATCGGCTTGGCTATTGCCTACAGCCCGTCCTATATAAGCGTAGGGCTACGTAGGGCAGGCATATCCATAGGATTACAGGGCCCGCCAAGTGTGCTCCTGTGGAATTGGCTGGCTGTTGGTATGCTATTGCTGTTTGTAACGAAGGTGGAGGGCCGGGGGTTGCGTTCGATTGGGCTAAAGAGGCCAAGTCGTGATGATCTTCGGTGGGCGGTCTATTTCTGGGGCATTTCCACTACGGTTTCCGGCCTGTTGAATGTGGTCTTACCGCCGGCTCCGAACGCGGGTTTGGCAACTGTGGTTGGCTTGCCGCTACCGGTTCTTATTGCCCTGATCGTGACCACCTCTACCACGGAAGAGATCCTCTTTCGCAGTTATCCCATTGAGCGGATAAGAGAGCTCACCGGCAGCACCTGGTTGGCGGTTGCCATCAGCATGGGCTTATTTGTACTGCCCCACATCCGGTTCTTCGGCCTGGTTTGGCTCCTGTACCACGGCGTCGGGCTGGTGTTGTTCTACGTCCTCTACCTTTGGCGGCGTAACCTGTGGGCGTGCATGCTCATGCACCTGCTCGGCAATGCTCTGTTATTGCTGCCGGCTACCGGGATTGCAGGCTAGGCTGCGGTCAAGGCCTGATGTGTACGTGTTTAAGTCGGACGGTCTCTGAGACCGCCGATCATCCCTGTATCACGAAAAAAGACCGTCATGAAACGGTGTCACAGGTGTACCGGGAGAGACTTTGCGGAGCTGCAGGGTCTCCCCGGGGCCGGGCGACCGCCGCGCCCGATGAAGTCCGGGTTCTCTTGGAAGCGAAGATCGCCGCCTTATTTGGTAGGTAGGCACCCCTACATAGCCTGTCGCGAGATGACTGCGGCGCGAGTAACTCAAGCCGCCTCGCGCCGCCCGCTACTTCATAGCACTCAATCATAGATAAGATACTTCTCGCGCCGCCGGAGGAAGCTCTCCAGA
>JBMNSS010000225.1:0-3937 GCA_050945315.1 Limnochordia bacterium | reverse complement strand
TCTATAGTGGATGAGACGGAGGGATACCGATGCGTTATGATCCGGGGCACGTGCGTCGATACTTCGACGAATACGGCTCCAGGGAATGGGACCGGCTCGCCTCTTCGTTGGAGTCGCAGGTGAACTTCCATATGCACCAGAAGTTCCTCTTGGAGTATGTACACCGCGGAGATCGGGTCCTCGAAGTAGGTCCGGGCCCGGGCCGTTTTACTTGTGAACTGGCGGCGCTGGGCGCCGAGATCGTCGCCTTTGATATCTCGTCGGAGCAACTGCGTCTGAATCAGGAGCGCATGGAGCATGAGGGCATGGGTGAAGCCGTCGAAGCGTGGATTCAGGGCGATGTGACCGATCTGAGCCGTTTTGACGACGGTGAGTTCGATGCCGTCGTCGCCTATGGAGGCCCCCTGAGCTACGTATGCGATCAAGCCGATCAAGCGTTGGGCGAGATGCTGCGAGTGACACGGCCCGGAGGCTATGTCCTGTTGAGCGTCATGTCGCACGCGGGCACTACGCGTCGTTTTCTGCCCGGCATCGTGGAGATGGCCTTTCAGCACGGTCTCGAAAAGGTTGATGAGGTCACCCGTACCGGTAACCTGCGAGGGGCCGTCTCAGGGGGGCATCATTGTCGCATGTACTGCTGGAGCGAATTGCAGGCCTTGTTGGAGGGCCACGACTGTGACATTGTGGCGGCATCGGCTTCCAATTTCTTGGCCGTTCAGAATGAGGAGACCTTGCGGCTTGCACATTCTCGGCCCTGGCTTTGGGAAACATTCTTGCAGTGGGAAGAGATGCTATGTCAGGAAGCGGGTGCGCTTGACGGTGGCACTCATATCATCGCGGTGGTATGCAAGCATGATTAATACACACGGCCTTGCGGCGTGTGTAAAGACGGGAAAAGGAGGCTATGGTTTCAGAAACGTGACACTCCGCTTCGGCGCTGTCGATCACAGGCTAAGAAGTCTTTGCGGTGCTCGAAGCGTAGTTCGAGGTAGGAAAGATAATCCCTCGCGCTGTTGTAGCGTGTGCAGCGCTCCTTGCGCACCAAGCAAAGCCGGTCACATGCTTCCATGAACTCGTGCACGGTGAGAAGCCTTACCATTGGCAATCCACCTCCAGTACAGACTATTATAGCATACTGCACGTGTTTCGGCTTGAGTCATTCATCCCTCAGCGATGCTCCCGTGGAAAAAAGATGAACAGAAAAAGAGGCGCCGTGGCGCCCCTGTTTCCGCAGAAAAAAGCCGTGTGAAGACAGAGCTTTTTTAACTTTGCTTAGTTACGGGAGGACACTAATAGTCGTCCCGGCCATAGCGCTTCTCGTATTGACGGCGACGCATGGCCCGATCAAGGAGTTCGTCGTATCGCGCCTCGTTTACCGCTTTGCGACGGGGCCTGCCCTCAGCTGAGGATTGATTTACTGCGTCTGCTCTAGTGCTTTTCTTCACAGAGAACCCTCCCACCAATGAGCTACATTAAGTATAGCATACCCAGTCCGCAAAGGATGTTAACATAAGTTTAAATCTCGTTCGGATGAAGTCTATGGAAGACATCCGGGCCCCTAAAACACCGGGAGCATTTATATAAGTCAGAAAACGAAGGGCGCGCTTTGACCTTTGAAACAGTACGGGGCAGCGACTGATCGATGCGCTGCCCCGCACCAGTGCATTGAGCTCTGGCTTTACTACTTCAAGAAGACCTGCTTACCGGTGCGGGCAGACTCGTAGATGGCCAGGATGATCTCGACGGCATGACGTGCTTCGCTGCCCACGATGACGGGATCGCGATCTTCGAGAACCGCGTAGACCATATCCTGGACCTGACCTGCATGGCCCGTAGTGGCGATAGCGGAGGGATCAGCACTGGCTGCGTCGCCCTTGCCGGCGAAGCGAGCGATCATTTCCGCCTCCACTTCCTTCTCCTGTGGACCACGGATGGCCCAGCGCTTGATCTTCGCATCGGTCATGTAGATGGTGCCGTTCTCCCCGTGGATTTGGACTGTGGTGTCCAGACCCGGATAGGCAGCCGTGGTGCCGATGATGCTTCCGATAGCTCCGTTCTCGAAACGGACGGCGGCCACCGCGGCGTCTTCCGTCTCAATATCATGGGCGAAGATGTCAGAGAAAGCGAATACGGACTTCACGGGACCCATGAACCACTGCAGTAGGTCTATGGTGTGGACGGACTGATTCATCAGCGATCCGCCGCCGTCCATGGCCCACGTGCCACGCCAACCTCCGTCTTTTTCGTAGTATTCCTGCGTACGCCACCACTTGACTTGGACGTTGGCCAGATAGGTGCGACCGAGAGCGCCCTGTGAGATGGCCTCTTTGATGGCCTGGCTGGCGGGGTTGAGTCTGTTCTGGAAGACAGCCCCAAGCTTGACGTTGTGCTTGCGGCAAGCTTCCAAGGCGACGTCAATCTTGTCCAGGGTGATGTCCAGCGGCTTCTCCGCCAGAATGTGTTTGCCGGCCTCTGCGGCCTTGACGATCATATCAGAGTGCATACCGCTGGGTGTGGCGATGCTGACCACATCTACATCAGAACGTTTCAACAGCTCATCGAAATCATAGATGGCTTCACAGTTCAGTTCGGCGGCAACAGCATCGGCCTTGGCGCGATCAATGTCGCACACGGCTACGAGCCGGCAGTCTTTCGCCTTAGCCGCAGCGCGGGCATGGGCTCGTCCAACGCCCAATCCTACTACTGCATATCCTACCGACTTGCTCATCAGTGTACCCCCTTGAAATGGATCCATGTCCCTTTGTGGACACGCACTCACTTATACTTAGCCGAAAAACGTGACACTCCTGCGCCGGGTGAGCGAAACATCGCATAAACAAAGAGGGTGGCTGAATCGCCACCCTCTTCGGGCCGTGAAAGATGCCGTCTTCGAAAGTCTCAAGGGAGAATGGCATCTATGAGTCCGTAGTCACGCGCTTCTTCGGGGGTCATGAAGAAGTCTCGGTCCGTATCACGGCTGATGGTCTCCAGATCCTTCCCTGTATACCTGGCAAGCAGCTCATTGAGTCGGTCGCGGGTACGCAGAATCTCTCGGGCATGTATGTCAATATCCGTGGCCTGCCCCTGGATTCCGCCCCAGGGCTGGTGAATCATCACCTTGGCGTTCGGCAGGGCAAAACGTTTCCCCTGGGTTCCGGCGGCCAACAAGAAGGCGCCCATGCTCGCAGCCATGCCGACGCATATCGTTCTGACATCCGGCTTGATCAGCAACATCGTGTCGTGAATGGCAAGGCCGGCGGTCACGCTGCCTCCGGGGCTGTTGATGTAGATCGAAACATCTTTGTCGGCATCCTGTGCCTGCAAAAAGAGCAGTTGAGCGACTACAAGATTGGCAACATGGTCGTTGATCGGTCCGCCCAAAAAAATGATGCGATCCTTGAGCAATCGAGAGTATATGTCGTAGGCTCGCTCGCCGCGATTGGTCTGCTCAATTACCGTCGGTACCAGGACCATGGATTCTCCCCCTTCTAGTCTCAGCACTAGTCTGTAGAAATCCGTCTGCGATTAACCGCCCTGACCTTATCTGACCATATACATTATAGAAGAGCACTCGCGAGGATGTCAATGACTGTCAGAACGTAGCGGGGAGAATAGCACCTGTAACTTGACGGTGAGAAAGGGCATCCGTCACCGCTTTGCCCGGCGGGATCCCGGAACTGAGCGGGTGTCGGGGATGATTTCGGGATAGGAGTGTATTGCGGCATAGGGAAAGAGCCTTGCGGCGGGGAGGTAGGCATCCTTTGCGACGGCAGGCTGTCCTGATGAAGAGGCTATAGGCTGGGGTTGACTGTTGTCTTGCGCCTGAGACCCTGTGGCAGATGACGGTCGACATTCCTGATCCGCCTCCGGCGGTTGTCCGAGCCGTTGATGAGTATTTGCATCCGCGACATGTCGTTGACCGCCCGTAGGCGTTCGG
>JBMNSS010000224.1:0-3963 GCA_050945315.1 Limnochordia bacterium | reverse complement strand
CGGCGACACAGGCCGGATCCATTCCCCCGTGTCGACTACTACACCGGCAACACATCTTCCCCCGTGTTTCCTGGAATTGGCCATACAGACAATCCTGAGATGCATGCTCCCCCTCCAATCTGACTAGAGGTGGACGATTTTCATATCGCTGCGGTATTGCATCAGGTACTCTGCGGCGAGACGTCGATGACAGCGATCGGCTGAAGCTTCACTACAGAGGAGGACCGCCGGTACTGACAACAGATCATAATCAAAGTGCTCCTCTGCTTTTCTGTCTGCCAGGAGTTGCAGATAGCTATCCGTATACTCTTGCCAAGAACCTTTGTTCTTCCTATAGGCATCCAGTATCTCTTTTGTAGGTGCCAACAGGGCAAGGTGGACATAATCGGCATCGCATAGCTCTCTCAAGAAGAAAGGGAGATCAGACTTCCGTGTAAAGCCGGCCAATTGAGACTGGTTGTTCAGCCTCACATCGATAAGTCTCTTGATGCCGACCCGCCTTAGGATTCCGAAGAACTCGGGTGCTGTTTTTTTTGCAAAACCGATTGTGTAGATCTCCATTCGCCGGGCACCTCCTCAATCGGAAAAAGAGACATCTGGGCCACGGGTTGAATGCTACCGTCGTCAAGTATGTGCGAAACATCGATTCCCTTCTCGTTTAGAACACGGGTTATCAGCAGATGGCGGTGACATGAGTCCGGTCTTCCTTCGCTGCACATGATGGCGATGCGGTAGTCCGATGCGCCTTTTATCAGCCTGCTTATTCCCGCTTTGAACAGCGGTGATTCAGCCAGCTTGTTATAGAGCACATAGCCATCTTCATCATAGAATTGTGAGCCGGCCGGCCGGCCGCCAAGCTCTTTACCCATGTAAAGGTACTGTATCCCGGCAGAAGCCAGAAGCGCCTTGATCTTGTCCGCATTGAAATGGGGTGCGTACTCAGAATACGGAGCCGAGCGAACGTCAACAACAACCTGGATATCGGCTGCCTTCAGCAACTCAATGAACGTTTCAGGCGAGTGTCTTGAGTGCCCGATTGTATAGATCAGCATGACCACCGTCTTTGCCTTTTTCTACTCTGCATGCTCAAAAGGGTACAAATGAAATCAGTCCTTAGCCCTATGGATGAAAACAAGAGTCCTATGTATTATATCCTATTTGTGACTGAACTGCCCAGTCCTGCCATCGTCCCCATCCGGGAGTCTCCGGCACCACTCGTACCGCGACAGCGTGTGCGAGTCCTTAACGCGACCGCAGTTGGCAATTGAAACGGCGGCCTGGAGTCGTGTCCGTCAGCCGAGCGATGGACGATCACCCGTTGCTATGCAAGACCGGACATCCCCGCCACGGTGACTTTCAAATCAAGAACAACGGACCTTGAGACAAATGCCGTTCTGCGATAGATTACGAGCCGTCGACTCTTTTGCCTCTTTTTTCGGGCTGTTTCATCAGTTGAAGGTTGGTTCGTACCGGACAACCCATTCCTGAGGAGAGACCTCAAGAATGTCGGGATAGATGGTATACGAACCCAGGTCCGGTTAGGAACCCAACCGAAAGAAGCAGACATCGTTGTCAAGGGGATGGGCAAACCAACGTGACAGCATCGGTCTGCATCCGGCGGCTTGAAAACACCCTTTTTGAACCCCTGTTCCGGCGATATCCTCAAGCCAAAACCAACCGCGTCCCGATTCCAATGCCACAAAAAGCGCCCGCCGACGTTGGACCTGAGCTCCAAGAAGCAAGTCATCGGACGGAAATCGCGACTGCCTACCCCTGGCATCTGGCTGCACCACTACTTAAGCGCTTCAGATCCGAACCACATGTCTTCATTGCGGCTCCGACAGGAGATAGCGAGACGGAAAAGGAAATCCGGAAATCGCAGGAAGACACTTGCGAACGCCTTGCGACACTTCCCGAGGGGCTGACTACGCTCTCGTCAGCGTCCCTGCCAGACTCGGCAAGGATGGATCGTCCGGCCGGAATCAAGCGAATGACCTCACTGTCAAAAGGTTTGGTTGTCATACTTCGGGCCCCACACTGCACAAAGAGGATAGACAACCATGAGAGTCTCGGTGCTGCCGCTATTGGGGAAGCGAACAGAGGCATGCCACCGCTTGCGGGACGCAGGATGGCCACAATAGACAATGTAGACAATGTGACGGCTTTTCGGAGTCTGCGGGGAAATAATGCATTCGGGCTCTCATGTCAGCCGCGAGCAAGGGGTGCTTGATGTGTTAGAGCAGATGGACGGAACGTACAAAACCGATTTTGGAGGTACTCCCATGATCCCGTCTGCATCAATACCGAAAACACTTGATTTCCAAACGAAGGAGTCAGTTGATGGTGGTCAGTGATCCCCAAGTCGATCGGCTTTCCTATCTGCTGGCTCTCAAGAGCGTGCCGGGCATAGGCAATCGGTCAGCCGTCACTGTTTTGACGGCCTTCCCCACCGCCCGGGATCTTACAGCGGCTTCTTCAGAACAAGTGTCATCACTGGGCAGAAGGATATTTCAGGCTCTCAGCAAGGTTTCCCAAGACGAATTTGCCCGCTTGCTGGAGAAGGGGCGCCAAGATGCGGAGGATCACCTTGATGCCGGTTTTTGTGTGCTGTCGCTGTTTGATCGGGATTATCCCCCTTTGCTGCGTCTGATCCCGTATGCCCCGTTGATTCTGTTTGTCCGGGGTTCTCTGCCGACTCTGAGAGATAGCCTCTCAATAGCTATCGTCGGAACCCGTTCACCCACAGCCCGAGGCTCCGATCAGGCGTACAGACTGGCCGTACAAGCGGCAGACGCCGGTATCACCGTTGTCAGCGGTCTTGCGCTTGGTATCGATACCGCAGCCCATGAGGGCACCTTAGATGCTCGCGGAAAAACGGTTGCCGTACTGGGAACTCCGATCAATAGGATATACCCCCCTCAGAATCTGGATCTGGCCGAACAGATCGTGGAAAGCGGAGGCGCCCTTGTGAGCGAATATGGCATTAATGAGCACACCGACCGTCGATCCTTCGTTCAAAGAAACCGTATCCAAAGCGGGCTGTCTCTGGCGGTTATTGCCGTGCAGACAGATATCGAAGGGGGCACCATGCATACGGTCAGGTTTGCTCTGGAGCAAGATCGGCTCGTTATGTGTCCCATCCCGCATCCCGAGGAAAGCAACGCATGGCAAACAGCCGGTGTGTACCGACTGTTGCATGACGGCACAGCCCATGTTCTAAACGACTTAAATGAGGCGGTACAGGAAAAGCTTCGTGAGCACCGGGAGCGTCTTCTTGGCTCAAAGGCTCCGGATGGCGAGGGATTTCAACCTCTTCTTTCTGTGTAGGAGCCGCGCACAACACGACTGTGTCTCGGTGCGAAGCCCCGCTTTACGGCGACGCTATCCGGTCGATGCCGAAATCGTGTTCTCGTGATCTCGCCCATGGGGCGACACGCCGTCGGGTGCGCCATCGGCTTCCTTGCACTTCAGGCACTCGCCGGACTCCCGTGTTGGACCGTGATATGTGAAATCCCATCTACTTGAACAGCTTTCGCAAGGCTCTGCCTGTTGCTCTCCCCGCAGCCCGTCGGGCAGTCCTCTTCACCAGCGTTCCCCGCTTAACGGCATTTACATCGCCCAGCAGCCGCGCCATCTGATAGAGAAAACGCCGAGTCTTGTTTAGGCTCATACGGTCACCTCCCTACGATGAAGTGCCGATATCCTCGCAGGGCTCTTCTGTACGGCGTCATTGCGCCTAGGTTCAAGGCGAGGCCGTCTTCGGCCCGAGAACAGCGAGCGCCTTTCTGTGTATATTGTCGGATGATTGATGGTTTAGCCCAGTCGACTCGGCTCCGCAGCTTGGAGCCGGCCCTCATTCAACTGCCAGTAAGTAGCTGCCTCCAAGGCCATCCTTGTGCCCCGTTGCCATCTGCGCCCGCCGATCTCGTCGGTAAATCCGCGGGAACGATAGAGTTCGAACCG
>JBMNSS010000223.1:0-3992 GCA_050945315.1 Limnochordia bacterium | reverse complement strand
TTTACGTACTCCTTAGATAGGATCGTGGCAGTAGCAAAATCAGCTATCCCACATGGTATTTCCTCGCATTTCATCTATGTCCTCTTCTTGTTTCTGATTCTTTCACTTGGGTCTTGCCGGCAGATGGCGACTCGCCGTTTCCGTCACTCTGCGTCTACGCATGCCCTGGCTCGGTCATCCATACATATGGCATATGAGACCGGGAGGGAGCCATG
This sequence comes from Limnochordia bacterium, assembly GCA_050945315.1. Taxonomy (GTDB): domain Bacteria; phylum Bacillota; class Limnochordia; order DTU080; family DTU080; genus DTU080. The sequence continues at coordinate 3,777 of JBMNSS010000223.1, read as the reverse complement.
ATGTTGCTGGTGATCAGGCTGCGCAGCATTTTCATCGGATTGACGGTTTGCTTCACACTGGGATTTGCCTGGGGGTGTCTTGAGCGACCTCTAACGGTAACGACGACTGCCAGCTCAGACGAAGTGACCCCGCCTCTTGTCTCGAGCATCAACACCATGTTGCATCTTCGAGCCGCGGCTTTGCTCAACCAGCAGACTGAAGGCCTGCAGACAATGTATGATCTCGGCGCAGCAACCGGCCGATGGGCCTTGGAACATGAGATACGGCGTGTCAAATACATGAAGGCTTGGTCCGAAAAGCGCGGCCTCAGACTTGTCGAAACGGCAACAGACACCCGTATCGTGCGCACTGAAAAAAAGGGCGATTCCGTGTGGGCTTACGTGATTCAAAGCATGGGCTTTGGCTACATCTACCTTGATGATCCGGAAACCAAGATGCATCGTTTTGGGATCGGCACCCGACATGTGATGGAGCTGATTCTACGCGACGGGAGATGGGTATTGAAACGCGATTGGTACATCGATCCTCTTGATCAAGAACCACCTATTCCCGAGATGACCGTCGCCGCCAGGGAACCCCTGATCAGCACCGAAGTAACCACTGCACCGTTTTTTGTGGCGCAGCGCCGCGCCTATCGGCGCTCTGCCGCTGTGGAATATGCCAATACCTATTGCGGCAGCGCATGGGGATGCGGCAACGACAGACGCTACAATCAAGAGTACAGAGACTACGCCGGGCTGGGAGGGGATTGCACCAATTTCGCCTCACAGGTTTTGGGTGATCCCAACGCCGGAAATCTGCCCGGAGACAGCATATGGCATTACAGCGGAAAAGGATGGAAGGGAGCCGGAACCCAGGCCTGGGTAAAGGCGGAGGCCTTCGCCCGCTACTTGTCGTATTCCGGCATCGCCCACCGCGTAGGACGAGGGACCTATCCCCACGTCGTTAAGATGCTGTCACAGCTGGAACCGGGCGATCTGATCGCCTACGAACAGAAGGGCAGGATCGTACATTTCTCCGTGATCACCGCCCACGACAGCAAAGGTGTGGCTTTGGTAAACAGCCATACGGTGGACCGATATCAAGTGCCCTGGGATCTCGGTTGGGATGCCAAAACGGTGTATTGGCTCTTTCATGTCCGAGACTCCGATTAAGCCATCCTAAAGCCGACCGCACACCATGACCGCCGAGGCAAGACTAGACCTGGACTTCCTTCCAGCGTCCTTGACGAAAGCGCCAGTACAACAGACTGCCGCGGAGGATCAGGTCAATCGTCATGGCGATCCAAGCGCCCACGAGTCCCAAACCGAGAGAAACCAGCAAGAGCGACAAGGCCAGTCGCACGCCGCAGATACCCACCAAGCTCACCAGCATCACGGTGCGCGTATCCCCGGCACCGCGCAGCCCTCCCGCCAAGACCATATGAATGGCCATAAACGGCTGCGAGACAGCCACAATGCGAATGACCACGGCGCTTTGGGCGATGACTGCTTCATCCGTCGTAAAAACACTGACCAGGGCCCGGGGGAAGATCAAAAAGATCACGCCCATGAGCCCCATGCCAAAGGCGGCGATGCGCGCCGCTTCCAGCCCGACATGCTCTGCTTCTTCGGGTTCACCGGCTCCCAGAGCTTGCCCCACAAGAGAGGTAGCCGCTAAGGCAAACCCGAATCCCGGCATGAAAGAAAGCGATTCCGCTTGCAGGGCAATGCGGTGCGCTGCGAAAGCCACCGTCCCCAGGGACGACAGAATCATGGTAAAGAGCAACTGCCCCACTCGCATCACGCCTTGCTCCATCCCTGCGGGAATGCCCACGTTGAATATGCGCATCAAGACCTCGCTGTCAGGCCTGAAGTCGTCGCGCAGACTCAGGGCTACCACCTTCTTGCCTCCAAAAAGCGCCCTGAGTGCCAGGACAGCAGCGACACAATGGGCGATAGTGGTCGCAATGGCAGCTCCCTGCAACCCCAGACGCGGAAACACACCGATGCCGAAGATGAGAAAGTAGTTGCCGATAACGTTAACGACATTTGCTGTCGCCGTGATCTGCATGGGTGTTCTTGTATCACCGGCACCCCGTAACACGCTATTGGTTACAATCAACAGGAACTGAGGGATAAGACCCATCCCCACAATTCGCACGTATGACGCCGCACCGGCCAAAACGTCCTGCTCGGCCCGCGAAAAGAGAACTCCCACTATCTGTTCCGCGAACAGAACGAAGAAGACGCTGGTTACAAAAGCAAGAAACCCTCCGAAGACCAGCGATTGACGCGCCGTCTTGCGAGCGTTTTCAGGATCACAAGCACCGATGAATCGGGCCACCAAAGCCGTCGTTCCCGTCGTGACCGATGAAAAGACAGCCGTAGCCACCATCATGACTTGTGCACCCAATCCCACGGCAGCCAAAGCCGCTGCACCAAGGCGCCCCACCATCGCCGTGTCGACCATGTTCACTGCCATTGTCAGAAACTGATCGACGATCGCCGGCCAAGCGAGCGTCAGGACCCTAATCCGAATCGATTTCTTCGAGGCACCCGTAGCAATGTGTGGAACGCTCACAAAAAGTCCCCCTAAACCCCGACGAGGTCGCAACCCTCATAGTCGTCACTGTGGTTATTCTTCCAGCTCGTTCACTCTTTCCCTTCACGGCTACGACAACATAGGCGAGGGCTGAGATCGCTCTCAGCCCTCACCGCATCTGCCATGCCATCGGCCCAATTAAACGGCAAAAGCCGTAGCCACTTTCCGTATCGCCTCGACGACGTCACTGATCTCTTGATCGCCCCAGCTTTCGCTAATGGGTAGCAAGAAATGCGAGGCCACCGCTTGCGTGGCATTGGGACACGAAAACTCACGGGGAGCCTGACCGCGATACATAGGACTGCTCCAAGGCAACTCCGTCGTGCCGAACACCCGACGTTCGCTGAACCATTGGGTTCGATGCGGGAAAGCGGCATACTCAGGGTTGTTGCTGATTCCCTCGGCAGCCAGGGCCGCGCAAAACTCGCGCTTGGTGCAGCTGAGGTACTCTTCGTTGACCCTCAAGCGCAAGTACCAATACGAAGGCTCCGCTCCGGGAAGTTGCTCCGGCGCGCAGACAGCCGGTATGTCCTGTATCCCAGAGATAATTGCCTTGGCAACCCCCTGACGCCTGCCGACGATCTGAGGCAGCTTCTTGAGCTGGACACGTCCGATGGCTGATCCCAGATCACCGAGGTTGAAATTGAGCGTCGCCATGGTGTTGGTGCTTCCCGCAGGAAGACCAAAAGGTTTGCCCCGGTCGGAAGCTTGCCGGATTCTCACATAAAGATCTTCGTCTTTGGTGAAGACCAATCCCCCCTGAGAGCCCGTGGCGTGATGCTTGCCAAACATGGTGGAAAACGCACTTACCTCTGAGAAAGTGCCCAGATACTGACCGTTGAGTCTGGCTCCGTGGGCTTGGGCGCAGTCCTCCACGACGGGTAAGTTGTGACGACGAGCCACGGCCATAATCCCGTCCATGTCCGCCGGCTCACCCATGATGTGTGCCACAACGATGGCACTGGTCAAAGGCGTGATGGCGGCTTCAATCTGTTCCGGCCCCACGTTGAACGATCCGGGGGCGGCGTCCGCAACTACGGGAATGCAATTGAGAAGCGGAACAGGCATCACACCCCCTTGATCAGTGATCGGACTGACAATGATCTCAGTGTACGGCTCCGGGTTCAAGGCCCTCAAGGCGACGTAGACAGCATTGGTGCCGCTGTTGACTGCATCCACGTGACCGCCGCCCA
>JBMNSS010000222.1:0-4003 GCA_050945315.1 Limnochordia bacterium | reverse complement strand
GGCATTCCGGCGGGGTATGAGTTCACCTCGTTTGTGAGTGCTCTGATCGACGTTTCCAAGGGCACGTCGGGTTTGTCGCTGAACAGCATCAAAAGGTTGTCGCGAATCGATAGGTCTGTCCATCTGCAGGTGTTTGTGACGCCGACGTGTCCCTACTGTGCCCCGGCCGTACAGTTGGCGCACAAGATGGCCATGGCCAACGACTTCATCAAGGCCGACATGGTGGAGGCTCAGGAATTCCCCGAACTGGCCCGCCGCTATGACGTCTACGGCGTGCCGCGCACGGTCATCAACGAGGATTACCATATGGAAGGGGCGGTCCCCGAGGATACGTTTGTCTTACACGTCCTGGCCGCCGCCGGCAAGATATCCAAAGAACAAGCAGCACTGCTGGCTTGATCGAGAGGTAGAAAGCTATGGAACTGACTCTTTCTCTGGAAACGGCAGCACCTACGGAAATATACGACACGATCATCATCGGTGGAGGGCCCGCGGGTTTGAGCGCGGCCCTCTACACCGCTCGGGCATCACGAAAGACCTTGGTCATCGACATGCATCCCGGTGCCGGTGCTCTGGGCATGACTGAACGCATCGAAAACTACCCCGGCGTGCCCGAACCCATCAGCGGCCGCGATTTGCTCGATCGTTTTCGTCAGCAGGCCTTGAAATTCGGGGCGGAGGTCATTCAAGCACAGGTAGTGACTACGGACCTGCAAAGCGATCCCAAGCAAGTGATCACAACGGATAACGTCTTCCAAGGGCACACGGTCATCATCGCCTCGGGAGCAATGGGACGCAAGCCGTCAATTGCCGGTGAAGCAGAACTGACCGGCCGAGGCGTGAGCTACTGTGCCACATGTGATGCGCCGTTTTTCCGAGGGAAAGATGTAGCGGTCGTCGGTCACAGCGACATGATGGTAGATGAACTGCCTACCATTACGAACTTCGCTCGCAGAGTCTATCTGATCCCTCACGGCAAGCTTTCACCGGGGAGCCAACAGATCATCGCCCAACATCCTCAGGTCGTCTACCTGGAAGGGGCGCGCGTGGTGAGAATCGCCGGTGAGGATTTCGTGACGGGTGTGGAAGTGAAGATCGGCGATGAAGAGGCCGTTCATCCCGTCTCAGGTGTCTTCATGTACCTGACGGGCAATCGGCCTGTGCTGGACTACTTAGACGGCAGCGTGCAGACGACGGACAAAGGCTGCATCAATGCGAGCATGGTGGACGGCTCGACCAAGATCCCCGGCGTATTTGCCGCGGGTGATGTCACCTGCTCCCCGGTGCGGCAAGTCGTCGTGGCGGCCGCCCAGGGGACCTTGGCCGCACTCGCGGCGGACAAGTACCTGCGCCAGATCAGCCGCTCTGCATCAGGGGGTCTGAGAACCGCCGATTCCGAACCCTGATGCCAAGTGGGCGGTAACATTGTACGACTCTATGTTCCACTGCGTATCTTCGAAGCGTATGAAGCTCAGCGATGCATTGTGCAGTCTCGTCTTCCCGGTGCCGATACCGCCCCCTGACAGAACGGCCAAAGCGGCGTTGATGGCTCCGCCGTGAGCAACCAGAATGACTCTTTGATCCGGATAATCCCCCACCAGAAGATCCAACCCGCAGATGACCCGGTCTCGCAACCGCTCCCACGGTTCCAGACCGGGTACGATGCCGTCGGGGTATTTTTTGCGCCTTTCCTCGGAAGTGAGTCCTTCGGCCTCACCGAAATCCCGCTCAAGAAAGTGCGGCATCTCCCGAATGGCGTCGCTTCTCATTCCCAGAACCGAAGCAATGATACAGGCACTCTCTTTGGCCCTCCGCAAAGGGCTGGTGACAATCACATCCCAGGGCCATTGGCGCAAATAGCCTCCGGCGAGTCTGGCTTGTTCGCGTCCCGTGGCATTGAGCGTCGTGTCTGTCTGTCCCTGAATCCGCCCGGTCAGATTCCAGTCTGTCTCCCCGTGCCGCACCAAGCATATGGTCGCCATGAAATCCTCCTTCGCCCGTTTACTCCGCAATCCAGTCCTCGCTTCAGCCTCAGCGCTTGATTGAGAGCATCGTGAAATCCATCCATTGAATACATAACCCGGATAGGTCCGCATCCACCAAACCCCGCATTCCCGTCAAACGGATTGTAGCACTTCCCGGGCGCCCGGACCACCGGACTCGTCCTCAGTCTCCTCCAACACCGCCGGCAAACGGTCTCATTCGCTTCGCAAGAGGTAAATGTCCGGTTAAGGTCGAATTAACGCTTTGTATCTGTTTACCGCGTTCAATAGGACTTCCGCAGCGATACATCTATGTTTGCGCCATCCAAGACATCATCATCGTACAATCAGTCTATTGAGCGAATCATCTTCTGGGAGGTCGCCCGCCGTGAGTCGATGTGTAGCTCGTTCGCTTTTGATTATGTGTCTATCGATGGTGACGTTGTCTGTGTTCAGTGCCTGTGCAGCCGCCAAGGAGATATCGTTTCTGGCCACAGGGTATCCGTCGGCTTTGCTCACCTATGTACAGCAGGAAGTTGTGCCCGAATTTCGGCGACAGCACGACACCGATGTGGTCGTGCTCACCGCGGGATGGAATGACCGAATGGAAAAAATCCTGGTCATGACTGCAGGAGGTACACCGCCTGATGTGATTGTCACGGGCACTGAATCCCCGTATGTCGAGGGTTCTTCCGGGTTGCTGGAACCTTTGGATCGCTACCTGGCGCGCTGGAAACACACTTCGGAGTATGCCGAGACTCTATGGGCCGCCTTGAGCTGGCAAGGCCAAGTAATGGCCGTTCCGCAAAACATCGCTCCTCGCGCCATCGGATACAACAAGGCCCTTTTTGCCGAGGTCGGGCTGGATCCAAACAAGCCTCCGCAAAGCTGGGAAGAGCTCATTCAGTACACGTGGCGTTTGACCAAGCTGGAGGGCGACGTGGTTGCAGTGCGGGGTTTTGAGGTGTACCACACATCGTTTGGCGGGGCACAGCAGTTTTGTTGGTTCTTGCGCCAGGCCGGTCTGACTGAAATCGACACAAACAAGTTCGCCTCCAATCTGAATGATTCCAGGGCCCTAGCGGCGGTGGACACGCTGCAGGAGCTATTTGAGGCTGGCCAGAACAGTCGGTCAATTCTATCAGGCGGCTTTGAACGCGGCCGCATCGCCATGCGTTACAGGAATCCGCAGTCCATGCCCACCATGATGGCTGCTGATCCGGAATTCTTGAGCAGGGATTTTGGCCTCTTCGCTCCGCGGCGGAGCGTCAACAGCACGCCCGTGATGCATCTGTTCACCGACGGGTTGGCCATTCCCAGTGCCAGCAAGAACAAAGACCTGGCCTGGGAGTTTATCGCTTTTCTCTGCAGCGACGAGGTGACTCTGGAGGTTCAGCGTATCGCCGGCTTCTACGGCGGTCGTATGCCCATGCTGCAACGGATGGTAAACGAGCAGCCTCAGCTTCGACTCTGGATGGACCTTTTCCCCTACGCACAATCGTATGTGGTACCGCCTCCGATCGAGATCAGCCTGATTGAGTTCTCCCAGCGTCTGTCCAGGGTCTACAACCGTCAGATGACGCCGCTGGCGGCTCTTGAGGAGACACATGCCCAGTGGACCCGCCTTCTCGGTGAGTGGAAGAGCCAGGTGGGTCATCTGAACTGAAGTGCTCAGTTGGGCACTTGACTTGATCCACCTTATTTGGCCTCCATGGTCTGCGAGGGTCAGTCATGTGCGGCGACAGTCGCAAGCTCAACCGGACTAAGACCGTCTCACGACGAGCCGCGTTGTGGGCGAATGACATAGGCGTGGCCCGGCGGTTCTTCTCCGGCTCTGTAGCGTTGCGACCGGCATAGACGATGACGCTCGCCGATCAGGTGAGCGTCATCGTTTTTCACGGATCGCCACGAGCGCTAGGAGCCTGTCTGAGTAACACGGTCGAAAGCACCAGGATTTGGGCCGATGGCAGCCAATTGATGAAGCATGAGTACTAAACGCTATCGCCCTTACCAACCAAAAC
>JBMNSS010000221.1:0-4070 GCA_050945315.1 Limnochordia bacterium | reverse complement strand
TCCCGGACAAAAATGGCTTCGGCGGCACCAGCCTCGGCCGCCTGTTGCTTGGCCAGAACGTTTGGCAGAAGGGCTATGGATTTGATATCACAGCGATGCCACCGTATGTCAGAAACCGTGATGCAGGGCACCCCATGACTGACACGCTGAGCACCGGGACGTGGTACCTCCCGAGCAATCATGAAGACTGTCGAGGGCGTATGGGAGGCGGGAAACTCATGCTTGCGCGGTGCCGACCCGCGGGTTACCTGGAGATAGAGCACCGCATCCAGGCATTCGTTGCGAGCCACAGTCTCCAAAGCCGCGTCCATCAGCTCCTGCGTTGACGGCAATCCACCCAGTTTGATGGCCTCGGCGCTGCGTCTTAGGCGAGCCAGGTGCTCTTCTAAGGCAAATGGCTTTCGCCCGTAGAAGCGCACTGCCTCATAGACACCGTCAGCAAAGAGAAAGCCGCGATCTTCCACCGGTACTACTGCCTCTGCATAATCCACAAACGAGCCGTTTAGATAGACAACCTTGCTCATGTCTCTATTCGTCCCCCCTCGTCTAACACAACGCAATGCTTTCGCCAGACTTCACGTCCGTTCACTACGAGCCGCACCTGCCACCGCCCCGTCGCGACGGGAATACTGGCCCTGGCGTATATCAAGGTCGGATCGGAATCAGGTGCATAGGTGGTGCCTATATCGGTGTGATAGAGCGTTGCCTGACCGTCGGAGTCCATTCGTTCCCAATAAACCGCGTAGGGGATGCCCCCGGTTGGAGTGCCTCGGCCTTTCTCCCACCGCCAGAACACGGCAAAACGGGCCGTCCTCCGTCTGTCAACCCTCAATACCTCATCTACCGGCTGCCAACTCACTTCTCGCCCGTCACTGTAGGTCCACATCAACACCAGGGCATCGGCTCGCAGAGGCTCGAGATATGGACCGAAGCGACTGTCGAGGTATGCACCGACGGTCGGTGAAATGGCTTGCGTCTTAGAAAAGAACCATTCGGGGGTGAGCAAAAGGGATGCCATGAGTACCCATGGAATTGCGGCGACAACGAATTCAAGGACTGAAGCACGTCTCTGGCCTCCCGGACTCGGCAGTCCAACCAGCGAACCAGCCAAGACCCCACCCAAAAAGCCCCCTATGTGCGCCATCTGATCAATACGCGGCACCAGGAGGCCGATCAAGAGATTGATACCCAGAATCTGCAGGAGTTCCGTATCGAGTCGCATGTAACGCTTGGGCAAACGTCGCAACCGGAAGTGAACCGTATAGCCGATGAGGGCGAATATGGCCGCAGATGCACCAACGGCCAGCGATTGGGGTTGCGCGAGCAGGCTGGCCACGTACCCGGCAACCCCTCCCAAGACAAACACGACACAGAAACGGACTGAGCCGAGAATGCTCTCCACGGCATTGCCGAAGAGAAACAACGCGTACATGTTGAACAGAAGATGACGAAGATCCGCATGCAAGAAATTCGCGGTGAACAGTCGATAGAGCTCTCCTGCCCAAATAGCCGAGGACTTAGCCCCCCACTCCAACAGGGCACCGCGCAAGAACAGATCAAGGACAAAGACAAGGACTGACAAAGCCACAAACAGCCTAGTACCCCATCCGCGCACAAAGACTCCCCGCCCCTCAGCCCACCGACCCTTCCATCTCAAGCTGAATAAGACGGTTAAGCTCTACCGCGTACTCCATGGGCAACTCCTTGGCAAACGGTTCGATAAAGCCCATGACAATCATCATGGCCGCCTCACTCTCGCTCAGACCCCTGCTCTGCAGATAGAAAAGCTGTTCCTCGCTTATCTTCGACACAGTGGCTTCATGCTCCATCGTCACTTCATCGTTGTGGACCTGAATGCGCGGGATGGTATCCGCTCTCGAGTCCTCATCGAAGATCAGGGTGTCGCACTCAACCTTGGTTCGGCTGCCTTTGGCATTGGCACCGATGTGAACAAGGCCACGATACGTGTTGTGTCCTCCAGCCGCGCTGATCGACTTGGAAATGACCGTCGATGAGGTGTCAGGAGCAGCATGCACGACTTTGGCCCCGGCATCCAGGTGCTGCTTGGCAGTGGCCACAGCAATGGATAGGATGTCAGCCTTGGCACCGCGTCCCAGCAGATAGACCGCCGGATATTTCATGGTGACCAGACTGCCCGTATTGCCGTCTACCCATTCCATCGTAGCATCCTCGTGAGCATGAGCGCGCTTAGTCACCAGGTTATAGACGTTCTTCGACCAGTTTTGGATTGTACTGTAACGGCAGCGAGCGCCCTTCTTGACAATAATCTCAACCACGGCACTGTGCAGCGAGCTCGATGAATACTGCGGTGCGGTGCATCCTTCCACGTAGTGCACGAAACTGCCGGGTTCACAGATGATAAGGGTCCTCTCAAACTGGCCCATGTTCTCCGTATTAATCCGGAAGTAAGCTTGCAGCGGGATCTCGACATGAACACCCTCGGGAACCCATATGAAACTGCCCCCGCTCCACACAGCGGAGTTCAGTGCAGCAAACTTGTTGTCGGAAGCCGGCACCACGGTACCGAAGTACTCGCGAAATATCTCCGGGTAGTCGCGCAAGGCAGTGTCTGTGTCACAAAAAACGACCCCTTGGCTCGCCAGATCGTCACGAATGCTCTGATACACCACCTCTGACTCGTACTGAGCGGACACTCCGGCCAAGAATCTGCGCTCAGCTTCGGGAATGCCGAGACGGTCAAAGGTGTGTTTAATGTCTGCCGGTACTTCCTCCCACGTCCGACCGGGCTTTTCGCTCGCTCGCACGTAATAGTGGATCTCTTGAAAGTCGACTCCCGACAGATCCGCCCCCCAGGTAGGCATGGGCTTGCTCATGAATATGTCGAAGGCACGCAAACGCAGATCGCGCATCCACGCCGGCTCGCCTTTCATCTCCGATATCTGAGCCACGATCTCCTTGCTTAAGCCCTTTTCACTCTTGAAGGCGTAGTTTTCTCTATCGCGAAACCCATACTTGTACTCATAACTGAGGTCGAGCCGGCGTTTGGCCATGCGCTTCCCCCTTCTACAACGAACATGCTTTCCAGCTTTCAGTCTTCATCATAGTGCAAAAGCCTGCGCCTGTCCATGATTCATAGCGCTGACATACGAATCAGGCGTACAAGGGAGTACGCCGGAGATGCGTCCGGTGCCTTTTTTACTCAGACGGCGCCCAACGCACCTCTGGCCCGATTGGCATCCTCTCGATGATGCCCTATGATATATGGGCCGCTGCCCGGAGAGGGAGCCAGGAGGTCTAAGCACATGAGTGCATCTCCTATCTCACGTGCACCCCGATCGTCAAAAGGTCGATGGCAAAAAGGCGTCTGGTTGGCAGTGATGGCGATGACCATGGCCGTACTTGCCGGCGGATGCAGTCTGCTGCCCATGCGCAACCTGAACCGCCTCGGCGGCGCCTCTCAGGAATCACAGACGCCCGGACGACTCATGGTGGCGGCCAACGTGTCGTCCATTCCCACTCTGACGGAGGACGGCTCATCCGTAACACTGATCGTCAGCAAGGACGGCAGACAACATGTACAGGAAGTGCCGGTGGTTGACTCCAAGGCCTCCGCCACTGTCGGAGACTTGCTTCCGGGCCTGTGGAACGTCGTCTTGCGTGTCTCGGATCAGTCAGGCCAACCCATCTACGAAGCAGAGGGCGAGGTCACCATTCTGCCTGACGGCATCGCCACTCTTGAACTCGTATTGCGCCCCCTGCCCGGAACGCTGATCGTCTCGGTCAACCCGCAAGCGCACCCGCAGCTGTCTGAAGCTCAACAGGGACGCTTATACATCAACCCGGGCGGCTATACAACGATGACCAGAGAGCCTAACGGCACTCTGACCGCCACCAAGCCCCTGGCCGCAGGTACGTATGACTACAGCATCGCCTTGTTCGGAGCCACCTTCTATGCCAAGGATCGCATCTACGAAAGCCACTGGGACACGGTTACCATCCTGCCCGGGCAGACAACGTCCCTTCAATGGGATCCGGTTACCGGCGAATGCGTTGTCATCGGCAATGTGGACAACCCGCCACCGGCCCCC
>JBMNSS010000220.1:0-4093 GCA_050945315.1 Limnochordia bacterium | reverse complement strand
TCTTCCCAGATCAGGCTGTGCAAGAACTGCACGGTCTCCAATCCCACTTCGCTGTCATAGAAGGTTTCCGTAGGCCTTTTGACATCGTCAAACTCACCGCCGCCATTGGCAAACAACCAAGTTCGGGGCAGATGCAAGACGGCTCCCACGATCTCAGTTCTCCCGTCCGCCCCCGTGCGATTGATCTTTCTCGCCATATCACGGAAAGCGTCCCAATTCCAGGCGTCTTTTCTGTAAAGATCATAGGGGTAAGCAAGCCCGGCGTGGTCAAAGAGATCCATGTGATACACATAGACGGAAGGGTTGGCCACGGTCGGCAGAGCATAGATCTTGCCGTCCACGGTGTAGACATCGACGATGGGCGGAGCCAAGCGCTCAAACTGGAAGGCCGGTGTCTTCTCGGCCAGCGGGCGCAGATCATGTAGGAAACGATCGTCGGCGAAGCTCATAATGTCCTGCATGTCGATGGAGATGACATCGGGCACGCTACCGGCGGCGATCAGGGCGATCAGGCGATCACGGTAGTTTGACTGGACGCGCATGCGTTCCACTTTGATGTCCGGGTTGGCTGCCTCAAAGATGGCAGTGCTTTCCGCCCGCGCCTTCTCAGTGGCCTCCACTCCGGCTTGATACATATACTCGATGACGTACTGAGCACCGCCGGCGACTGCTGAAAAAAGGACAACCATCGCTACGACTGCAGTGACAACCGCACTTGAACGTCTCATCAGTCAGACCTCCTGTGGTGGATTACCGGATCATCACCCGGATGTACTCTTTGAAACCGGACAGACTGTGTCCTTGGTCAGGCCTTCGGCATCCGTTCCCCGTTTCAGCGGTGTGTCGGGGACAATGCGCGGTACTCTCCCGCGCTCTTGGCGGCCTTTCATGCTCTGTGGCAGCGATGCGACTCACCGAAAAAGCCGCCTCACCTGCGGAACGTTTGACGATCTACTGCGGGTTCTCTTTCAAGTAGGCCCTAATGCGTCGCCCGATCTCGCCGATAGCGGTCTTTGGCTCCACTTGGTTGTTCCAGACCGCGTTCAGTTCCGTGTCGATGATGCGCTGCAGATCCAGCCTGTTGATTGACAGAACCCGCGAAGTGGCGTGCATGAGGATATCGAAGTAGATCTCCGGATTGACCACGGTATTTGACAACCAGCCCAACTGGACCGGGCGGGCCGGCGTACGCCCGATCAACTTGCTCTCCTGGGCGGCGCCGACGGGTCCCGTCCTGTAGGCGACAAAACGCCAAGCGGCATCAAGATTGCGGGTGCTTCGACTGATGGCACTTCCCCAGCTGCCCAAGTCGGTGGCGTAACGACCCTCGGGCCCGGGTCCCTTTGGATAGGGTACCAAGCCGATATGCGAAGCGGCCCGGGAGAAGTCGGGGACGTAAGAGAACCACCGGGAAGTCATGCCTACCTTTCCTTGACTGAAACCGATCACGTCGGTGGCCCCGATATGGCGAGAGACCAGACCAGTGGTCAACATGGCCGAGTCTTCCCAGATCAGGCTGTGCAAGAACTGCACGGTCTCCAATCCCACTTCGCTGTCATAGAAGGTTTCCGTAGGCCTTTTGACATCGTCAAACTCACCGCCGCCATTGGCAAACAACCAAGTTCGGGCCAGATGCAAGACGGCTCCCACGACCTCAGTTCTGCCGTCCGCCCCCGTGCGATTGATCTTTCTCGCCATATCACGGAAAGCGTCCCAATTCCAGGCGTCTTTTCTGTAAAGATCATAGGGGTAAGCAAGCCCGGCGTTATCAAGAAGATCAATGTTGTAGACATAGACGGAAGGGTTGGCGGAGGTGGGCAGAGCATAGACCTTTCCGTCCACAGTGTAGACATCGAGTATGGGCGGCGCCAAGCGCTCAAACTGGTACCCCTGCGTCTTTTCCGCCAATGGCCTCAGATCGTGAAGGAAACGATCGTCGGCAAAGCTCATGATGTCCTGCATATCAATATCGATTACATCGGGTACGGTGCCGGCGGCGATCAAGGCGACCACACGATCACGGTAGTTCGACTGAACGCGCATGCGTTCCACTTTTATGTCCGGATTGGCCGCCTCGAAGATGGCCGTACTTTCAGCCACGGTCTTTTCGGTGGCATCCACTCCCGCCAAATACATATATTCAATGACATGTTGAGCAGCGCAGGCGACTGCTGAAAAAACGACCATCATCGCAATAATGACAGTGACAACAATCGAACGTCTCATGGCATCAGACCTCCTGTCGATGGATTATCGGTGGCCCGTATGTCGTGTTGAAACCAAGCAATCTGACTTGCGCTCAGACTGTCCCCCTCTCCGCAGTCGTGTTTGCCACAACATGTTATACTGTTCTGGTTTATACGTGTTTCACCTTCCAATGCCAAACGGAGTGAGGAAGCATTCATCCGCCGGCTGCTACAATGGCACACGCCCGGCTTTGATAGCGGCACCGATTCTGCTTCCCTTCCTGTCATTTTTTCGGGAATTTGCCCACGGTCAGCCGAGTGACGGTGTCTTGGCACTTGGCGATCCCGACCGCGGAATCACTACCCGGGGCAACGGGGAAATGACGGGACTCTGAAAGGTATGGCTACAGGTAATGTCTAATTCTATCCATTGCGTCAGTCTTTGGCGCATTTCCACAGGCACCTGTGCGACATTGCTAATACTGCTATCGTAGGAGAATAAGATTGGAGGGCTATGAATGTTACTGCGCAACCGATGGCAACTGATTATGGCTTTCAGTCTTTTGCTCTTGGTTGGATTGAGCGGGATGGGCGTCTCTGAGCCCACCAAAGTGGTCATGATGTCCAGGACCGACTATGAATACCCCACCTTCGATGACTTCATGCTGGATCTGTTCCACAAGGAAAACCCGGACATCGTTGTCGAACGTCTGGGGACCTCGGCATCAGAGCAGAGAATGAAGGTGTACATCGCAGGTGGACAGCAACTGGACATCTGTGTCATGGATCCCTACATCATTCTGAGCATGGCCAGAGACGGTCTGGCGGCGCCGATTACTGAGTTTGTGCGGCGGGAACCCCGCTTCACCCACTGGTATCCACCCATCCTTCAGGCGTATACCTTCAGGGGTGAGCTCTACGGGTTGCCGCGCGATCTACAGCTTCCGGGTGTCTTTGTCAATGTCAGCGCCTATCATGAGGTCGGTCTGACGGTTCCCAGAACTCATTGGACCTACGAAGAAGTCAAGAGCAACGCCATCAAACTCCAGAGAGTCGAAGCCGACGGAACCGTCACGCGCTGGGGTTGGAAGCTGCCTACGTGGCGCAATTGGGTGCCCATAATCTGGGGACACGGCGCCGATTTCGTCGACGACTGGACCGATCCCACCCGTTTCACCGGCAATACCTCCCAAATGCACGATGCGCTGAACTTCATGCACTCGCTTGTGGAGACCGGGGCCATCACGAGTCAGGCGGAGCACGGACGCAAAGGCGCGTCGACAGCGTTCATAGATCAAACCAACGCCATGGTGAATACGAACACCGTCGTCATGCCCTTGTTCAGGTCCATCACTGATTTTGAATGGGACGTGGCTCCTGCCCCGCACGGGCCCGCCGGACGCAGACCGTTTTTCAACGCCTTGGCCTGGGTCATGATGAGTAACGCCAAGGACAAAGAGGCCACCTGGAGAGTCATCGATTTCCTGACGAGCGAGAAAGCCATGACGACCATGGTGGATGTTCTGGGTACCGTACCGCCTGACCGCCGCTATGCGCAGTACTGGGTGAGGCTGAACGAGACTCCCCTTAACAGAGCCGTGCTCTTCGATGAGTTGGACAGCGCCGGATACCCGGGGACTTTGGAGCTGGATCTCTTCCGTATCCTGGAAACGGAGACCCTGGCCGCCACGTGGGGCACCAAGCCCGTCAGTGCGGCGATTGAGACAATGAACCAGCTGTCCAGTGTCCGAATACGTGAACTGGCCGAGTGGTGATGTGTATCGAGTAGGGTGACGCTGCGCTGATCGGGCGCAGCGTCGGCCCTCTCACAGAACCGTACGTACGGGTCCGTATACGGCTCCTGAAGAACCTTGACGTTACGCTTGGTAACGGTGCAAAATCCCGAC
>JBMNSS010000219.1:0-4116 GCA_050945315.1 Limnochordia bacterium | reverse complement strand
AGGAAGCCGGTGTTTTTGGGAAGGAAGCCCATCCGGTATGGCGAACATGCGCGAGGGTTGAGATCACGCATCGACGCGCAAAGGAGCGAACTGTCATGAGGAAAGCGGTGTTCCTGTTGATTCTGTCTGTTTTTGGTTGTACGTCGTTTCTTCCTGCAGATGCCTCGGATGACGCTCATACTCCTTATTACGACTATCCTACCCTTGAGCTGAGCGTCGAGGAGTTTTTCGCCGCCTTTGACTATGACAACCCGGCGTTGGCCGACATCGGCGCAGCGGTTGCTGACGGCGACTATGAGCGCGCCGCCAAAGAGCTGCACACCTACATGGCGGCCAGTAAAGAGGACGAACGGGAGGTCTTCGGGATCGGCCCGTTGCGCTCGCATCCTTTTACGATCAGACTACCTGATCCCGATCGCATCCTGAAAAGGCAGTACAGTCGGTCGGGCGTGACCTATCAGTTTGAGGGAGACGTCAACTGGATTTTTAACCCCACGCGGGCTCCCGGCTATGCCGGAGACTATGACAAAGAATGGACGGCGTGGTTCACGAGATTTAACCAGCTGTCCAGCCTTACGGATTCCTACAGACTCACCGGCTACGAAGGGTACGCGCGGGAGGCTGTATATCTCATCAAGCACTTTTTGACTGTGCTTCCGGTGCCTGCCGCCAAAGCGCGCTCGGTCGGTGAGGCCGACAGGCAGGGGCACGATCTGTATCTGATTTACAACGAACTGTCCACGGCCTCCAGGACGTCGGCCTGGGTGCGGGGTATTCTTTCGTTGGTCGATTCCCCGCACCTCACGTCGGAGGATCTGGTCGCCATGCTAAAGGGCCTGTACGAGCACATGCTCCGTATGGAGCGCCATACGGCCTCCACGCCCAACTGGCGGGCAGTGGAGATTCGGGCCATGATCGATGCTACCGTGGCCTTTCCTGAGTTCAAGAAGTCACAACAGTGGCGGGATTGGTCGGTTCAACGTCTCGTCAAGGAGATGGATGAGCAAGTCTATCCCGACGGAGCGCAGGTGGAGCTAGATCCGGGGTACCATCACTTGACGATGAGCTCGTTTTACCAGAGCGTTGATTTGATTGCCCAGTCGGGCTTTTCCCTGCCTCAGGAGTTTGTGGACCGACTGGCTGCCATGGGCCGCTTCCCCATCAAGATCTCCCGTCCCGATGGCTCACTGCCCGCCTTCGGTGACGCCAGCCAGAGAACCAGCAGTCAAAGCTACCGCAATCACGCGGCGGTGGTGGCACGGCTGACCCAAGACACGGACGAGATTCTGTGGTATGCCACGTCGGGTAAAGAAGGACGCAAACCCGACTA
Source organism: Limnochordia bacterium (assembly GCA_050945315.1). GTDB lineage: Bacteria > Bacillota > Limnochordia > DTU080 > DTU080 > DTU080. The sequence continues at coordinate 2,786 of JBMNSS010000219.1, read as the reverse complement.
CGATTCGGTGGCCTTGGATTGGGCCGGCTATTATGTCATGCGGACGGGTTGGGACAAAGACGATCTGTATATGGCCATCAAGGCCGGGCCCTACGGAGCGGCGCACCAAAACGACGACAAGCTGAGCTTTGAGCTGGCTGCCTACGGCGAACGTTTTCTTGTCGATCCGGGTATGTACATCTACGATTCATCCAACCCTTGGCGCAAGTACTTCATCTCATCTTTGGCCCACAACACCGTCGTGGTGGACGGTCTTACCCAGTATCGGCGGGACGAAAGAGATCAGTGGGTGGCCACCGAGCCCAATGACGCCATCTGGATCAGCGAGCCGAACTACGATTACTTCAGCGGATATTACAACTTCGGCTATACCGATTTCACGAGCTATCCTTCGGGATCGAGTCAGCGGAAGCTGCGTGTCATTCACCACAGGGATGTGTTGTTTGTCAAGCGGGGGGTGTGGCTCGTCATCGACTGGCTGACGCCCGCCGATCGCAACGAACACACCTATGAAGCTTTGTTCCAGAGCCTGTGGCCGATCAGCCAAACCGACCAAGGCTTTGTTGTGGGGAGAGGTGCAGGTCTGACCAGTGCGACCTTGGGCATCTACCCGGTGGACTCCGAACTGGAGCAGAGTGTGGTCAGTTCTCAGATGGAGCCTGTCCGGCGCGGATGGATCTACTCGGCGGATAGTCGTCTCCAGCCGCTACCGACCGCCGTCGTGGCACAGACGGTGGCCGGCAGTACGGCCCAGGCCTATTTCCTGCTTCCCGAGACCGGCGATCAACAAGAGGTAAGCATCCGGACGCTCGATCTTGAGGGCGACGCGGCCATCGGAGGGGTTCTTGAGACGGCTGAGGGCCTAGCGATCACCTTCATCGCCCAAAAGCGACCCGGACAGGTAATATCCTATGGCGATCTGCAGACTGACGGTCGGCTCAAGGCGGTCATTGCCGAAGGGGAAACCCGGGAGATCATTGAGATCCCGGATGTGGAGTGGAGATCTTCGCCCTACGAAGAGAGCGGGTTCGAGCTCGCCGACGTTCGACTCCGCGATCCCGCTGAGCTGGGGTTGTCACTTATCCACACCTCGGATTTTGAGACCGCGCCGATCGGGGAGCTTCCCGAGGATTGGGAGCTGATCGTGCAGAGGAGATCACCCGATGCTCCTCATGTGATTGAAGCACCTGGGGAGATAGGGGCCCCCGGCGGTGAGCGCATCCTCTTTTTGGGACGCACCAAAGATACGAGCAACGAATCGTCATATGCCTCCATCGTATTCCCGGCGGCCAAGGAGCGGCTCAGAGTCTCCTTCGACATGTTCGTGACTTCCGGTCGCCGCAGCCTGCGGGTCAGCTTGGGCGGATCGGCGCTCCTGCCGGTGTCGGTGCATCCCGGATCCGCCAACACCGCCATTTTCCTCGGTTTCTGGAAAGATGAAATACATGCTCTGACAGGTAAGCCGGCTCAGAATTGGGCCACCGGGGGCAGGTATGTGTCAGGGCAGTGGCACAAGGTCACGCTGGACATAGACGTACAGGCGCAGAACTTTAACGTCTTTATTGACGACATGCCCTGGCCGCAAAACGATAAACCCATTCCCTTCTACTCTCAGGACTACGATGATCTGAACACCATAGCCTTTGCTTACCAGTCGTTCTCGGCTGAGAACAACACTGAACCGGCCTATGTCGACAATGTGACGATCTGGGGTAAGTAACAGTCGAACGAAAGAGGTGACAGCGCGCCACCGTCTCGGTGCTCAGGCCGGATCCGGGACGGTGGCGGCGTGTTTGATGAAATTATCCGTCATGCTGATGTCGTTTTCCCGGGACATAAGGTCAGGTCGAACAACCATGGAAGATATGATCGCCTACTGCGGCGAGCTGGGGCTCGATGGCGTGGAGATTGCCAACAGAGAGATTGCCTCCATGTCGGATGATCAGGTGCGCGATCTGCTCGGACGGCACGGATTGGAACTGGCTTGCTATATCGTCGTCACGGATTTTGTCTGCCAGGATCAGGAGACACTCTCTCAAGCGATCGACAAGACAAATCAGGAGATCTACAGAGCGGCTCGGCTGGGCTGCAAGACGGTGATGATCGTGCCGGGTGATCCCAAACCTGAGATTTCCCACGAAAAAGGGCGGCAGATGATCGCTGTAGGGCTTCAGGCCTGTGCGCTCCACGGTCAAGAGCACGGGGTTACCGTCACCAATGAAAACTACGGTATGGCTGTTGAGTTTCGGGGCCGCATAGGACATATGCAGGAGTTCCTGGAGAACGCTCCGGCCTGTCGGCTGACCTATGACGGCGGCAACTTCCTTTTGGGCGGCGAAGACCCGCTCGAAGCTCTGGATATTCTGTACGATGATGTCAGGCATGTGCATCTCAAAGACTGGGTGGTGGTCGATCAACAAGAGGGAGGTCGGTTTCCGGTTCCCGATCAGCCCGGTCGCTTCTACAAGTCAGCGATCGTCAGTGAGGGTGTGATGCCCACCGCAGCGACCGTCGCGGCGTTGAAAGAGAGAGGCTACCAAGGCTTTCTCTCGATTGAGCACGGCGGCGGGATCCCGGGCAAAGAGGGCCTGACCAAAGCCTTTCATAGCCTGAAAAGGTGGCTGGATGAGTAGGTCCGTGACGGCGGTGTTGTGACAAGCGAGACAAGCGGCAGACGATGTCTGCCTCATCACATGCAGAGGGGGTTAGCTTGGGCATGAGGCGGCGAAAATGCAGACACCGGTTGTTCGCTGTGTTACTGTCCGTTCTGGCGTTGTCTACGGGTG
>JBMNSS010000218.1:0-4183 GCA_050945315.1 Limnochordia bacterium | reverse complement strand
CAACCCCCGGTGACTTGGGAAGATCTGGTGCGCGTGGGCAAGAAGCTCGTCCGTTTTAACGCCGAGGGTGCCATGACGCGCAGTGCCCTCTCTCTGCCGAAGAGCTCCTACGGACCGCAACAAGCGATGTTGGCCTGGCAGGTCCAGGCGGGGGGGGCTATGCTCCAAGACGGCAAGCCGGTGATGAACGATGAGCCCACTCGCGAGGCATTGCAGTTCTATGTGGATCTGTTCTATGAGCATCGGCTGGAAGACTTTACCTTCAGCGGCAATTTTGTTACGGGTACCACCACTGCTGCCTGGAACAGCATCACCTTGATGAGTCAGGCGGAGGCGCAGGGAGCCAGGACACGGGTGGCCACATTCCCCTATCGGAAACGTCCCGCGTCGTTTTCAGCCGCTGACTGGATCGGTATTGCCCGGGACACCAAGAATCTGGATCGAGCCATTCAGCTTGTTGAGTACATTGTCAAACCCGAAACGCAATACATCTTGAATGAGGCTATCGGGGGTACGATACCCGCTTACCGCCAAGCTGGGCGCTGGGAGTGGGTAAGGAGAAATCCGGCTATCGGGCACTTCATCAATGCCTTGAGCTACGGGGTGCCTAATCCGGCGCATCCTCTCTGGTTTGAGATGCGCAGCGTATTGCTGACCAACTTCGATCGCGCCATCAGGCGGCAGGCTACGGTAAATGCCGTGCTGGAAGATTTGCAGCGGCAAATGGAATTGGTCTTGGAGCAGTAGGTCAGACTCCATTTAGGCTATGTGTAGGGGGCTCTCGTGGAAAGGCATCGAGCCCCCTTTTTCATCCGGGAGGGAGTTTAGGCCATGGCTTTAGTTGAGCTCAAAAGCGTTGGAAAGATCTACACGCAAGGGGAGATTGAAGTCCCTGCTCTGCGAGGGATTGACCTGGTTGTCAAACCCGGAGAGTTCACCACTGTATTCGGCCCTTCCGGTTCAGGAAAGACCACTCTGCTCAATGTCATGGGTTGTCTGGATAAGCCCACACACGGTACGGTGGTCTTTGATGGCCGGAACTTGGCCGGCCTGAATAAGAAAGGCCTGGCCAAAGTCAGGCGCGAGAGCATCGGCTTTGTCTTTCAGAGCTACAACCTGATTCCGGTATTGACGACGTACGAAAATGTCGAGTTTGCTATCAGGATACTCAACCGTCACAGTGCTACTGAGATCAGAGATAGTGTGATGAGTATCCTGGCAGCGGTTGGCCTGACGGGGCTGGAGGATCGCAAACCCAATGAGCTGTCAGGAGGGCAGAAACAGCGAGTGGCCATTGCCAGGGCCTTGGTCAAAGAACCCAAACTCGTCTTGGCCGACGAACCGACCGCCAACTTGGACTCAACGACGAGTGAAGAGGTCTTGGATGTCATGTTGAAGATGAACCGGGAGCTGGGCACGACCTTTGTCTTTGCCACTCATGATCCGCGGGTGATGGACTATGCCCGTCGTCTCCTTGAAATCCGGGATGGCCGTATTGCCCAAGACGAAAGGAGGGAAGGCGCAGGTGTTTCTGACTAAGCTGGCCTTAAAGAATATGTTGCGACACCGTAACCGTACCGTGATCACCGGTCTGGTCATTGCGGCGGCCGTCTTTTTCTATATCTTTCTTGACTCCATGATCGCCGGAATGGTCGATATGTCCTACGATATCTTAATCGATTACGAGGTCGGCCATTTACAAGTGGTCAACAAAGCTTATTGGGATGAAGAGGAGAAACTGCCCCTGGAAAACCTGTTTTCCGTGGGTCGGATCTCACCAGACATCTGGGAGAGCCTGGCCGGATACCGCGCCGCTTCCTCCGAGTTGGCATTCCCTGCCCGACTTAACGACGGTGAACACGAGCTCCCCGTCGTGGGCAAAGGGATCATTCCGGAGGATTTTCTCAAGGTCTTCTCCTTTGAGGGGCATTTTGTGGGCGGAGAGATGTTCTCCAAGGGAGAGCACCGGGCAGTGATGGGCCAAAGGCTGGCGGATCTGTTTGAGCTGGAGGTTGGCGATTACATCACTCTCTTGGTGAGAGACAAAAACGGGTCGTTCAATACGATCGAAGCTGAGATAGCCGGCTTGGTGCATACAATCGATCCGAATGTAAACAGCAACTTGGTTTACGTGCCGCTGGAGCTGGCTCAAAAAGCCTTGGACGTTCCTGATCTGGTCAGCAAGATAATCATCACATTGGAGGATAGATCCGCGGCCGGACGCTTGGCTCCGATCTTGGAGGATCGCCTGCAAGACGAGGATCTTGCAGTATACCCCTGGAATGATATTGACGCCGTATCCGTGGCCGGGGCCAAAAACATCGGCAATGATCTCCTATTGGGATTGATACTCATTATCGGGGCCATGGCCATCATCAACACTGTGATCCTCGCCGCTTTGGAGAGGATGCAGGAGATCGGTATGATGAAGGCCATGGGTCTGCAGGAAAAGGAGATCGTCTACGTCTTTGTCGCCGAGTCAACAGGCATCGGTATCTTGGGCGGTCTCATGGGGGTCTTGTTCGGAGCGGTGGGAGTCTGGTTGTTTGTCCGTTACGGCTTGGATCTGGGTGTCGACATGGACATGAGTTCTTTTGGCATCCCATTGATCGGCAGGATGTACGGAGCCTGGAACCGGGAGGCGTTTGTCTCAGTCTTCTTCTTTGCCGTGACGGTCTCCTTATTGGCCGGCATCTGGCCGGCTTACTGGGCGGCCAACAAGGACCCCATTCAGGCGATCCAACAGCGCTGATGGGAAGCGTGGAAGGTGGGGAAACATGGCGTTCTTCTTTAGAATGGCCTTCAGGAATCTGTTCAGGCATCGACTGAGGACCATGGTCTCTGTCGCCGCGGTGGCCTTTTCGGTATTACTTGTTGTCTTTGCCCGAGGCTATGTGACAGGAATGGCCGATGCGATCTCCATCGATCACATCTACTATGATTCGGGTCATATCAAGTTGCTGGACAGAGACTACCGAGCGCGTGAGCGGCTCATGCCTTTGACCTATCCCGTCGACGGGTGGGAAAACGGCACCCTGCATGGGATGATTGCTGATCTGGAGGAAGTATACGGGATAAGCATGGTGGTGCCGCGACTCAGATTCGGAGCCATGATCAGCACCGAGGACGAAATCGTAGGCATCATCGGCTGGGGTGTGGATCCTCAGAAGGAGTTGGCCTTCACCAACGTTGGGGATTACATCGTTGAGGGTAGAATGGTGGACTCCGGCAAAATGGAAGCGGTCATGGGAAGCGAACTACTCAAAAAGATCGATCGGCGCGTAGGAGACAAAGTCACGGTTGTCTTCAGTGATTCCTTCAACTCTCTCACCGGCGCCACCTTTGAGATTGTAGGTCGCTTGTTGAGTGGGATCAAACTCCTCAATGAAGGGGTGTTTTACCTACCGCTTGATCAAGCCCAACGCCTATTGGACATGGAAGGTCAGACCACCGAGCTGTTGTTGGTGACCTCAAGCCGGGACTCCGTCGCCAAGGTATTGCCCGAGGTGAAGAGTCTGCTGGCCCGACGGGGAGCGCAAGAGCGATATCTGGCCCTGAGCTATCGGGAGACGAGTGATCTGATTCCCTGGATGGATCTGGGTGAACTGATCTACAATCAGATCTACGTGTTCTTGGTCATCTTGGCTTGCGTGGTCGTCGTAAACACCATGATCATGATTGTCGTCGAAAGAACTCAGGAGATCGGTATGATGTCGGCTTTGGGATTGGAAGGCAAAGGCATAATGCAGCTGTTTGTCATCGAGGGTTTTCTGCTGGGGGTCGTCGGCAGTCTGATCGGTGCCTTGTTGGGATTCTTGTTGACATGGTACTTCGCAAGAGTTGGTATGGACTTCACGTCCGCCACCAGTGGCTTTACCACTGATATTGTCTTCAACGCGGTGATATATCCCTCGGCGGATATGGGCAACACACTCTTTGCCTTTGTACTCGGGGTGGTCATCGTCACTTTGGCATCTTTGCTACCGGCGCGTCAGGCGGCTAGGTTAGAGCCGACGGAGGCCATGCGAAGAGCTTAGCCGATCGTGAAAGGAATGATGGTGATATAATGACCCCATGAAAAGGTTGACACTGGCCTAACGGAGAGTCGCAGTCGCTCGTCGAATAGAAAACGCAAGGAGAGAGTGACGAGTGATGAGCGAACAAAGAAAACCGCCTGAGAAAC
>JBMNSS010000217.1:0-4201 GCA_050945315.1 Limnochordia bacterium | reverse complement strand
TTGAACTCGACTCCTCACAGAATCTTTCGTTTGTCATCGAAACCCCCACCGGTTACTCATTGGGGCGTATAGAGCTAAACGGTGATGTCGTTGAGCCGCGGAACCAAGAGGGTGTCATTGAGTTTTCCTGTCAGGTATCCGACGGTGATGTCCTGCGGATTCACTATGATTCGGAGGTCTATCGCCTAAGCCGGGACGAGTTGCTCGCCTTTGACTTCATCACCCCTGATTTGGGATCCCAAGCGGTGATCATGGTGGCCGACGATCCGACCGAAGAGGAGCTCTATGCGGCATATCGGATACAGAAGTACTTCTCGGATTACATCAGTGCTTGGCGCAATGACTGTTCAGGAGTGCTGGCTGCCGGAGGTATGTCTCTGGGAACGAAGATGTGGTGGATGCCGCAGGTCTTCTGTCGGGAGGCCGACCACTCCTGGCATCTGATTCTTTACAACACGGACTTCTTCGACCGCGTCAAGCGAGCGGCCCGGGAACCTGTCGCTCGTCGTCCGAGGGTGATCCTGGCGAGTGATCTTCAGGGTCCCGATGGCGACGGGGTCATTGAGCTTCGTGACGACGGCCGAACGCTGTTTATAGGGGCCGCTGATGCGGATGAGTTGCTCGGGCTGGTGAAGGGTCTTCTTCATGAGTTGGATACAAAATATGCGTACTTCGGCCCCGTGATAGGAGCCCTGCGGCATGATCTGCCGCGCTGCTACTAGCTCAGGGTCGGTATTTCAAGACGTATCGAAGAAAAAGAAAAGGTAACCGAGAAAAATGAGCCTCAAACAGAGGCGGGAGCGGATGTAGGGGTGGCAGCATGATTGACAACCTCCGAACAATCCTTCTTGAGAGTGCCGAAGCATCATTCCTTGAGGTCACCGTCTTTGTGGGCGCGGTTCTGTTGTTGTTCGGGTATATAGACTATGTTCAGCGCGGGGCATTTGTGGAGGCCATCGAAAGGTCAAAGAAGTATCAACCGCTGATCGGTGCTTTGCTGGGGATTGTCCCGGGGTGCGGGGGCTCCATTCTCCTCGTAACCCTGTATATGAAAAACACCGTCACTTTCGGAACCGTGGTGGCCACGTTGGTGGCCACCGCGGGAGATGCTTCTTTCGTAATAATGACGCAGGCACCGCGGCTGTTTGCGATCCTCACTTTTTACTGCTTTCTTGCGGGGGTTGCCGCGGGATACATAGTTGATCACTTCAAAATCGGAGACTTGGTCAGAAAGAGGCCGCCTGTTAAGAAGACGGCTGATCTAAGGAAGGAGCACGAAGAAGCCGAAGCGGCATTGGAGCAGATCTACTGTGATGACCCCGCCGCTTGTCGTTCCAACCGGTTGAGACACGTGGGACACGAGGAAGGCGACGAAATCGACATGCTTCTTCACCACTCAGCGCCTCCGGATCCCAACTCGTTAGGCTACAAGATCACCCATAACGCCTATTTCGTCTTTTGGGGATTCATAGCCGTCGGTCTTGTGCTGGGGATCCTGGATCTCATGCAGGTGGACATCAATCAGCTGCCGGGGGTACCTAATCTCGGGACCGTGATCGGCGTTGTAGGCACTCTGGTGACGATACTGTACACGATCTTCTCCAGGAAGTTCCTACAAGCACAAAGCCATGAGGATACCGAACACAAGCTGTTTTCTTTGAAGGAGACCTTCATACACAACGCGGAGGAGACGGCCTTCGTAAGCACCTGGGTGTTTGCCGCCTATGTGGCCTATGAACTGGCCGTGCTACTTACGGGCGGTGAGCAGGTGTTGTTGGCGGCCATGACCTCAACGGGCTTGGCTGCGGTCTTTTTGGGAGTTCTTGTGGGTGTCATTCCCGGATGCGGACCGCAGGTCATATTCGTGTCCTTATATCTCAAAGGGATGTTCCCCTTTGCCGCCATGTTGGCCAATTCCATTTCGCAAGACGGGGACGCTCTTTTTCCTTTGATCGCCATGGATCGCAGAGCGGCCCTTTGGGCTACGGTGGTCACTGCCATCGTGGCTGTCATCGTTGGCCTGGTGGCCTACTTCATTGAGACGGGGCTTGGGCTCGCATGAGTCCGTTCCCGGTCTTGCGGCACATGCTCTGACCGTGGAAGGCGTTCGGGAGGATGCAGTATCAGTCGTCTGGCCACCCACCCGGAGGCGACGATGAGAGCCACGCTGCTCATGGCAAATGGCGATCGCAACCCCCAGACTTGTGCTACGATGCCGCCGAATAAGGCGCTGATGCCCATGCCGGCACTGAGGAGCGATTCGTGAATCCCTGCATTCGCGCCACTATGTGCCGGCGCGTCCAATGCATAGAACAGGCTGGTCATATAGGTGACACCGCCTACAATCCCCATCAGAGCGAAGCAGCAGCCGAGCATCCACAACGTGTTTCCGACAGCGGCCAGGCCCATCGCCACGGCGCTCACGAAGAGGGCTACGGCGAGCAAAGGACCGTGATACTGCCAGCGGGTAGTATGGGCCAATACGGCGAAAGTCAGGACACGACCGAGGGCAAAGGTACTGATGACCATTCCAATCACGCTGGGCCCAAGGTCCAGATCCGCGCCTAATTTGGGGAAGAAGGTGGTGATGGTGCCGATCCCGATAAAAGCGACCAGATTGGCCACTCTCGCTGCCTGCAGAAAGGCGCGGTGTGTTTCCGGGGAAGGTCGTCGGGTTTCAGACTGAGCGGTCTTGGGCTTCTTCTCCGATCGATCCCGTATGGCGGGCGATTCAGGGACCAAAGAGATCAGTGAAGTGATGAGCGCCATGGACAAAGCGGCGATCAGCAGCGGTGTTTGCGCATCGATCTCTGACAGGAAGCCCGCAAGCAGGGTGCCCAGCATGGCTGCCGAACTCCAGGCGATGTTGAATTTGCCAACCGCCGAACCGAGTTCTCCGGTGCGTAAATCGCCTACCCAGCTTTGAATGGGCGGCCAGAATACCCCTGTGGCCAAACCGCAAAACGGTGTGATGATCAACAGTTGACGGAGAGAGGTAATCTTAGTCAGCGCCAGATAGAGGAACATGAGTAGAATCGCTGCCGCTTGGGCGATGCGTTTGCGACCCGCTCGGTCGGAGAGTCTGCCGGAGAGCGGACAGAACACCACATACGGTATACACCAGATCACTCCCTTCAGACCGAGGTGAAACGCCGAGGCTCCAAGGGTTACGGCCAGGAGATTCGTGGCCAGCTGGCTGAGCCCGAGGCTCATATCCATGGATACAGTGGCCGCCAGAAGTCCGAAGTTCCAGGCTCTTGGGGGCAACTGCAGGGAAAACCTCTTGCGCGACGGAGTAACATCGGTGGCTGACATATAAGCACCTCTTGTTGTCATGTCTCAAGCTTCGGCTGGCGATTTTTGATACTAACCCAGAATGCCTGCTTGGATCAGCGCCTGTCTGGCTTCGTCTATGCCACGAACCTGACGGGCATTGATGCCCAGCTTTACAGCCGCTTCCACGTTGAGCCTGTTGTCATCAAGGAAAAAGATCTCGTTTGGGGCATATCCCGTGGCATCGATGACGTGCAAGAAGGCTCCTTCGTCGGGCTTCACCTTGCCCGTCAAGTGTGATGAAAAACACAGGTTGACCTTTTTGTCCAGGCCTGTGTCCTCAGTCAACCGAGCCCAATGCAGAGCGTTGCAATTACTCAGGATGCCTCGTTCGTACCCTGGGGGTATACTGTCCACCAACTCGAGAGCCCCCGGAAACAGTCCCGTGGTCCATGCGGCCAACTCCTCCAACAGCCGGTCAGGATCCATGTCCAGGCTCATCTCGCCTATCATACGTATGGCGAAGGCATGAGGCTCTATCTGTCCCGTTTCAAACTCTCTCACCGTAGGCGATGTCAGCCAGCGGGCCCAGATCTCATCATCTGTCAGGCGGCCTCTAAGCCTCTGCAACGGGGTGGGAAGCCCGGCCAACTCGACCAACACACCGCCGAGGTCAAAAAGAACCAAGCGAATATGATCACGAGTCATAGAACACCTCTCTTTCAGGCTCTGATGCATGCCTGACTCGGAAGCCGATAAGCCATTTCTTCACCCGAGGCCGATGTCCTTGCGTCTCGGCGATAACCTCGCCCGGCAAAGGTTCCGATGATTAATATGATAAAGACAGTGCAGGACAACAGTCGGTTGTTGATGAAACAAAACAGGAATAGGCATCGGTGAAGGGGGAGTTTTGAGTGCTGCCCACCGT
>JBMNSS010000216.1:0-4232 GCA_050945315.1 Limnochordia bacterium | reverse complement strand
CGAAAAGACGGCGATCGGACGATCGTCTTTGAGGCCATTCTCCGTCTGGACAGTGCCATCGACATCGAGTACTACCTCAACGGAGGTATCCTGCAGACGGTACTTCGAAACATGAATCGTGATGGCGCTTCGACTCGCGGGTAGACCTTGTCGGGAGTCTGCATCGCCGACACACCCCTGCAATGTGACGAGTAGGCGTCAGCTGTGTCGGCGCTTGACGTCAAACAGATCGTGCAGTAAGATCAACGAGATAAGATGAATGCGATGATCAGGAATAGTACCTTGGGTATCATTGGCGTCCCAGAGAGCTGACCGCCGGTGTAAGGTCGGTACGCAAAACCAAGGGAATGGGCCTGTGAGCAGCGGCGTGAACGCGTTGTGAACGCCAGTAGCGTTTGCCGGATGTCCACCGTTATCAGGAACACGGTGCGGGCTGCGGCCTGTGCTGACAGAGTGGGTTGCCTTGCGACCAAATTGGGTGGTACCGCGAATCTGCCTCGTCCCATGTCGGACGAGGCTTATCTTTTTGACCGGCTCATTTTCACAGGAGGGAAGTACGTACAATGAAACGTGTATTTTCCGGAGTTCAACCGAGCGGGGAGCTCACATTGGGCAATTACTTGGGAGCGATCAGAAACTTCGTGAACTTCCAGCACGAAGCCGAGTGCTTCTTCTGCGTAGTGGACCTGCACGCCATCACCGTTCCTCAGGATCCCGAGGATCTTTACCGAAGGACCTTGGACATTGCCCGGCTTTTCGTCGCCAGCGGCATTGATCCCGACGTAGCCACTGTTTTCGTCCAATCACACGTATCTGCCCACGCCGAACTCAGCTGGCTCTTGGAATGCAACACCTACATCGGCGAATTGCGCCGGATGACTCAGTTCAAGGAGAAATCCGAGGGACGGGAGAGCGTTTCATCCGCTCTGTTCACCTATCCGGTGCTGATGGCCGCTGATATCCTTCTCTACGATAGCGATGAAGTCCCCGTAGGAGACGATCAAAAGCAACACCTTGAGTTGACACGAGATCTGGCGCAGCGGATCAATCAACGCTTCGGACCGGTCTTCAAGGTGCCTGAACCTTACATCCCACCCAAAGACTCGGGCGGAAGGATCATGAGCCTCACTGATCCGACCAAGAAAATGGCCAAGTCCGGCGATGAACGAAGCTCGATCGCTCTATTGGATCCGCCTTCAGTGATTGTAAAGAAGATCAAGAGCGCGGTAACCGATTCCGGCCGCGAGGTCCGCTATGATGTTGAGGAAAAACCCGCCGTCTCCAATCTGATGGTGATCTATTCGCTTTGCTCCGGGGATTCCCTGGAGACCATTGCCGATCGCTATGGTGCAAGCGGTTACGGCAGATTCAAGGCCGATCTTGCCGATGTAGTCGTCAACACCCTGGAACCCATACAGAAACGGTACGCTGAACTGACCGAACCCGGAGTTATTGAGGAGATCTTGGCGCAAGGCGCACAGAGCGCCGGGAAAACGGCGCGCGTAGTCCTGGAGCGCGTGCGCGAAAAGATGGGCTTAGTCCCTCGACGGCGCTGATTGAGGCTAGGCCACACGACGAGTGCCCTTTCCCCGAGTGTTGACCATGACCACCCCGATCAGGGCCAGCGAGCCACCCATAAGCTCTTGAGACAGGGGGGCCTCACCCAAGAACAGATAGGAAAAGACCATCGACAGAGGCGGATTGAGATATAGAAGGCTGCTGGCCTTACTGGCGTGCATGTGAGACAGAGTCATGCTCCAGGTCACATAGGCTAAGGCTGCGGGAAAAAGGCCGAGATAGACAACGGCCAGGATGGAGCGCATGGGCGCCATTGCCAAGGCATCGCCAAGGCCTCCCGCAGCCAACAGCAAAGGCAGAGTCCCCAACCACGTGACATAGGCATTCAGATGAACGGGTCTGTAGGCCTGCAAAAAGGGCTTTTGAAGAACGAAAAATGTCGCTCCGCAAAGGGAAGAGAGCAGAACGGATGCAGCTCCGCGAGTGAGTTCGATCCCGCTGTCACCAAGGCCAACCATAATCCCGACACCGGAGAGGCTGACAATCATGCCCAGCCAACCCCAGCCGCTCAACCGCTCTCCCAGCACGAAAAATGATATGCCGGCCGTGAAGACCGGAGCGATGGCGATGATGAGACTGGCGGTGGTCGGCGATACGGACTGTTGGCCAATGTTGAGTGCTGAATGGTAGAGAGTAATGCCTATGAAAGCCAATCCGAAAAGGCGTGGCATATCCTGTCGTCTGGGCAGAGGCATCCGCGTCACCACGGCGTAGACTCCAAAGGCGACAGAGGCTGTCAGAAAGCGAAGCAACGTTAAGTGCAAGGGGCTGAAAGCACCAAGTCCGATGCGGATGCCGACAAAAGCGGAGGACCAAAAGACAACAGTCACAGCGGCGGGAACGACAACATCAAGACGCATGACGGCGACAGGAGACTACCGTCTCCTTGTCTGACTCCTCTCGACTCAGATGATACAGCGGTCTATTCGGGACGCGAAAGCCTATTACCTGCTTCTGGCGCAGGAAGCGAGTCGACGAGCAGGAATATGACCATCTGGGAGGTGTTGCCATGAAACGATACCGGTTTCATGATTTGAGGGCGGACGGGGGAGAGCATATTGCCTCTCATGTCGTACCCGGTAAACGATTGGCCAGAGGCGGCTTGAGTTTTCACACTCCTGGCATGCGCACACACGCGGAAGGCCGCCATGTTCACGATGACCACGAGGTCTTCTGCATTCTGCAAGGACGCGGATTTATTGAGATCAACGGCCGGCGCGAACCCGTCCAAGTTGGCGATGTATTGGTTATAGAACCGGGCGACGACCACCATCTTATCGGTGATCCTGAGTATCCGATCGTTAATCTATGGTTTCACGCCTCCGATGCAGGGCATCCGAAGCAGTATCCTTCGGAAGCTTGAGCCATCGAACGGGATGACGCCCGCGGATCGAGCGAGCGTCATCTCTTTTTCAACACCGTTTGTACATATCTGATGCCCGGCCCTTGCCCACGCGGCCAAGTGTACCGTCGGACTCTCCGTCAGTCTTTCGGCATGGGTGTGAGATCCTGATTGGCTACCATCTCCGCCAGGGGATTCCCCAGATTCGCCAACAACGGCAGTTCGATACGAGCTCTTCTGCGAGCCGACTCCCAGCAGGCGAAGATGATCTCCGTGGCATTGAGAGCATTTTCAGCGCACAGTTCTGATGTTGTGCCTTTTCGCAAGGCACCGACAACAGCGGCAATGGCCCGCTCTATGTAATTCGGACCGTGCATGGTCTCACCCTGGCAGTCAATGTTCTCCCATTGACTGTCCCCATATTTGCGCACACGCAGCGCAGGCATCCCGGGACCCGTAGGTCCTAATTCGATGATGCCTTCGGAGCCTATGACGCGGTGATGAGCTCCGATCGCCCGGGCTCCGGGTCCTGTGGCAGCCATGCCATACACGCCGTTCCGATACTGCCACAGAGCGAAAGCCTGGTTCTCATTGTGAACACCGAAGATCAGGTTTTCTGTTCTGTAGTCAATCTGGGCGATCACCCATTCGGCAGTGACTTCATTGTTGAAGTAATTAGCCATGTCGAAGTTATGGGATCCATAGTCATAGAGATCACCGGCACCAAACTCGATACGCTGCAGTTCTCCGATGGCCCCTTCGTCAATTAGCGCCTTGGCTTTGCGAAAAGGCAGTCCAAAGCGCCGCTGATGGTTGAAGGTCAAACGTACGCCTCTTCGTTGGCATTCCTGAGCCATGAGACGACTCGCGGCCCAAGTATCGGCCATTGGTTTCTCACAGTGAATCGCCCGCACACCGGCCACGGCGGCATCGATCACCAAAGGGGCATGCTGATCGGGCCAGGTGCAGATGCTGACTATATCAAGACTCTCCTTGTCCAGCATTTCCCGATGATCCGTATAGACTCTGGGGATGTCATGAGCCGCGGCAAAGGCATTGGCGTGTTCCTCAACGATATCAGCGCAAGCGACAAGCTCGCAGTCATCCAAAGCTCTGTAGCCGGGTACGTGGCGGTGGGCCATACCATAGCCCATAGGACCTGGCTTTTCCGGTTTTAACCCCGTACCGATGAAACCGACTCGAAAAACCGTCACGGCAGGATCATCTCCTATTTTGTGAACTTGAGGCCTATGGACCAGGATTCCTTTCCGTGCGGCCCGATTCCTCTTATCACGGCTGTTAGCCGGAGTGC
>JBMNSS010000215.1:0-4255 GCA_050945315.1 Limnochordia bacterium | reverse complement strand
CCCCAAGGCGGTACTTGACGATGCGGCCAGAAGGGTCGCTACAATACTGCGTGAGGCCAAAGAGACCTCAAGACGCTAGCCCATCCCGCAAGATGGGAAGGAAACAGGAGGAACAATAACCCATGACCGTAAATGAGCCGGGCCGCCGCGTGCCGGTGGCAGGAGAGTATGATGTCATCGTGTGCGGGGCACCTCATATCAGTGCACCACGCCTACGGGATTCCGTGCGATGATACCGCGGCGCTTAGCCGCGCCACGTTCGAAGGGCGAAAGTAGCTCAACGAAGCGGTCCGAGCTCTGCGGAAGCTGTCTGAGTGGCGACGGGCGCGCCCGGTGGGCACTTCAGCACATATCGGTATCAGGGAGGGGAGGAGAATCGCGGGAAGATATCAACTGACGGTGAATGACATTCGCAGCGGTGTCCGTTTCGATGACGGCATCTGCCTGGTCAGATTTGGTGTGGACGTCCACGCTTTGACCAGGGAAGAAGATGAAGAAGTGACATCATACTCCGAGGGCATCACCGTCAAGCCGTACAACGTACCCTTGCGATCCCTCATAGCTCGGGATGTCGACAATCTGGGTCTGGCTGGTCGTTATGTCTCTTATACCCCGTGAATGTTGGGACAATTTCCGCAGGGAAGGTGGAATTACGACGTGGCAAGAATCTGTCGGTCACTTAAAATGTTAGGTCATGGGAGCTCACGGCAGGACGAATCGCGTTGCCTGTTCCCTATTGTCATCGTCATGGGAACCGTAGTCATCTCCTTGCTCGTAGGCTTGGGGATAGGGATAGCCGCGTGTGCCGGTATGGAGAGCCGTTATTATCTGACTAAAGACGGTGAGCCGCATGCGGTGATCGTGAAGATGTCGTTTATTCAGCATCCTGCTGTCAAGGAGTTGAACGATCATATTGAAAAAGCAACAGGGATTCGCTTGCCCGTAGTCACACGGGGTGAAGCCGAGAGCTTGCCTGATCATATACTTCGGATCGTGGTAGGACTCAGCGACAGTAGCTTCTTTGCTCGCGAACGGGGTCTATCGGTGGAGGGTGAGGAGGCCTTTCGCGTCGTCACGCGCGACAACTATCTCATATTCTTGTCGGGAGACACACCCGATGCGGCCTATTGGGCGGTCGCACATTTTCTTGATCATTACATGGGGGTTCGCTGGCTTTGGCCTGGTGATGTGGGTACATATGTTCCAAGACAAAGGACCATCCAGGTGCCAGACATTGACACGACCGTTGCTCAGGAATTGGAAATGCGGCTCCTACAGCGCGATGCGGTCATAGGTCGGTTGCCATACGCTCAACAGCAGGAGGCTGGGGAGTGGTTTCGACGTCATATGACGGGCAATCGAAGTCGAATACGATTGGGTCACTGTTTTTCAGATTGGTGGGACAAATACCATGTGGATCATCCCGATTATTTCGCGTATCCCCCTCCGGGTTATCAACAGTTGCCGCCGGACCGCGTGAAACTCAATGTAGGAGATCCGGCAGTAGCGGATCGCGTCGTGTGGGAGTGGCAGCAGGCTGGAGCACCCGACTATTGGTGTGTCGGTCCCAATGACAGTGCAGGTTTCTGCATAAGCGACGAAAGCCGCGCCTTGGATGATCCTCCTAATCAGCCTGTTGAAGATATTTGGACGGGAATGGCCAACCTTTCCGCCCGTTACGTACGCTTTTGGAACAGCTTGCTGGAGAAAATGCGTCCAATTAATCCCAACGTGGTGCTAAGCTCTTTTGCATATACCGGATATCGTGAACCTCCGGCCTCGGGTATACGCCTCCATGATGGCATGGTTCTTGGTTACGTGCATACATACTGGTCTCAGGACTCATGGAAAGGCTGGCAAGAAGCCGGGGCCAAGCTCATCCTCCGGCCTAACTGGTGGCATATGGGTGCCGTTGCTCCGCATCTACCTTTGCATAAGCAGGGAGAGTTTTTTATCTTCGCTCGAAACAACGGCATGCTGGGTTTCAGTTTTGATACCCTGCACGGGTATTGGAGTACTCAAGGTCCCCTCTACTACTTGATCGCAAGACTCGCCTCTCGGCCGGATCTATCCGTGGAGGACGTCCTTGACGAATACGCGTCAGCTTTTGGAGAAGCGGCGCTGGTGATCAGAGAGTATCTGGATTTTTGGGAGTGTTTCACGGAAAGGGCTGCGTACTCCCCGGCCACCGGCAATGAACTCGTACAAGACGAAAACGGATTGTACGAAACACTCGCAAGGACTGAGGGCTTCCCCAGACAGGGCTTGCGTGGAGGATGGTACGTGATCCCTTATCTGTACACGGATGAGGTGTTGGCCGAAGCCAGCGGGATCTTGGAGCGGGCCAGGAGCCTAGTGAAGGAAGATGATGAGTACGTCTACGCCCGTATTCAGTTCCTCTTGGATGGTTTGGAGCACCTCCGATTGACCCGGGATGTCATTCGACACGGATACGAAAAAACGAGACCGGAAGGGGCAACGTTGGGACAATTCCGTGCGATGCGTCAAGCGTTGGTCGAGATGCGAGAAGAACTGACGACGCGCCACGTCATATGGGGTCCACAGGCTAATCACGTGGAAAGCGACAGGAGTATTCCCACTGAGGAAGCCCGTACCCGCGGTTGGGTGATCCAACCTCTACCGCTCGACGCCAACGATAGCGGCCTGCTGGAGAATGCTGACTTTGAGGTGCTGGATGACACCGGCCTACCGCAGGGCTGGCGATCTGCCGGCGGAACCATGAACGTCGATATGGAACTTCAAGTCGGTTCCGGTCCCGAAGGTCGAAATGCACTAAAAGTGATGGATGCTTCATCGGACAGAATTTACGGTCTACGTACGGAACACATACCGATCCGTGCCGGTCTTCGGTATAGAGCTTCTGTCTGGGTGAAGAACGACCCGGGGAGTCAAGCTAGGCTATTCTTGAAGTTCTATGACGAAGACGCTCGAGAAGCCGGCTCTTTCCCAGTAGGAGGAAGGCAGGAAGCCTGGACACGGCTTTCGGTGGAACAAAACGCGCCCGATGACGCCGTAACTGCCCGAATCATTCTGGACACCAGTCGAGCGAACGTGGGAACGTCCTATTTTAGCGGACCCTCGTTGAAGCCGGTAGAGTAGATGCGGCGCCTCGGACAGGCGAGCCAACAAAACGGGATCTGACAAGGGCTCATATTCTGAACAGCGAATCCATATTCAGCCAGTACTTTTATAGCCCTTCGTTAGCTTTATCTATCACAACATTTGAGCTCCGCCAATTATGTGTGTGAAAGCGAAGGGCAACAAGATCACAAAGAGGTGATTGATTGATGAAGAGACGGCTTGGGATCTTGATTCTGGTCTCAGTCATTCTCGGCAGTTGCGCGTTGGGCGCTGCCGGCGTAGAGTTGAGTGTGATTCACTGCTGGGATGGGGCGCGTACGGAATGGGTCGATGAGCTGTTGCGGGCGTTTGAAGAACGGAATCCGGACATCAGGGTCAACGGAGTCTTTGCGGGCAGTTGTGCCACGCGGCTTCCTGAACGACTGATCTTGTCGATTGCCTCAGGAGCACCTTTCGACGTGGCCATGGTGGGACCGGGCACGCTTGCCAGTCTGGCTAATCACGGAGAGTTGCTGGCCTTGGATGACTGGCTCAGAACGCAACGGATTTCGCGGGACACGTTCCTCCCGTCGGAGCTGCGGGGTGCGCAATGGGAGGGGAGACTGTACGGGTTGCCTTTTACAACAGGAGACGGCAACCTGCTTTACTATAACATGCGTATCTTTGAAGAAGCAGGGCTGAATTCCGATCGCCCGCCGACTACATTTGCTGAGTTGGATGAGATCTCAAAAAAACTCTATCGGGTCGAGGACGGAGTTGCCACCTTGATTCCGTTCAGCTTTGCGTATCAGTCATCTCAGGCGCCGTTATGGTGGTTGTATGCAGGTGGCGGTCAATTCGTTTCCGAAGATGGTTCGGAAGCCCATTTTACTGACGAGAGAGCCCTGGAGATAATGGACTTCCTCAGAGATTACATAAACCACCGCGTAGGAGGGCCGCAGAACATACGGGGCACGCGTCCGGCGTTTCTGGCATCTCAGATAGCCATGTTCACTCGGGGCAACAACATCTGGGGTGAGGTCAAAACAGATGACCCTGACTTCCCTTTGGGAGTCGGACTGGCTCCTAAACATCCGAATTCACAGTGGACGGGCGCGACCCGAGGCGGATGGTATTACGCCGTTCCGTCGTCGACCCCCCATCCGGAAGAAGC
>JBMNSS010000214.1:0-4270 GCA_050945315.1 Limnochordia bacterium | reverse complement strand
GTTGTCTTGCGCCTGAGACCCTGTGGCAGATGACGGTCGACATTCCTGATCCGCCTCCGGCGGTTGTCCGAGCCGTTGATGAGTATTTGCATCCGCGACATGTCGTTGACCGCCCGTAGGCGTTCGGACTCAGACTGCCGGCCCTCCGGCTTAGGGCGGTATGTGACGAAGTGAATCCGGACATGGATCGTTTCATCTCCTTCCTAAGTGAGCCGCCGGTCCGTACAAGTCCGCCTCCTATACAGTAACCGAACAGAATGCCGTAAGTGACGGCTACGAGTGATCTGTTCACCGCGGGAAGTCAGAGCTTCTCAAGTGCGTCAACGGCATCGGCACAGATTACCGTGACATCCTCATCAAAAACCGGATTCGCCCATGCTCGACACACTTGACATGCCGGACGTTTCTGCTATACTTGTGATGTACCAGAGAGATGCCGCGGGGTGGAGCAGTCAGGTAGCTCGTCGGGCTCATAACCCGAAGGTTGTCGGTTCGAATCCGGCCCCCGCAACCAATTCATTGAGTCTAACCATGGCGGTGTAGCTCAGATGGTCAGAGCATGCGGTTCATACCCGCAGAGTCGCTGGTTCGAATCCAGCCACCGCTACCAAAGACACGACGGCTTTCAAGCTCTCGTGTCTTTTTCTGCTTTAAAATGCATTCCACCCGGGCTTGTGGAGCTTGTCGGAAAGGTTTATCGCCGGCTGCAGCGAAGCTCAGTAGACGAAGACATCGCAGCGAGGTGAGCCAGGAAAATGTCATTTAAGCTAGGACTTGTAACGTACAACATGGCTAAGGACTGGGACATAGAGACGATTATCACCAAGTGCGAAGCCTTGGGCTATGACGGGGTGGAGTTGCGAACCACGCACGCTCACGGCGTCGAGCCTACACTCTCGGAGGCCGAACGGCGCGAGGTAAGACAACGCTTCTTGGATTCCAATGTTCGTTTAGTCGGACTCGGCACGGTGTGTGAGTACCATGCCATAGATCCCGCTGAGTTGCGGCGCAACATCGACGAGACGGTGGACTTTGTAAGACTGGCGGCTGATGTGGGAGCCATCGGCGTTAAGGTGCGGCCCAATCAGTTTCAGGACAAAGCCGGTGTGCCGCGGGAAAAAACGATAGAGCAAATCGGTCTTGCTCTGCGTGAGTGCGGTCAGGCAGCTGAAGACCACGGAGTGGAGATTTGGCTGGAGGTCCATGGTTCCACCCGCCGGCCTGATCATATCCGGCAGATGCTGGACATAGCTGATCACCCGAGCGTCGGAGCTTGCTGGAACTCCAACGCCGATGAACCCGAAAACGGTTCCATTGCCCGTTGGTTCCGTATCCTGCAGCCGTATATTCGGTCCGTTCACATCAATGAACTGACCTCTCCGTATCCCTGGCGCGAGCTGTTCATGTTGCTCAAAGAGACCGGCTACAACCGCTACACATTGGCCGAGATTCCCGGCAGCAGCGATCCGGATCGTGTTTTGAGCTACTACGCCGCGTTGTGGCGCGAGATGGCAGGTTTCTAGGCAAGATTGCGGCAGGGGAGGCGGCGAGACGGGATGGCTAAAGTGATCGCTATCGCCAGCCAAAAAGGCGGTGTCGGTAAGACTACGACGACGGTCAATTTGGCCGCCTCACTTGTTGAGATGGGCCGTCGGGTGCTCGTCGTGGATCTTGATCCGCAAGGCGGGCTCACCGTCTGCTCCGGCTTTGAGCCGGATGCTTTGGAACGCTCGATCTATGATTGCCTCAAGCGCGGTGAAGACGGGGCGACGGTTCGCCTGAGCACCCGTTACGGGGCTGATCTGCTCCCCGCTAACGTGGACTTGGCCATGTCTGAGTTGGAGCTGGTCACCGCCGTGGGACGGGAACGTCGCTTAGCGGCGGTCTTGGCCCCCATCTGGGATGAGTACGATTTCGTGCTGATCGATTGTCCCCCGTCGCTGGCGCTGCTCACTCAAAACGCCGCGGCCATCGCCGACGGTGTGTTGATCCCTGTGGCCTGTGAGTTTCTGGCGATGCGAGCCGTGGCAGGGATACTGATGTTCTTGCGCCGGGTGCAAGCCAAGACTAACAGTCGTTTGCAGATACTCGGCTTGTTGCCCACCATGTTTGATCGCCGGACACGGCACGCGGATGAGACCTTGCGTCAGTTGCGGGCCAGGTTTCATCCGCGCGTGCCGGTCATCGAGCATGTCGTCTATCGTAGCATCCGTTTTGCCGAGGCGGCAGCCAAGGGCGAACCCATTCTGACCTATGCCAAGGCCGTACCCGGTGCGGAGGCTTATCGTGAGGTGGCTCGTCAGATCATTGCCTGGGCGGAGCGGGTGGCCTAGAAGGCAATGATCCCTGCCTATGCGCGCGGTGCCTTGCGCTCAAAAAACTCCAGTTTTTCACCGTCGGGACCGCGGAAAAACAGCACGCGCATGCCGCCCCAGATGGGTACCGGCTCGGAGTTGATCAACTCCACACCCTTGTCTTTAAGCATCTGCAAGGCTGCATCGAGGTCCGTCACCGTGAAGGTCAGATGGTTTACGATGCCGTCCGTTTTTTCGTAGGGAGCACTTGAGCCCGCCACAAGCTCTATCTCCACGTCGCCTACCTTAAAGAATGCTATCTCCGCCGTGTTATTCTTCAGCCTTTCAATGAGCTCCAGACCCAGCACGTCCCTGTAAAAGGCGATTGAGCGGTCCAGATCACTGACCATGATACCGATATGCTCCACTTTGGAAATCAACTGTTGCTTCATCCTTTCAAATATGGTGGTAGACGTGCCAACCCAGATAACGCCCCAGGGCCTCCGCTACGACACGACTGATGTTGCCTTGTGTGACAGCCACATGATGCTCGAAGCCACTCTCACAGATATATCTTAACAGCTGTTGCAGCTTTATGATGCGAGCGATTCCGTATCCGCCGAAACTGGTGAGCCGATCATCTATGAACTCGCCCTCACCGACGTAGGCCCCGAGATTGCCGTAGATCTCCGAGATGCGGGCAAAGGTGAATGAGCCCGCCTTGATGCGCCCGACCACGGTACCGTAGGCCTGGTCTTGTCCCACATCCCGAGCTGCAATGGCTTGGTAGCTCATGCAGGGAGACTGAAGGAAACACTTGGGCAGATTGCTGCAATGGAAAAGGACGACCTTGTCCGCGGCATCGCCGTAGTTGTTGTTCCAGTCGACTAACGCTGAAGGGGTGCCGGTGGCCAACTGCAGGACGTGCATGGTCAAAGCACCGACCACGTCGACTTCACAAGCCGCGGGCAGGAGCCGCTGGCTCAACATGCTCATCACGGCGCAAGGAGCTATGCCGAAATAGGTTTCGATGGAGTTCCAACACTGAAGGGCGATGGCTGCGAGCGATTGAGACTCTATCCAGCGGTCGATGACCAGACCGAATTTAGCCATCTTGATCAGGGCTGTTTCGGGCACATCCTCGGCAGGGACATATGCTTTGAGCTCGGCGAGTTTGGACTGCACCGCCCCGTCCGTGTCGCTTAAACGATCGGCTTGACCGAAGGCCTCAGACAGATCGAGGGGCTCAACGGAAATACCGTGCCGCTCGAGAAGCTTTTCGTTGTAACGCATGGTGTTGAATTTGGCGGGACGGGCTCCCAGGGCACCTATACGAGCACCGCGCAGACCGCGGACTATCCGACAGACGGCGCTGAACGACTGCAGCTCTTGCCGGAACTCAGGCGATGAGGGTGCCAGCGTGTGCCTCTGTGTCAAAGAGAAGCGGATGCCGTACTGGCGCAGGTTGTTGCATACGGATATCTTGCCGCAGAAGCTGTCACGTCGCTCTTCGGGGCCCATCCCGTCGGGATCATCCGGGAAGGCATGCACCAGGACGGGGACGTTCAGATTCGCCATACGCAAGGAGTCTGCTATGGCCCGCTCGTCACCGAAGTTGGGCAGGGTGATCAGGATGCCGTCGATCTCTTTGCGATGGGCGTCAAAAAGCTCGGCGCACCGACGCGCATCTTCGAAGCTTTCTACGGTGCCGAAGGCAGTCTCTTCCGGACTGAGAGTGATGGCTTTGATCTGTGCTTGCTCCAGAGCCTCCAACACTTGCGAGCGCCCGGATTCGCATAGATGACTCGGGAAGCAGCCCCGGTTGCCGACGATGACTCCGAATGTGGCTTGGCTCATTCGGTGACCTCCTCGCGTAATCGCTTCAGCTTCTTCATGGTGTTGAGACCCCCGCGCCCGAAGTCATCATAGAGCTGCATGTACTCGCTGTACAGTAACTGATACACTCGGCGATGATC
>JBMNSS010000213.1:0-4321 GCA_050945315.1 Limnochordia bacterium | reverse complement strand
CTAAGGGCCTAAGAACAACGCCGGCGTATTCACTTGGCCGGCTGAGGCTCACGGTTCCATCAGGGCTCGTATCTGCGGGCTGATCTCGCTCATCATCTGCCTTACCGAGGCCGTTCCGTTCCAGACCCGGCGGCCACCGTCTTCCATGATCTTTCTTATATCCAGCTGGCGTGTCGGACGCGTCATACGCGACTCGTATGCGTATCCCACGCCGCCGACGATGCACCATGCTTCATCTGCTGTGAGTACTTTGGACCAGCGCTCGACGAAGTCCCGACCGGCTTGTGGGTGCACGGGGACCCGGTTTTCGGCACGGGTAAACAACACAACACCTTCGGGATCGTAAGTCAAGTACTTGACCAGCTTCCACGCCAAATCCAGGTCCTTGGTGTCCTTGGCGATGCTGATGCCGTGGAATCCGGCCTGGCTCGAGCGTTGCGTGCCCTTGGGCATGGGACCCACGGACCAATTGATCGATGTCACTCCGGCCAGCGTATTCAAATAGTAGCTTTGTACCGGGAAGATGGCCGCAGTGCCCGCGGTGATGCTGCCTCCGACGGCGTTCAGTTCAGTTCGCAGTGTCGCATTTCGCTCCAGGGCGGCGATGGCGTCCGGCGTGTCACCGTACCATTCGTCGCCGGCGGGGTTAAACAGATGCAACCCCCACATGCCGACCATGTTGAAGCCGATGGAGCCAAAGCCCAGGGTCTGCGTGCCGAAGCGGTTGGGTTGTCCGTCGCCGTCGGTATCAACGGTCAGCTTTCTCACCATCGAGACATACTCATCCCAGTCCAGTCGCTCACTCTCCCAGTCGGTGGGCAGTCGGTTTAAACCGGCTTGGGCAAACAGATCTATGTTGTAGTACAGGTTATGCAGACTCAAGGCGGTGGGAATGCCATAGAGCTGCCCGTCAATCTCAAGGACTGACAGAACACTGCGCGGGAAGAGGTCCAGCTTGATGTCCTTCCCGGCTATCTGGTCTATCGGCTGAGACAGACCTTCTCTGGCGAAATACATCACCGTTGTGTTATCGCCGTAGAGCACGTCAAGCTGAATGCCTCCGGCACTCATGACGAGCACCTTTTGCCACAGATCCTGCCAGCTGGTGGAATCCACCACTTCGACATCGACATCGTGCGCTTTGCTGAAGTTGTCCAGAGCCTGTTGGAAGCCACCTTCAACCCAGTTGCTGAAGAAACCGGCGAAACTGATTCTCTGACGTGCCAGTGCGGGGCTGGCAACAGCGATACAGATGAGCAACCCGATAACCACAAGGCAATGCCTATGCTTTTTTGTCATGCGATCAACCTCGCCTTCTTTGCTTGATACGAGACATTCGGTTAAGGGTAAGGCCAACAGATCATTCCAGTCACTATTGCATCAGGGCTCGTATCTGCGGACTGATCTCCTCCATCATTTGTCTCACCGGGACCTTACCGTCCCAGACTCGCCGTCCGCCATCCTGCATGATCTGCCTTATTTCAATGTGACGCGTCGGACGTGTCATGCGCGATTCGTAGGCATATCCTACGCCGCCTGCGATGCACCATGCTTCGTCAGGTGTCAGTACATTGCCCCAACGCTGGACGAAGTCTCGACCGGCCTGAGGATGGACAGGCACTCGGTTTTCTGAACGGGTAAACAACACAACGCCTTCAGGATCATAGGTCAGATACTTGATCAGTTTCCACGCCAACTCGGAGTCCCTCGTGTTTGTGGCCAGGCTGATGCCATGAAACCCGGCCTGACTTGAACGCTGGGTGCCTTTGGGCATGGGCCCCACGGACCAATTGAGCGACGCTCTGCCCGCCAACGTATTTAGGTAGTAGCTTTGAATCGGGACGATGGCCGCAGTACCGGCGACGAAACTGCCTCCGACGGCATTGAACTCCGTTCGCAGTACCGCCATGCTCTCCAGTGCGGCGGTGGCCTCCGGAGTGTCACCGTACCATTCGGTACCGGCGAGGTTGAACAGATGTACTCCCCACATACCGACCATGGTAAAGCCAATGGAGCCAAAACCCAGCGTCTGTGTACCGAAACGGTTGGGCTGTCCGTCGCCGTCTGTATCCAGAGTCAGTTTTCTGACCATCGATGCATACTCTTCCCAGTCCAATCGCTCGCTTTCCCAGCCGGTTGGCAGTCGATCCAGACCGGCCTGGGCGAACAGATCTACGTTGTAGTAGAGGTTATGGAGACTCAAAGCGGTGGGGATGGCATAGAGTCGCCCGTCCGTTTCCAGTACAGACAGTACGCTGGCTGGGAAAAGCTCCAGCTTCATGTCCCTTTGGGCCAAGTGATCTATCGGTTGCGATAGACTCTCTCTGGCAAAATACATCAATGTGGCGTTATCGCCGTAGAGCACATCGAGGTTTACTCCTGCGGCGCTCATGACGAGTACTTTTTCCCACAAAGCTTGCCAGCTAGGGGCATCGACGATCTCGATATCCACGTTGTGTGCTTGACTGAAGTTGTCCAGAGCCTGTTCGAAGCCCCCTTCAACCCAGCTGACGAAGCAATTGGCGAAAGTGAGCTGCTCGCGTGCCAGTGCCGGATACGTTACAGCGATGATGAGCAATCCGATAACTGCTTTGATGAACCGATGTTGCTTTATCGTCATTGGATCAACCTCGCTTTCCGGATCGCAACTCTGTCTTCTAATCCGACCTGAGCGCTGATTTACGGCCGACGAGCCGGACGTGACCCACCTGTACTTGTGAAGGTGGCAGATCGCCGGGGTTGAGCGTCAGTCTGAAAAGACCGGCTTGTGCTCCCGAGTCTGTTTCGCCCGTCACAAGCAGAAAGTACATGCTATGGTCGGCCGAGAAATCCTGTGTGGTGACGGTGTAGGGGAGATCTTCCCATGCACTGCCGTCCGCTGAATAGGCCAGCTGTAACACGCCTTCCAGCTGATCCGTCGGTGCGTAGAGACGGATGCTGAATGAGCGCAGCCAAGGAGCCTCCCAGATGAGGAACTCAGAGCTGTTTTCCTCCCGCATTCTACGGCTGGTGTCGCCAAAAAGGGGCTCGTCTTCGGAAGCGTAGGTCCATCCGAATGAAGCGTCTTTTGTCTCGGAACGCTCCACTTTCCCGAACCACCCGGAGCCCTCAGGAAAAAGCGGCGGCAACTGCTTATCGCTGAGGTGCCAGAAGTTCTCCACCTTGACCTCGATCGTCTCTCGGACCGTAGAGCCGTCTTGGAGATGAAAACGTATCTCAAGATCGTACACACCGTCATCAAGCGCGTCCGTGTCGAGAGTGAGTTGCTCCGGCACGGCATGCCCTTGATAGATCACCGCGTCGTTGAAGAGGACGGCGAATGCCTTGAGATCGGCGTATTCGCGCTCGTCGCACACGAAGTTGACGGGCACCTGCCCAAAGACAGTGCCGTCGCGAGCCATAGTCGGCCACTCCACCGTCACTCGCAACAGCGATCCCCACAGATCATTCTCAGCCCCGGACCACTCATCCAGCGGTATCACTTCGGGACTGAAGGGAGCGTAGACCCCTTTCTCCAGCGGCGTGAGCTGCACAACCAGGCGCAGATCAGTGACATCCGTCAGGTGCACGGCCAGCTTGCGCACTCCGGCGTTTACTGCCTGTTCCGGAGGGTTGGGAGAGCCGGGCAGGGGTTCGGCGGGCATGGAGATCCACGAGGCCTCAGGCGGTGACAGGATCGTAGCCTTCATCCGTCGGTCACCGTCGGTCAGCGTCGCTATCCGGCCGCCTTCACTGATCGCAATCTCGGCTTTGGTATGCATGAAAGACCAGAATTCGGAGCGCTTCAGGGTGGTGATCTCATCCTGGATCAACAGCTGGCGCCGCCGGTCAAACAGAGCCACGCCCCGGTGTACTTTGCTCGCCTGCGAAGCATACGCCGGCGTGATATCCGCAATGGCCACTGCCTCACCGTCGGTGAATCTGTGGTACACAAAACGGGCCGGCGAATCGGTCAGAAGATCCTGACCGGGACCCCCGTCGGGGTTTAAGACGATCGTGTTCCGGCCCTCCGGCCGTTTGCGGTAGTAATTCCAGCGGCCCCTGTTGTAGTCGAAGTAGCCGGGCATGTTGTAATCATCGGCGCCGAGGGCTTCGATCCAGCGTACGCCCAAGGCATCGAAGACGAATGTGCCGACATCCAAGTCGTTGTGATGAGCTGCGTTGATGCCCGCTTTCATCCCCACGAAGGCCGCTTTGCCGTCGTTCCACGCACTGCGGAAGGTGACGACTTCCGTCTCCCGGAAATAGCGGTCCAAGGGGAGTATGTCAGGGGTGGGCTCAAACTGCGCACCTGCTTTGGGTGTGAACCACAGCAGACTGC
>JBMNSS010000212.1:0-4345 GCA_050945315.1 Limnochordia bacterium | reverse complement strand
TAAGATAGCATTGGCGCGGTGACGCCTCTCACAGTCATTGTAATCCGAGCAGAAGTCTCATGGCAACATGATCTTGCAGCTATTAACAAAAGGTTTACCTGGACGAACGCATCGGTGTTCTGAAAGGAGGGCTGTATCTAGTTCAATCTATTACCCGAATGGCATCGGGCCGGAAAGAAGTACCTTCACAAGGAGGCGACAATAATGCGGTTTGTTAAGAAGCACGCAGCGCTGATTCTCATCGTCGGGTTGTTGCTGTGCCCATCGGCTGCAAGCGGGGAGACGCTCCCTCTCGACGAGTACGTCACAGCCCCTGACTCAGTCTACAAATGGCAGTTGCTCACCAGTCTGCCCGTACCCTCCGGCGGCTCCTTGCATCAGATAACGTTTACCTCTCAAACCTGGAAAGAGACGGTTTGGCAACACCGGCTTTACCTGGTCATTCCTGACGGAGAGATGGTAGGCAACACGGCGCTTTTGTTTATTACGGGCAGCGGATCGGGAACCACCGAAGTCACCCTCATGACACAACTGGCGCAAATGATAGGCGCCCCTGTCGCCGTTCTCTTTGATGTTCCCAATCAACCACTGTTCGGCGGTCTCAAAGAAGACGCTTTGATCGCCCTGACCTTCGACAAGTTCTTCGAGACCGAAGATCCCACGTGGCCGGCCCTGGTACCGATGACCAAAGCCGCGGTCCGGGCATTGGACGTCATCACCGAGTTCTGCCGTTCCCGGCTTGAGCTGGACGTGGAAGATTTTCTCGTTACAGGCGGCTCAAAACGCGGCTGGACCTCCTGGTTGGCCGCAGCGGTTGACGATCGCATCTCTGTCGTCGCTCCCATCGCCTATGATAACCTGGATCTCAACCGCCAAATGGAGCTCCACGTGAAGAGCTTCGGTTCTTACAGCATTGCGATCCACGACTACACCGATCGAAGCCTGCAGCAGAGACTGGCGACCGAGCAGGGACTCAAATTGGTGGATATCGTCGATCCGTACGCGTACAAAGACCGCTACACCTTGCCCAAGCTCATCATCCGGGGCAGCAATGATCCTTACTGGCCCACGGACGCCACAAATCTGTATATCGCGGATCTGCCCGGTGACACATGGATTCACAACGATCCCAACGGGGGGCATGATCTTTCGAATTACCCGCGGGTGTTGGCCACCCTGGCCGGGTTCTTCATCACCCAGACCCGGGGTCCCGAAGTCGGTCCCGTCAAATGGAATGTCACCGAAAGCGACGAGGATTTTACCCTGGAAGTGATCTCTCCCACGCCGTCTGTCGCTTTCAATCTGTGGTCCGCAACGGCGCTCAGCCGCGACTTCCGTAACGCCAGATGGTCACACGAGAGCGTAACCGGCGGTGAAAGACACACCTTCGAAATCACGCGACACAGTGCTCTTTATAGGGCTGTATACGGAGAGGTGATTTTGAAAGCCGGGGATCTAGAGATGGCCTTCGACACACCGATCTTCATTGTCGAGCCTAGGAGGTAGTGCTTCATTCATAGCCTGTGTGCTCAGTGTCTCATTCATGCTACCCGTGCGATAGCCGAGAAGGTCCAGGGTGACGTAGCTAAAGCCCACATCGCGGAGTTCTTTGACCACCTTTTCTCTGTCGCCCAGCACACGATTCATGTCGTCCGCAGGCACTTCGATCCTGGCCAACTCACCATGATAGCGCACCCGAAGTTGCTGCAGCCCCAGGGCCCTAAGTCGTCTCTCGGCCTCGCCCACCTGCAGCAACTTCTCCGCCGTGATAGCCTCGCCGTAGGGAAAACGCGAGGCCAAACAGGCCGAAGACGGCGTGTCCCAGTTTGGCAGGCCGACGCTTTTGGATAATCGGCGAATCTCTTCTTTTGTGATCCCCAACTCTTGCAGTGGGCTGCGCACACCGAGCTCCCGGGCCGCAAGAGCTCCCGGACGAAAGTCAGCGCTGTCGTCGGCATTGGAGCCATCGAGCACGTAGGCGTAGCCCAGATCTTCGGCCAGTGCCAACACCTTGGCGAAGATCCTCTTTTTACACACATAACAACGGTCGGGCTGATTGGCCGCAAAATCGGGATCGCCGAGTTGGTCATCTTCCACCACAAGATGCCGAGCTCCGATGGTCCGGGCGACAAACCGGGCATAGTCCAGCTCCTCCGGAACGTGCACGGGCGTGTGCAGTGTGACCGCCGCACAGCGCTCGCCAAGTGCCTTGTGGCAAAAGTGCAGGAGCAGTGAGCTGTCAACGCCCCCGGAGAAGGCCACAAGGGCACTTCCCATGTCCTGCAGTATATGTGTCAGTCGCTCCGCCTTGGCCAACAGCTCCATGTCCGACCTCATTTCTCCGCCGGAGTATCCTGCAGGGGCATAACATAATGGATCTGGCGAGCCACTTCCACAAAACCATGCTTGGGATAGGCAGCCTGCCCCGCCTCGTTGTTGGTCAGAGTCTCGATTTTGGCCAGACGCATTCCTTGCTCTCTCATATAGTCGAGAGCCCGCTCAATGAGCTTTGAGCCGATGCCCTGACGACGAAAACGCGCGTCGACAACCATGTCGGCTATCCGGCCAAGCGATTTTGCTCGGGAGATGCTAACCGTGATATAGCCAATAACTTCGCCTTCTTTGACCGCCACAAAGATCCCTTCGGGCTCACGCTCGGCGGCCGAACGAAGATCCGTCAGTTTTCGCTCTCGCCAGCCGGGCTCTATGAAGCCGAAGCGTTGCTCGACGAGATGATCAATGCTGACTCCCTGAAAGCCCTCAGCCGTCAATTCCAAGATCCGAGACAGATGCTCAGGTCGATAGGCGACAATCTGCAACTACTGTTTCCCCCTAACATGTCAATCTGTCCCCTTCTATTCGCCACGGAGGACACTATACCTTGTCTCCCGGGCGGATGCCAGGAACACAATACTCATTCGACCCATAGCATGCCATATATCTGCTATTCCCGCCAGGGAGGCTGTCGGATGAGCGAGAAACGTCAACCCCTTGCCGAGACACCCGTAACCAACCCCTTGGATCTCAGAGAGCACCTTCTCACCCGTATCTATGAAAAAGCAGCCCATCTGGCGCAGAAGACGACCACAAAGACCGACCAAGGTCCCGACTGGGACCATCGCATCGACGATATCCTGACATCCCGACTGTGGGGCTTTCCGGTTATGATCTCGCTGTTGGGAATCGTCTTCTGGTTAACCATCGTCGGCGCGAACTACCCATCACAGCTTCTGGCCACCGTCTTTTTCACCGTTGAAGGATACCTGAGCCTCTTTCTGGAAAGCCTGCGCACTCCCGAATGGCTGCATGGTTTCTTCGTCTTGGGGGTGTATCGAGGACTGGCCTGGGTCGTTTCGGTCATGTTACCGCCGATGGCCATCTTTTTTCCGCTCTTTACGCTCCTGGAGGATGTGGGCTATCTCCCCCGCGTGGCGTTCAATCTTGATCGTCTTTTTCGCAGCGTCGGCACTCACGGCAAGCAGGCCCTGACGATGGCCATGGGTTTTGGATGCAATGCGGCCGGAGTGATCTCCACGCGCATCATCGAATCACCCCGCGAACGGCTGATCGCCATCCTCACTAATACCTTCGTCCCGTGTAACGGCCGTTTCCCCACTCTCATCGCCATGGCCTCGCTCTTTTTGGCCGCCCGGGGAACCGTCTTAGCCGTCGGGACGGTAGTCGGAATGGTGTTAACCGGATTCGCCGTCACATTGGGTGTCTCATGGCTACTCTCTCACACCCTGTTGGGCGGACTCCCTTCCCGATTTGTTCTGGAGCTGCCACCCTATCGCAAGCCGCAACCCGGCCGCGTCATCATGCGTTCTCTGGTCGACCGCACGGCCAAGGTTCTCTACCGGGCAGTGGTGGTGGCGGCCCCGGCAGGCGGCCTGGTCTGGCTGTTGGCCAATATCCATATCGGAGATGCCAGTCTGCTCGCTCATATGGCTACGGCCCTCAACGGGCCCGGAAAGGCTCTGGGTATGGACGGCATGATTCTTCTTGCTTTTTTTCTGGGATTGCCCGCCAACGAAATAGTAATGCCCATCATGCTCATGGGCTATCTGGCGGCGGGGGCGATGATCGAGGTGAGCGGCCTGGCCGCCTTGAAGGTGATACTCATCGATCAGAACGGATGGACCTGGTTAACCGCGCTCAACGTCATGCTTTTCTCGTTGCTCCACTTTCCCTGTGCCACCACACTGATAACCATCCACAAGGAGACAAAGGAGCTCAAATGGACGGCACTGGCTGCACTGCTTCCCCTGGCGGTGGCCTCGGCAGTCACCTTTACCCTCACGTTCTTGGCTCGACTGGTTGGCTGGGCGTAAGAGAACCGGGCGGA
>JBMNSS010000211.1:0-4382 GCA_050945315.1 Limnochordia bacterium | reverse complement strand
GTCCTGTGCGTATTCGGCGGTCAGCTTACCCGACGGAGCCACCTGGTAACCCGCCTTGGCGCCGAGCTTAAGGTAATCGCCCGCCTCTCCCGCGTTTACATACAACAGACCCGGCTCTACACTGAGCTTGTCCGTAGCCTGCACATAGCCCTCAGCCAGAAGCTTCGTGTACCGCTCCGCACCGATAAAGGCCACTGTGCCTGTATTGGCGAGATTGTCTACCTCGATGTCCAGATCGGCATCCTTATCGGCGACATGTGTCACACTACCGTTCATCCACAAGCGATCAGCGACGACCGGCATGGTACCCTTTACGGTCAGCTCGTTCGTGGGCTCGCCGTTGTCGCGCCTCTGCTTGGCTCGAACCTGAACCGCCGGAGCCAAGTTTTCGAAGTATCGATCGCTCTCAAACTGGTCGTCCCAATCCAGGTTCCCTTCGGTCGCCCGCCAATCGGCAATGGCTTCGATGGTCTGGTCCGCGTACTGCCGATCACTGGTCTGGACCGCTCTCGCATAGGAGCCGTTGACCCGTCGCAGAGCGTTCTCGTGCTCAGCCTCGATCTTCAGCTGGTCACGATTCTTGCCGTTGATGAAGTTCATCGGTTCACTGGTAAAGGTGACTGCACCCGTGATACCTGGGATGACAGGAGCTTCAGCTCTGACACCATAACCGATGTGTTCATCCGTTACGTCCTCTTTCACCGTCATGCCTACGGCACCGGTGACAGTCACCCCGGCTGCCTGCGTTTTGCCATAGCCAACGGCGGTGAGGCCGTTCGATAAGGGCAGCTGATTCTGAGCCGCCAGGCCTATGGTGTGTTCGCCAATAGCCTGTTCGGCATACAGCCGCAAGTTGCTGGCATCGTCCAAGTCGAGAGTCACAGGACCGACCTCTGCTCTCACCTTGAAGTCGCCGTCATGCTTCTTGTCCGACTTGACAAACTCGAAGGGATCGGCCATCTCAGACATCTCCTGACCTCTGCCCCACACCTGGACACCAAACAGCGGGTCGTGGAATTCAACCTTGTACTCTCCCAGTGTAGGCGTAGTGAGGAGATCTTCCAACTTGGCTTCAGCCGACCAGCCGCCCTCCTCGCCTCCGACTAAGCGGAGCTCAGCGTCTGATTCTTTCTCCAGTGTACCTGTATTGCCGTTGAGCACTGCAAATCCGGCGGATACTTTGCCGTCTTGAATGCTTACTTCGGCTGCTGCCGGAACCGCTACTGCAACGGTCAGCAAGGCTACTAGTACGATTGAGATTCTTTTCATGGTGTGTCGTT
This sequence comes from Limnochordia bacterium, assembly GCA_050945315.1. Taxonomy (GTDB): domain Bacteria; phylum Bacillota; class Limnochordia; order DTU080; family DTU080; genus DTU080. The sequence goes on along the minus strand of JBMNSS010000211.1, from coordinate 3,102 downwards.
CTCCCCCTCTGATACTGCTGTGACAAAGCTACGTTGACTTGCAGTCATCCTGCTGCATCTATGCTGCATCTATAGAGTATGGCTGCGATGAATGCTGTGTTGTCTGCCTCGATTGGGGAACAAACCCACCGATGAGTCTCCATGTTTCCTCATCACAGGGTCAGCACCCCGGCCGGATAGTCTGCTGTGGTCTCTGATCGCTCTCTGGCTCCGACCGTTCATCTGGCCGTGGGGGATACAGCACCTCCTTTCTTCGCCATGAACTGATCACTTGGAGCTGACAGAACGTCTTGAGCATTGAGTGTGCGGCATTGACTGACGCAATTCAGTCATCCGTTGTGGCTACATAACGGGCCTACCGCCCTCGCCATCGTCTCCTCCAATGCTCGTTTGCTAATTTCCCGCTCTTTCACTGACTTCCTGCCGTTATTGGACTTGTATATTCTTACCGAATTGCCAGCCTTTTCCTGGCCCGCAGATCCGCATGCTAAGCAACGCTTGTGGGTGACACTACGAGAGGGAGATCCATATGAGGAGGTGTACCTGATGCTCTTGGCTCAAGTCGCCCTCTACCCCGTTGAAGCGGAAGACGCCGATCAAGTAATCAACTCCTCGCTGGAGGAGCTGGATCAAAGCGGCACGATGCATTTCAACGTGGGACCGGTGAGTACCGAAATTCAGGGAGAGGCCGATGAGGTGTTCAGCGCTTTGCAGCGTTTGTTTGAACGGGCATGTCGTGACGGAGGCGGCGAGGTGTCCATGGTAGCCACTGTCACCAACGCCCGGCGCTGACATCACCCTGTCACGGGGTGAGTATGAATCGCGAGATCGCTTCTGCCACACCTCCCTCCTGACTGCCGGCCACCACATAGTCCGCCTGCGCTCGAACCGCGGGATCGGCGTTTCCTACGGCCACGCTGATCCCCGCGAAGGCGAACATGGGCAGATCGTTGAAACTGTCGCCGATGGCCATCACGCCGGCTGCTTCGATACCCAGCGAAGCAGCCAACTTCGCCAGTGCCACACCCTTAGAGACTCCCGGCGACATGATCTCCAAAAATCGCGGCTTTGAGGTTGTCAGGGACAAGCGCTCCCCGAAGCGGGTAGCCAAACGGGCCTGCAATTCCCGGACGCGCGGCGGATCATCCACGATGAGGGCCTTGGTCGGACCGATGGTGAGAATTTGGGACAGATCGGGCTCCACGTGAACAGGGACATCGGAAATACGGAGATAGTACTCTGTTCGCTCATCCATGCAGGAGGCGTACAGCTCATCATCTATGTAGAAGTTCAAACACAGTCCGTGCTCCACGGCCAAGCCGGCCAACTCACGGGCCTCAGGTATGGCTATCGGTTGATGGGAGAGCGTTGTTCCGTCAAGGGACTGCACGAGCGCACCGTTATAGGTAATCAAAGGCCCGTCCACGTTGGCGGCACGCGCGTGAGGCAACGCTGACTGAAACATGCGTCCGGTAGCCACAACCACCTGCACGCCTTTTTCCCGAGCAGCGGCAATGGCCGACAACGCTGAAGCAGGGATGGTCAAATCATCAGTAAGCAGAGTGTCATCGAGATCAATCGCCAATAAACGGATCATAGCGGAGGCACACACTAGCGATCTGTCACCACCATACTGATAAAACCACTGATCAGACTGAGCAAGAGACTACCCACAACCGCTGCCCAGAAGCCATGGACGACAAAGCCGTCCACGACCTTGGCCACAAGCAACATCATAAGACCGTTGATGACAAAGGTGAGCAAGCCCAGGGTCAAAATGTTGAAAGGCAAAGTCAGCAACATCAAAACGGGCCGGATAAAAGCGTTTACAACGCCCAGCACCCCGGCGGCTACCAGAGCGCCCCATACGCCTTTTACTTCGATACCCTTGATGAGACTGGCCGTCGCCAGAAGAGCTGCGGTGTTGATCAGCCAGCGCACCAAGATTCCCCGCATCGTCGGCTACCCCCTATCCTCAGATCAACCGAACTATGATCTTCACGTCGGCGAATTCGGCTCGGACCAGGCAAAAAGGTCCCAGGTAACGAAGATCCTCAACGACCCGATCTGCCAGCTTTAGCCAATGCCTCAGACTGATAAGGAACGGCCCCACCCAACCGCGCCGGACACCTTTTTTCTCGTCAGGCAGTGAGTTCAATGCTGAGCCGCGTGGCTCCTTCCGCCAACCCCGCAGACGGCGCTTTATACGTCCAACGGCTGGCCGGCCATGCCACGTCCCATCGCCCATGTAGCCTCCCATGAGCCATAGGATGATTCTCAACCCCTGGAGCAACTCCTGCAAGAGCGGCAGCGGGATGAGGACCAAAAGGGGGAAGCGCCACTGCGTTTTTTCTACATACACGACCACACAGTTGCTCTTCAGCCTCAGACGCAATGAGCTTCACTCCCGCCGGACTGCACTTCCAATCTGAAGTCTTGGGGGTCCCCGCCTTTGGAGGACCCCCGTGATCATCGATCAGCGATGAACACTAGCCGACGAGGATCTCCACACTGGTATCGCCATCATTGACTTCTACCAGCTTGCCTTCGGCTCCCGCCTCAATCTCCTGCACCAAGGCATCAAAATCAAGTTCCGGGTACTGCTCAAGGATCTTGGCAGGAAGAAAGCGAAGGGCCATTTTCGCCAAAGAGATCGGGATGTTGACATTCACTTTGGTGTCCTCACCGTCAACGACGCGGACACGGAGGAATTTCCTGTGGGACGGACTCGGTCGCTGACTTTGCTCGACGGTAGACAGCAACTGCTCAGCCTCTTCCGCATTGATCTTGCCATCCGCCAACATACGAAGGATTTGCATGCGTTCTTCACTCATGCTTAAACAACCCCTTTTTCGGCTCCGGGTCACTGATCGCCTTCGTCAGCATCAGCCGTTTCCTTCCATTGCTTGATGTGCTTCATGCGCTTGATGGCCTCCTGTGGCGACAGCTCTCCTTTGTCAAGAGCCTCGAGGATCTGCTGCCTCTTTCGTGCCTCGTCCTCGCCATCCTGTTCTTCCTGCGCCCGCGCCTCAAGTCCCAGCGCGGCGATCACTCCGTCCAGACGACCACGCACCGTTGGATACGAGATCCCCAGGATGCGCT
>JBMNSS010000210.1:0-4385 GCA_050945315.1 Limnochordia bacterium | reverse complement strand
GACAATCCTGGCGGCGTTCACAAGCCGCCACGGTCTCCTATGAGGCGCGGTCCGGACGATGTCTCTCAGCCGAGGAGTTTCACCGGCGTACTCTTGTCCACGCAGACATGATGTCTTTGGCCATCCCTCACTTGGAATGGCTTGAGGCTCTTTTGCCCACGATCGCTCCCTCGGGCTTCAAGATAGGTCTGGTAGATGGCGAGGGGATAGTGCTGTACGGAGTGGGAGATCTAAAGAGCGCGATCGAGGGCCTGTTTCAGCCTGGCTGTGATCTTTCAGAGCCATCTGCGGGGACTTTCGCCGTGGGTTTGACTTTGTCGACGGGCGAGCCCATGTCCGTGCACGGCGCTGAACATTATCTCCTTGCTCTGCATGATTTCTACAGCTACTCCGTCCCCCTCAAGAATGAGAACGGGGATATCGTCGGGGCGTTTTTCATGGTCTGCCGAAGAAAGCTCCACCCACACGGTGTGAGCATGTTGCGCCATCTCGCTAGTCTTATCAGCCAGGAGTACGTTCAGCGAAAAAACACGGAGGCGATTGGGCTTGTGGCTCGCATGTCCGGTTTTATCGCTCACGAGTTGGGCAATCCGCTCACCGTTCTCAAAGGCAGTCTTAGCCTTCTGGCTCGGAGAGTCTCCGATGAGCGCGGGCTGGAGATGGTGAGGCGCTGTGAGAGGATCACGGAGCAGATGGTGGACTTGGTGAAAGATCTCAGAGCCTTGGGCGGAGCCCGTGCCGATCTTCAGCGGATAGACGTCAAGGAGTTTCTGGAGGGCCTGGTCTATTCCCTGCCTGTCAGTCCCGGGGTATGCGTCAAAGCGACGTGTGATCCACAGTTGAGCGTCTTTGGCAGCCCTACCCTGCTGAATCTGGCCGTTGAAAATCTCGTACGCAATGCTCAAGATGCCCTGGTGGACGGAGGGCAGGTGAATATCATCGCGGAGCGCACCCCTATTGGTGTGCGCATCTCGGTGTGTGATAACGGTCCGGGCATCCCCGCCAGCATGCGTGGCGGCCTTTTTCATTGTGCTGTTACCACCAAACAGCGGGGCAGCGGTATGGGACTTCTTCTTGTCCGTTCCATTGTAGAAAACGCCCACGGAGGGAGAGTCTCATACGCTCCTAACCGACCCCATGGCTCCGTGTTTCACATAGACCTGACGGAACGAGCCGCTGAACAGGGGACAAGTCAACGTATATCATAGAAAAAGAACGAAGTCGTTCGTTTGAGAAGGGGATCTCTCCCGCATAGGCAAGTAAGCTATTTTGTGATAGGTACGATGAGCGGGGGATATTAATTGGAGCGTATTCTTGTAGTAGAAGACGATTTGTCTGTCGCGATTTTGTTGCAGGAGGTGTTAACGGACGCCGGATACGAAGTTCGTCTGGCAACAGACGGCCGGCAGGCCGCTGATATTCTAAAAAAAGAAAAAGCCCCGGATCTTGTGCTCACGGATCTTAACTTGCCTCATATAAGGGGTGCGGCGCTCGTTGAGTTGATTCGCAGCGACCCCAATACGAAGACGACACCCGTCATCGTGGCTACGGGAGCGGCGCCGGAGGAGTTTCCTCGGCGAGAGGCCTACGAGATACTCATACGAAAACCGTATATGCCGAGCGACATACTCGATGCGGTATCGACGCTTCTGGCCGTCAAACGAGGGCCGCACCTTAGAAAGAGGCTGTGAGGCCGGTACACACTATCCGGGGCAGGACGCTTGTTTGCCGTGGCGACGAGCTACATACTCCTCCAGTATCTGTTTGAAATCGGCGACGATGTTCTCGCCGCGCAGCGTGGTCATCAGTTGCCCGTCGGCGTAGACCGGAGCCGCGGGGGCTTCGGAAATACCCGGTAATGATATACCTATATCGGCGTGTTTGCTCTCCCCGGGTCCGTTGACTACGCAACCCATGACTGCCACTCGGAGATTCTCCACCCCCGGATAGGATTCTCGCCAATACGGAAGGCGCTCGCCTATGTATTCTTGGATATCCCGGGCCATCTGCTGAAAGAAGGTGCTGCCGGTGCGCCCGCAGCCCGGACACGAGATGACTTGGGGAGTAAAGGCGCGCAATCCCATGGACTGCAGAATCTGTTGGGCGATTTGCACCTCCTCGGTGCGATCGCCGTCGGGGGCGGGAGTGACGGAGACCCGAATGGTATCGCCGATACCGGCGGCCAGAAGAACGGCCAGACCGGCAGTGGAAGCGACGATCCCTTTGATCCCCATGCCGGCCTCGGTGAGCCCTACGTGGAGAGGATAGTCGCACCGCGACGCCAAGCGCTTGTAGACTGCGATCAGCTCGGAGACGCCGGAGACTTTGGTGCTCAGCACTATGCGGTCGTGGCCGAGACCGCACTCTTCAGCCAGTGATGCTGATTGCAGAGCGCTTTCCACTATTGCCTCCAGGACGATCTCCGATTGGGGCAGAGGCCGCTGGCGTTGGCTGTTTCTGTCCATTAGCTTGGTCAACAGCTGTTGGTCGAGTGATCCGCCGTTGACTCCGATACGCACCGGCTTTCCGTGGCGGACGGCTTGCTCGACGATCATCCGGAATCGTTCGTCGCGCGCATTGCCCGGATTGATGCGGTATTTGGCCAGGGCTTGGGCGCATTGTGGGTACTTGCTGAGCAGAAGATGCCCGTTGAAATGAAAATCCCCGATGATCGGCACGCGGATGCCTCGCGCCTTGAGCTCTTCGACTATGGCCGGGACAGCCTGAGCGGCGGCCTCCGTGTTGACGGTGATGCGCACGAGCTCGCTGCCGGCTTGGACCAAGGCGATGATTTGCTCCGCCGTGGCCATGACATCGTTGGTGGGGGTATTGGTCATCGATTGCACGGCGATGGGGTGCTCGCTTCCAAGCCAGACACCTCCGACGTTGACCGAGGTTGTGAGTCTTCGGGGAGCAAATGCTCCCGTGGGAATGTAGGTTGACATCGGCTCTCATCTCCAATTCCAGGTGACAAATATCAGTTCACCGTTTGACTTATGATATCCTGCGAGTATAATAGAATTAGGGTACTGGAATGCCGAAATAAGGGCATGACGGAGGAGGCTCTAACCGTGATTCAGATCTCAGAGGCCGCTTCACTGGCCCTGCACAGCATGATGGTCTTGGCTCAGGAGCAAAACGAGCCCCTCAGTGTAGATGCCATGGCTGCTCGCATTGACGTGTCCCGGTCTCACCTGTCAAAGGTTCTGCAGAGGTTGAGCAAGGCCGGACTCGTCAGGGGGACCCGGGGACCCGGAGGCGGCTACGCTTTGTCTAAGCCGTCCGATGAGATCAGCCTTCTAGAGGTGTATGAAGCCATTGACGGGCCCGTACCGCGGACTACGTGTCTTTTGGGACACTCCAAATGTCTTTTGGGCGGCTGTCTGTTCGGTGAACTGTTGGCAGAGACGACCCGAAACTTCAGAGAGTATCTGGCCGGACACAGCCTGGCCGATATTGCAGGGAAAGGGGATTCTACATGAGCAGGAGAATCATGCGCACTATTGTGAAGATCGACGAGGAAAAGTGCGACGGATGCGGCCAGTGCATCATCGGCTGCGCCGAAGGCGCACTCCAACTGGTCAACGGTAAAGCGAAGCTCGTCAAAGAATCGTACTGTGACGGTCTGGGGGCCTGCATCGGAGACTGCCCGCGCGGGGCCATCACCATAGAAGAACGCGAAGCGGAGCCCTTTGATGAAGAGGCGGTGAAGATACACCAGATGGAGACGGCGAACACGCCCTCTGAGTGCCCCGGCAGAATGGCTCAGCTGTTGACAACACGTCTGAGACAGCCGGTCACGAGCCCGACCTCGGCTCCTGCCGCCTTGCGCAACTGGCCGGTACAGTTGGCTTTGATTCCTGTTCAAGCTCCGTATCTGCAACAGGCTAGACTGGTCTTGGCGGCCGACTGCGTCGCCTACGCCTTGCCAGACTTCCATAGCCGGTTCACAGACGACAGGGTCGTGATGATCGGGTGCCCAAAACTCGACAACTCACAGCTCTACTCGGAGAAACTGGCTCAGATCTTGCGGCATAACGACGTGGAATCCATCGAGGTGGTCTACATGGAAGTGCCTTGTTGCGCGGGTCTGTTGCGTATTCTGGAACGGGCGCTGATCGAATCCGGTGTCGACATCGACGTTACCATGACCAAGGTCAGCATTCACGGAGAAGTGATTGATCAAGTGAAGATCGCCTAGTTGTCGCTGAAAATGAACGAGCTGCCCACGGGGCAGCTCGCCGGCTTACGTGCAGACCACGGCCTTATTTCCAGTAGGCATCCAGCTCCAGCTGCAACGCCAGCTCGGCTTCGGCCAACGCCTGCTGCAGGTGCATTTGACCGGTTATGAATCTCGTCAACATGCTCGTGACTCTGCCGGTGCC
>JBMNSS010000209.1:0-4401 GCA_050945315.1 Limnochordia bacterium | reverse complement strand
GCGGAAGATTATCAAAACGGCATAGTCTCAAGAGCCAGTATCGCCACGGCTGATAACCAACGCATCGCCAATGCGCTTTGGGAGATGCATTTCGAGAAGAAGGTCTCGCCTATTTTGAATGCCATGCCCGACGGCACCGCGGCCTGGACGGCTTTCGGGCAGGGGCGAGTCGGTATGTTCTTGGTCTCATTGGGTGGCTACAACTGGCCCACCGCGCAGAGTAGCGTCGCTCCCTGGTCTCCGGGACAGCTGTTTGGCATGGCCGGATACCCGGCTCCCGCCGGCGTTAAGCTGAGCCGTGTACCCGGATGGCGGAATGTAGTCGGAATCAGCCGCAACACCAGGAATGTTGAGACGGCGTGGGAATTCGTCAAATGGCTTTTGACCGGAGCCTATGAGCATCCCGAACTGTTGGTGGCCACGGGGACCAACGGTGTCCGCCTCTCGCATTGGCGAACACTGGCGGCCCGGATGCATGCTGCCACCCCGGACGAGTGGGCGATGAGCGCCAACGAGCTGGCGGCTTATGTCCAGAGCGCCTTGGGTGTCTGGTTGCCCATGCCTTTTCAGACCACCATCTTGGGTGCTTCCGAGATCAATGACATCGTGAATCAGCAGCTGACACGAGCCCGCAGAAATGAGATCTCTGTGGAGGAAGCGCTGAGAGAGGCTCAGCGACTGGCTGATATCCGGGTAGCGGGTATCAGAGCTTCTTTAGGGATTGAGTGATCACCGTCGGCAAGTTCGGCGTATCCTCGTCCTTGTCCGGCACAAAGCCGCAGCACTTCCGCATCGCGGCAGGCAAAACGCCTCTCAAAGGCGATGTCATCGGCCCGGGAGCGGTTTGGATGAGAGCTCATATCCACACTCGCACAGAGAAACCCCGTATCCACGCTGAAGGGTCTAAGCCGAGAAAAAGAAAGCGAAGAGACCGCCAGCGCTGATACGGGAAGACTGCGGCGAAAAGGAAAACCGGGTTTTGCAGTACGTGGGCACGGCTTTTGGCCCCTTCGATTTCCGGGATCAACACGAATATCCAAGGGTGTATTCCTGCTCGAATCGTGCCATGTTTCTTGCCCTTGGCTACACGGGCACGCGCCGAAAGCCTCATCCAACCCGAGGAGACGGAGAGCCCTCAATGCGTTCTGCCTAACGCCTCAACACCCTTCCCGGCAGCTCGCCGGTGGGCTGTCCGTCTTCCACTACGGGCCGACCGTTCACGAACACGGCCCGGATGCCCGTCGGAGGCAGCCACGGCTGCGACCAAGTAGAGTGATCGGCGACTTCTGTAGCGGAAAACAGCACCACGTCGGCGGCGTAGCCGGGCTTGAGCAGACCGCGATCGCGCAGTCCGAAACGGCGGGCGGGGAATCCGCTCATCTTATAGACGGCTTGGACGAGATCGATAGCCTTCAGCTCCCGTACAAACCGGCGGAGAATTCGGGCGAAGCAGCCATATCCGCGAGGGTGGCCCAGCGGACCATGATAGATGCCGTCGCTGGACACCAGCATGGCCGGATGCGCCAGGGTGCGGACCATTTTGGCCTCCAATTCGGCTGTGCTGCCGCCGTGGTGCATCACCATCAAGGCGTATGGATCCTCCTCCACGAGGATATCGGCGGCGAACTCAGCCAGCGGCCTGCCTTCCCGGACTGCGGCGTCGGCGGTACTTTCTCCGAGGTAACGCCCGGTCTGGTTGGCAACGAACACGGCTCTGCCGCCGTCGGCCAGGCGCTCGGCCAGAGCCTGGTCGAGGTGGGCTTCAACCCAGCGGCGAAAATGCGGATCTTGCATGCGGGTGGGTAGATCGGCGGGATCGCCTTGCTGCGCCCACACAGGGAGTAGGAGCGCAAGGTGCGTGCAGCCCGCAGGGTAGACATACGAGTCAAAGGTGAGGTCGTACTCGGCGGCTTGAGCCAGCAACGGCTCAGTCTCCGCTGTCACGAACTCGTGGTTGATGTGTATGGGCACTCCCGCAGAGCGACCGACGGTCATCAGTTCCTGCCAGGCTGCAGGGCGTCCAAGAGGATTGTTGCGGACATGCGCCGAGATCACGCCCCCGGCAGCGGCCACTTCGCGGCCCAACTCGATCAATTCTTTGGTAGTGGCGGCATTGCCCGGCTGGTATTCCAAGCCTAGGCTGAGGCCGACCGCGCCGGCTGCCAGCCAAGCCCGGAGGATGCGCCGCATCTTCTCAATCTCATCCGCATCGGCGGGGCGGCCCTCCCAGCCGACCACCGCCAGCCGTATAGCGCCGTGAGGTGCCTGAGGTACCACGTTGGCCGGAGTACGGTCGGTGAAGAGGTCGAGGTATTCGGCCGGTGACGCCCTGACGACATCCAATTGCGGATGTGCGTAAGCAAACAGTGTATAGCGCCAATACCGCCGACCGAGAACAGGCGGAAGCGGGGCCCAGCCAAAGCCGTCGGCTCCGGTAAACTGGGTGGTGACTCCCTGTAACAACCCGGCAGAGCGGTGCTCGCCCGTAAGCAAAGCTATCTCCGAGTGGACATGTACATCGATGAACCCCGGGCAGACCGTCAGCCCAGCGGCATCGAGTCGCACGCCGGCATGGCAGTGACCGAGAGAACCTATGGCCGCGATGCGATCGCCGATGATGCCCACGTCTGCCTGGAAAGCCGGTCTTGTTCCGGAGCCGTCGATCACTGAACCGCCACAGATGAGCACATCAAAATCCATGAGCGGGCACGACCTTTCTAGGTGGAGTAATGCCGCGCGGTCATCACCGGGTGCTCAAAGGGAACAGTGCCGGCCCGCGCCTGTACACGCCGACCGTCGGCCTGCGCTATTGAGGGTGTTCGAGGCCCGACCGCGGATTTCCTATGCCCCGGGAGAGCGAAGTGGCACGCCCTGGACGGCGGTGTCGGACTCTTGGACTCAGACGCGGATTGCGGTCTGAGACCGTCTTGCACCCCTAACCTAGGGTTGAATGACTCAACTCTTGATGTCCCACGCTGCCTTGCGGTGGCGATCGAAGATCGCACGGTCGCCTTGACTGAGTAATGGTCGGTGCCAGAATCGACTCTGCTTCTGCCCATGTCCGCATACATAGCAGACCCAACCGGACGGATAGAAGCGCCGGATTGCAGTCACAGTCTGGCCAAGGACCGTCCAGGCTGCCGAAGCGCTACACAAAACCGCCAGACGGAAGGAAGAGCCAGCCAGGGCATAGAATGGGCGCACAGTTCACTCTTTTTCACGTTCAACTCGTGCGACATGTGATAGCATGTCTAATCTCAGCGGAGGGGGAGTTGTTCTTGCTTTCACGCTTTTTGGCCGCGATTACGGTGTCCTTGTTGGTGTTTGCCGCAGGATATGCCGCGCCGGCCTCGGTGACCATCGTTCATGTGGGCCAGAATGACGTAAGAACCGATGAATGGTATGAGGAGTTGGCGGTCCGCTTCAAAGAAGAGACCGGCATCAACGTTGAACTCAATCTGTCCAATAGCGGACTGATTCAAGAGAAGTTGATGGTCATGCTGATGGGTGGCTTGCCTCCGGATACTCTGGAAGCGACCATGGCCTATCTGGCACCCTTTGATGTAGATGAGCTTCTCGAGGATCTGACTCCCTGGATGAGAAAGAGCGGCATCAGAGAGTCGGATTTTCCCGTGCCCTTCCTGGAGTATGGCCGGACGGGAAAAGGGACATTGGTCGGCATTCCTTATCAGCTTTGGACCTATGGTCCCGCGTACAATGAGACTCTGTTGCTGAACCTGGGACTGGCCGTCCCGACGCCCGGTTGGACGTGGGAGACTCTTGAGGAGATAGCCACCAAGGCCACCATCATCAGGCCCGACGGCGTCACAGAGTCCTTGGGGATGAGCTGGCCGATCTATTGGACGCGCTTGCATCCTTTGGTTCGCGCCGGGGGCGGGGATTACCTGGACCGGAGAGTAAACCCCACGCGAAGCACCCTACTGTCTGAAGGCGTGGTCAGGGCTTTGAGCATGGTGGATCGCATCTCGGAGCGCGGCGGGCTTGACGGCAGTTGGGGCACGGCCTTCCATAACGGAAGAGCGGCCTTAAGCTTCAATGCCGGTCCGAATGTGGGAGAGCGAGTCTTAGGGGCTTTTGAATTCGGATGGCTGCCCTATCCCAAGGGTCCGTCTGAGAACACGGGAGGGGAGTTCACGCCGTTCTATGCTATGATGATGCGGAACACTCCGCACAAGGAAGAGGCTTGGCTCTGGATTCAGTTCATGGCCCATAACGACAGGAACCTGAGGCGTTTCTACCAGATAACGCAGCGCATTCCCGGACGTATCCGGACCGCGCAGGTCTTTTTCCAGGAGCTTCAGGCGAAGAATACTACCATCATGAACCTGTACGCCATGATGACGGATCCCACGTCTTTTGCGCGGTATTCGGAATGGGAGC
>JBMNSS010000208.1:0-4401 GCA_050945315.1 Limnochordia bacterium | reverse complement strand
TCACGGATATACTTAAAGGTAAACGAAGATCAGCCAGATTGCTGTTAAGCATTTTGGATCTACTGGGCGGTGGACGAAAACGCTGATTCCCCACCTCATATCTTTGAAGGTTTTGTTCACGCATCGAAGCGGGGCGTTTGGCCGAGCCACCGTCTCAGGCTTCGCCGGTCTGTGAGGGTTGATCATGTGTGGCGACAGCCACAAGCTCAGCCGACCTTAAGAGTCTCAAACACCATGTAACGGCAAGCAGATGGACAGCCTGGGGTATTTCTCCGCCTCCGGGAAGGTTAAACGGCACCGATCAAGAGGCTGGGGCTGTCACAGTGAACACCGGCTGCGAGGGACCCTCACCGCTGTAACGTGTATAGAATCACAAATGGCGCGTGAGCGGGATACCTCGGAGCATCCTGCTTCCCGGCGGGACCGGAGCGTCTGTGACGCTACGAGGATCGAGCGTTCTACGACAACGAAAACGCGCCCCGCATCAGGGCGTATTACTCGGACGTATTGATCCGCCTCCTCTTGATGTGGGCCGCAGGACTACCGCCAAGATGAGCGAAGAACTATCAAAAAAGGCAGAGAGGTTTGACACGATGCGTGTATGGTTAGCGTATGGCAGAGACGGCCTGTATGTGCGGCTTCCGGACGGAGCGCATGTGATTGAGCCACAGCATGGGCCGGCATTGGCCACCCCGTTGGAAACCGTGAGACAGGCGTTGGCCGGTCCGCTGGGCACAGTGCCTTTGAAGGAGCTGTTGGACGCCTCTCACAGGGTGTGTATTGTGCACAGCGACGGCACGCGACCCATGCCGGGCGAGTTGCTGTTGAAAGCCCTTATGGAAGTCTTTTCCGAGGTCGGCATTCCGGACTCTCAGATCACCCTTTTGAATGCTCTTGGCACCCATCGGCTCAATACGCGGGAAGAACTCATAGAGCTGGTGGGAGAAGAGGCCCTGTGCCGCTACCGGAGTGAACAATCACGCTCAACTGAGGCGGTCGCTATGCGAACCGTGGGCAGACTGTCGGACGGTACCGCCGTGGAGCTGCACCGGGCCTATGTAGACGCGGACTTTCGGATCGTGCTCGGCTTCATTGAACCTCACTTCTTTGCGGGTTTCAGCGGCGGCCCCAAATCAGTGGTTCCGGGAGTGGCGTCACAACGGGTTATCCAGCATGTACATCGAGCAGAACTTGTGGGTCATCCGCAAGCCACCTGGGGAGTGTTGGATGGCAATCCCCTGTGGGAGACGCTCTATGAGGGCGCAAGTCTATGTCCCCCTGATTTCATTATCAACGTGGCTTTGAACAAAGAGAAGAAGGTGACGGCGGTCTTTGCGGGCAGTCTCGATGCCGCTCATCGCGCGGGTGTGAGCTATGTGAAGAAGAGTGCGATGCGAGCAGTTCCCAAACCCTTCGATGTCGTGGTCACCACAAACAGTGGATATCCTTTAGATCAGAATCTGTATCAGACGGTTAAAGGAATGTCAGCGGCAGCGCAGATCGTCAGACCGGGCGGGGCCATCATCATGGCCGCTGAGTGTGCGGACGGAATCCCTGATCACGGAGCCTTCGGGGAGATTGTCAAGGAGGCCGGCAGCGCTGAGAGGATACTGGAGCTTGTGCACTCTGCGGGTCATTGTCGGGCTGATCAGTGGCAGGCCCAGGTTCTGGCTCAGGTACTGCAAAAAGCACGAGTCTATCTGTATTCAGGCGGCATCAGCGAAACGCAAGCCAGGCGCATGCTTCTGGAACCCGTGAGTGATCCGGAGGAGACCATACGGACCGTCGCAGCGGCCCAAGAAGCCTTAACAGGACGTCCAGCTGAGATCTGTGTCCTGCCGCAAGGCCCGCAGACGATTCCCTACGTCGAATAGGAGGGCGCCGAGCGTCGACACCCTCCGACCGTCGGATTACTTAAGCGTTACGACGGCAAATGAGTCGCGGGCGTTGAAACCATAGCGATTTGGAAATGAATGCGTCACATGGCCGGAACGGTTTTCCTGATAGCGGTTGTTGATTCCAAAGGCCATGCGTATTTGGACACCGCTTTTCAGGTCGGTTCCCAGATAAAGGTTGGCGGCCGAGTTGGGGATGAAGATCTCGGCCGTGTAGCCGGATGAGATCTTGCTTGCCGCCGCTTGGGGATAGGTGTCTATGAGCGGTACATACTTGCCCAAGTTGGTGACGCTGAAGCGCGAGCCCCCGTCCTTTGTCAGTCCCACCTGGATCCACAATCTGTCAAACCAGAACCGAACGGCATCGTATTCTCTCAGCGGATCATCAGTGTCAGCGAGCATAAGCTTGCGATCATCAACTTTGTAGGCCACATACAGACCGTTGTCGTTCCAAAAGAGGCGAACCTCCCCCGAGACATCGTCAGCTCTGGGCAGCTCCGGCTCAAGTAAAGCGCGCGGGATCACAACGCGCAGGGCCTGAGACCAGACAGCCTCGCTGATGCTTCCGTCCAGTGTCACCCCACCCTCCAGTCTGGGTATTTCTATCACAACTGGCGGCGGTTCGAGGTTGGGTTCTGCAGCCTTTGCACTAATGGAAAAGAGTGCCAAGACGGTAAGGCAAACGAAGATGTGTAGACCGCGTTTGAGCATGCGTAACCATCCTCTCCATTGTAATGGCAGATTAGATTCATCTTCGATTATACCTAATTCGAGCTCTGCGGTGGATTCCCTTATCTTAATTGAGGCAGCAAGACACTCCAGGGCACGGAAGGTGCGAGCTTGCCGCACGCCGAATGATTCACGACGCTGCGACACCGGACGTTTGGCGGCGATGTCTACGCTCAGAGGCGACAGTCGTAAGTGTAGCCGTCGAATCGCTGTAGCAAGCTGAACCTTTTCCATGATGGCGTGACTCCCTCACCCGCAGGGGTCACTATATCAAAACAGCCTCGCTCCCGGACCACTGCACGGCCCTCATGTACGCCCCGGTGTGATCACGACCCGTACCATATCTCCGGTCCGAAAACCGTTTGCGCGCTTGGCGGCTTTTGGCCTGCTGCGAGGGAAGTGGTACCTATCCATTTGACACATCTGCCGGGATCCGCGCCCTGTGGCAACGATCTGGTCCGCATCGAGCATGACCTCGGCACCGCTTGCTCCCACGCGCCCTGCGTCGATCCAGTCAGCTTTGGGATCTCCTTTTCGTATGGCTCCGCCGGCTGTTTCGAGGGGAAGACCCGATGCATCTAAGCGACATCGTAGTTCCCAACGTGTCGCATTGACCGCTGCTGCGTCCCGAGGTTGTTTGGCTTGCTCTTGTATGTGATAGGACATTCAAAATCCCCCGCGGTCCTATCACCCTTTTCTAAGTCGCAAGCTCGGCCGTTAATTCGGAGACTCGGTCCGGCTTTTGGGTACGATGTGCCAGCTTCCCAAGGCACGTCGGCGGCCGGACAGGAAGCGCACTCATAGCCCCGCTTCTCAAGCAGGTATTGTTTGACTTCGCATCCTAATAGTTCGCCGTGTTGACACTCCACGCCCGATACCTCCGGATTCTGCAGCTTTCGAGTGTCGAACTTGACGTGTTCTACGGACAGAGCCGTGATCGGAGCATATTTCATGAGGCACCGTACCCAGGTCTCTATATTGCCCAGACGGCTTTCCAACGACGGTGCCCTCTTTCCGTCGCCTGCGGTTAAACCTGAGTTTACGATAGCGCCTTTTTCTGTTGCGTCTTGAGCCGCGAACAGCACACCGTTGGGCCGAGTTTTTCTTTTCTACATGATCCCGGTGACTTATCTCAGGCGCAAGGACTACGTCCTATGTTTTTGTCGTCGACAATGGCTATCCCGGTAGCGTGGCTGCCCGGATCAGTATTCAGACGCAGATGTGACTCTACGGGATCGTCAACGGCATACTTAAGAATGATCGTGAACGGGTACTCGCGATACACAGCGGCTTTGCCTTGCGTGAGCAGTATCCGAGCCTCTGCCGGATGAGTTGGTTGTAGAGGTTTCTTGTTGGTATCCAACACGAAAACCATGTTCACGGGCAACTCATCTCAATGGCGGTCATGATCTCCTCGCCAATGCTAGCGAGCGGTTTTTTCAGGTGACACTGCCCGTTGTCTTGATCCGTGCTGTTTAATCACGTGCCGCAGAGCCCGGAGCCGGAGAAAGAACCCCAAGGTGCCTATGTCATTCGCTCGTAACGTAGCTCGTCATCCGACGAACTGAGGCTGGGTGAGCTGGCGACTGTCGCCGCACATGATCGACCCTCGCAGAGCGTCGAAGCTTGAGAAGGTCGATCATGTCGAGTGCTCAATAGCATTATTGCAGATCTTCAGGTATTTGAATCTCTACTTCCTTACCAAGTTCGGCGGACCGGTAGATGCCGTCGAGGATAGCCTGCGAGAAGAGCACTTCGTCGGCAGGAATAGGTGCCG
>JBMNSS010000207.1:0-4428 GCA_050945315.1 Limnochordia bacterium | reverse complement strand
GTCGCCGCGTAGACGATCTGTACCGGCGATGGCAGACGATAGAGCCGCGCTGGAATCTGCTCACCGAACATCCTGAAATCGACGATATCAACGACATCTTGAGCCGGCTGCGCGCCTATGCCACGGCCGAAGAGGCGGCCGCTTTGCTGGCCGAGGCCCTGGCGGCGCAGCGCTTATTTGTCCATATACCGCACAAGGAAGTCTTTCGCCTCAGCAACATTCTCTAATCTGCGTTTTGGGCGGCCCCTTCAGCCAGATACCGGGCGAAGGCGATCAGGCGCTCAAAGCCGCGGCGGCGAATATCGGCTTCATCGAAGCGAAACGGCTTGGCATTGGCCTCAAGGATCCAGAGTCTTGCGTCGCTATCCAAACCCACATCCAGTGAAAACTCGCCGTACAACTCGCCGTAATGACGCTCCAGGCAGGCGGCCGCGGCTTGGGCAAGCTCGGCCAGTTCTCTCATCTTTTCCTCTGCTTTTTGCGGTTCCCGCAACGCATACCTCAGTGCGGTGCGCAAAGGCATGCGTCTGCCGCCGCGGGGGACATGAGTGGTCAGCTGTCCCCGGCCTGCCACCCGGGCCGCCGCTCCGGTGAAACGCCAGAGCCCGTGCTCGTCCTTTTGTACCAGGGTCCGGATATCAAAGCGGCATCCCTGCACGGTGGCCAGATCAACACCCTTTTGCAGACAGTAGCGATAGGGCCGCAGATACTGCTCGACCCAGTGATGCACGCCCCGGGGGCTGGAAACCTGCAGCACTCTGGTGCCCGCCTTTACCCCGTTGCGCGATATGCTCACCCGGCCGGGACGAATGAGCTTCAAGGCGGCAATACCCGTCCCGAGACTCCCGCGCCGAGGCTTGCAAAAGACCACTCCCCACCTGCGCAAGGCATCAAGAGCCTGCCCCGGATCGGTATACAACAGAGTCTCCGGCACGTTCTGCTTCACCGCCGGATCGGCTTGCAAGGCCTCATAGACTTCCCACTTATCGAGAAAGCGCGGGTTGAAAACGATCACACCCCGCGCTTTGAGCCAAGACAACAGATTCTGAACCCTGGCTCTGCCTTCAGCGCGACGGTTGGCGACCCGGTTATAGACCACCGGAGGCAAAGGATGATAGCTCTGTCCCCAACCCCGACCGGGCACAAAGCTCCAACCCAAAACCCGTGATCGCCTTTTATCGACACCCCGCGGCGAAAAGACCACTATCTCCACGCCCTGTTTGCGGGCCACTCGGCTCATTTCCTGAAACGTTCTCGTCCGCCCCGGGAAAGGATCCCTTGGAGTCGCCGGGCGATTGACACCACGAGTGGCCAGAATACCCATGGCAAAACCCATCCTTAACCAGCCTCCCTGAACGCTTAACGCTCATCGGATTCGAAAGCCTGCCAGATACGCCGCATACTGCATCGGGCGCCGAAAAGACCGCTTGGCCGTGGGGCGTCCTTCAAGAGTGTCATACGCTTTGCGATGAGGCTTGCTGTTGACCTCGATCACCCAGACATGACCTTGCCGGTCCACACCGACATCCACCCCCAACTCGCCCAGGTATCCGTCGGTGTTTTCGGCCATGGTCACACAGACCAAGTGAGCCACCCGCCGTATCTCCCGGATCAGGCTCTTCACCTTAGCTGAGGAAAAACAGCGACGCAGAGTTCGGCTCGCCGACAGCCCCTTTCCTCCGGCCGAAATGTTGGAGACCAAACGGCCCCGGCTGGCCACGCGGGCAAAGATCTTGCTCACCGCCCAGCGTCCATTCTGCGTTCGCTGCATAATGACCCGTATATCCACGGCCCGCCCGTAGGCCCGACAAAGATCAAGGCCTTGCTGTACGATGTACTGATCCTTTTTCAGTCGGGCCAGCTTGGCCTCAACGGCACCCGGATCATCCAGCATCTGCCTTGAAGCCCGGCCCCGACCGCGCCGAAATTCGAATCTGCCGGTCGGTGATTTCGTCAGGATGTAGATGTTGCGACCCAGACTGCCCTGGGCCGGCTTGATAAAGACGCGGCGATACTTGGTCGTCATCTCCTGCAGGGCATCGAGGCTGAAAGGTACCGTCTCGGGCAGATGGGGTTGCATCTCCGGCGAGTTCATCAGGCGGTTGTGCACATCCCATTTGTCGAAAAAACCCTGGTTGAAAAAAGGAATCCCAGCCTCAGCCAATCGGGTTCTCAGCTTGCGGATATCGGCGCTGCGGTCGCGCCTTCTGTAGGTGATGTGATCATAGACCACATCAGGCAACGGAAAGAGGCGGCGGACCCAGCGGGGTTGCTCACCCCCCAAGCTGAGCGTGTAGCCCCGAACCTGACCGCGTTTAAAATCCACGGCACTGCATGAGAAGGCAAACGGATAAACACCGACTGCACGGCCCTGCTCGATGAAGTAGCGCACCCCCAAGGTCATGTTACCGATCGGATTCGGCAGTCCCGTGGTGCCGGGGACCAGAATACCCACCAGCGGACCGATATGCAGTACCCGTCCGTCAAAACGGGCATGCAGACGCATGCCGCGCCGCAGATGCATCTTGGCCATCAAAGCGGGGCTCAGTCCCAACGTGGCTTGAGCCGGACCGCTCGAGCAGTGGGCGGTCACCTCACGCTGTCCCACGCCGACCACGACACGGCGGCGTCCTTTGACCAGACCGCGCGGCGCCCTTACCGCATAGACAGCTTTGCTGTGATTAGTCAACTCCAGGCGCACCCTCATAGCCCAGCCCCAATCCTTTAGGTAGTGAATCCCGCCAAGTGCATGGCATACAACAGCGGACGCCGGTCAGCAAGACGGGCCGCCTCGTGCATCCCACATCTTCTGAAGACAGCGCGTCCGGTTCGTGAGTTAGCCTCGATGATCCAGATGCGCCCTTGTCGGTCTATGCCCAGATCGACGCCTAATTCCCCCAGACAGGGCGTAGAGCGCTCCAGCACCTCGGCAATGCGGATGGCCAACTTCTCGATCTCCTCCTGCAGCCGGCGCTTTCTTTCTTCATCTGCGCCCAACGCCTCTTGGAGCAGGCGATCCAGGCGCAGTGAACGTCCTCCCCCGTGCAGATTGGAGATCACTCGCCCCGCGGCGCCCGCTCGCACCGCCACTCCGGTGACATGCCAGGCCCCGTCACGGTCTTTTTGGACGAGCACCCGGACATCACATATCCGGCCGTTGATGCGCAGTAGGTTGAGATCAGGCTGCACCAGATAACCGGAGAGCGCCACTTGACTGCGCAGTCTGCTGAGGGCCTCGCTCACACCGGACGCCTGCCCCCGCACTTGCCGGTAGTCTTTGAGTGTCAAGGTGTAGGCGACCCCCTTTTTGAGGCGGCGCAGACGAATGATCCCTTTGCCTTGCGCCCCGTTTTGCGGTTTAAGATAGACTGCGCCATGCTTGGTCACCAAGCGGGAGACGACACCGCCGCCCTGCACTTTGTAGGTCGCCGGCAGATGTTTTCGTAGCAACTGATCAGCATGCATCAATCTGTACATGCGCATTTTGTTTCCCAGCCGGGTGTTGAAAAGCTTGATCCCCAGGTCGTCAACCAAGCGCCGCCGCGCTTGGTCCGCCCGCAGACTGCCGCCCGGAAAGACTCCGCTGGCCCTGTCAAAGACCACATCAGGAAGCGGATAAAGCCTCATCATCCAGCGGTTCTGACAGAAGGTGTAGCCCCGCACCCTGCGCTCGGGCCATCGGATGTCATGAAAATCGAAGACGTAAACGAGTACTCCCAACTCTTCGCCGGCGGCGATGACTCGCCTGAACAGACTGGTCTGGGCCTGATACGGCTTAGCCAACCCGGAGCGCCGGGGAGCCAGAATGCCCACGACAGGACCTAAGCGCACCCCCGAGGCCGTACGCAGGACGTGCAGATGGCTGCCTTCCGACAGGCCGAAGAGCCGCAAGAGACGCCCGCTCAGACCGACGGGATCGGTGTCCGCAACGGACGAGTGAGGTTCAATGCGGATCATCGCTTCTTTTGTCACGCGGCCGACTTTTAAAGAGAGCTTGGCTCCCCCCGACAGTGAGAACCGCTCGGCAAGCCGGGGAGGAAAAGACGCGATGCATTCGCTCGATTTGACCTTGAGTTCATGAACCGTGATTCGGGTCGTCTGCGCCTCAACCGTCGGCATCTTTATTGGCCTCCCACAGATGCAGAGCAAACTCCAACGGTGCACGCCCTGATCTTCGCCAGGATTCGATCAAACCGGCCTGCCTGAAGGTGGCGCGCCCCGGACGCAGATTGACCTCAATCACCCACAGTCTGCCATCCGTATCCAGCCCCAGATCGATGCCCAGCTCACCGAGAAGATGATGACGGCCGAGGGTCTCCGCCACTTTCAAGACGAGCTCCTCAATGCGTTTTTCCAGCGCCTCGGCTTTGATCCGCCTGTCGGGCTTGGATACGAGTACATCGATCTTGGTCGCTCTGCCTCCGGCGT
>JBMNSS010000206.1:0-4452 GCA_050945315.1 Limnochordia bacterium | reverse complement strand
GACCATCTCTTGGGATTCGTAGCGGAGGCATCTCGGCCATGGCGCGCCATGCCCGCTGAATCGCTGGCAGCGCCGGTTCATACTCGCACGCGGTGCCACTGGATCTCGTCAGAGCAGACACCGATGCCCGACGGGTGGCAGTGACCAAGACGGACATATCAGAGACGCGGACCGCTCAGGAGCATCCCGGGCGGTCCGTGTGCTTTGTTTACTCAAGCCGGAGTCATTGCTCATCCAGAAGAATCTGTATCTTGGCCGCCGCGTTGCGCATCTCATTGCCGATGGGAGCCTGACCGGAGAAGATATTCCTCAGATGCTCAGCCAGGATCGTGTTGGCCTCCGGGTACGAGATCCAGTAGTCCATGGTCCGCACCAGATTGGGTCCGTAGAAGGAGTGCATGACGAAATCACGGGCGTAGTCAGTTTTTTGCGGACCCGCCATGCGGAAGAACAGACTCCACAGATCGCTGTAGGGCCCGAGCGGATGGCGCTCGAGATCCTCAACCATCGACTTCTGTCCTTCGGGGCCCATGAGCCACTCGGCCATCCGCCATGCGGCCTCAGGCTGATCTGAAGCCACAGGTACGGAAAACATATGCCCTTGAGCAAAGCTGTCTTGCCCGGCGGGTGCTTTGGGCATCAGGGCAAAGGCCCAATCGTGTTTGGCACCGCGCCGGACCATGGAATTGGCATAGGACAGCCAGCCCTGCCAAAGAGCAATCCCTCCCTGATAGAAGTCGCCCTTGTAGCCCCACGCTCCGGGCCATCCGGGCGTCACGTTTACAGTGTTTTGAAGATCGTACCAGAAAGTGAGCATCTCGATATAGGCCGGGCTGTCCACCAGGACCTTTTTGTGATCCGGGCTGACCCAGTCATCGCCGGTCCAGATCTGCGACCACTGCAGATTCTCCGTGCCTGCATTGCGTACCATGTTCAAAGCTCCGTAGACGCCCTTGGTGGGATTCGTGAGCTTGCGGGCCAGCTCCGTAAAGTCGTCGATCGTCCAGTCAGTGCCCGGAGGGACCACTCCGCTATCCGACAAATGATCCATGTTCACATACCAGATCTGCGAGTTGTAGTCGAAGGGAACGCCGTAGAAGCGGTCTTTGTGCTTGGCGGCCTCCAAGGCAAAAGAGTAGAAGCGCGCTTGCTTGAGTACACTGCTCTTTTCCCATTGGGCCGTGATGTCCCGCAACCAGCCCAGTTCGATGTATTTCAACTTGTACTGGGCCCAGACTTGCACCAGATCCGGCGCCAGTCCGGCCGCGATCTGCGTCACCAACTTCTCGTTGTACTCGCCGAACGTGTAGACCCCGAGCTCCACTTCGATATCCGGATTGGCCTCCACGAACCGATCCGCCATGCGTTGCCAGTGCTCCGGAGTCAGACCGTAGGTGAGAAACTGAATGGTCGTCGGTGCGGCGTGACAGACGACGGAGAAGAGGAACGAAACAATCAACAGTGCGGTGAGTATCGCGGACCTCTGTTTGCCGTTCACTTCAACCACCTCCTTGTAATCCCAAGGGTTTGCCGACCCTATGCCGAACCCTTGGGTATAGTCCGACAAACAAGACAAATGTAGGTGTATATGATTGTTCGCCCCTGTTTCAACACAAGAGAGTCATCTCCTGGGAGCGACGCATATTTTTTTCGCGCATTGACACGGGATTGGGCAGGAAACTTCTGCCGTCTGTTGAACGTGGGCAGCGAGTGCAAGATCCGGGGAGGGGGGAGCGAGCGATGAAGGAACTGCGGGTAGCGATAGTCGGATCGGGTCGGATGGGCAAGGCCCACGCCGAAAGATACGTCAAGGTGCGCGGGGCGAAAGTGGTGGCGGCCGTGGACATCGTTCCGGAGAGAGCCAAGGCCTTGAAAGAGGCATACGACATGGACGATTGGTACGAGGATTACCGGGAAGCGGTGAGCCGGGCTGACATTGACATAGTCGATGTGTGCGCACCCACCTACGTTCACGAGGAGATCGCCGTGGCGGCCGCCGAGGCCGGAAAGCATGTTCTCTGCGAAAAGCCGATGAGCTTGCACCTGCCGGGGGCCAAACGCATGCAGGAGGCGGCCGATAAGGCCGGGGTGCTCTTGATGATCGCCTTATGCCGCCGTTTCGACAACGGATGGATGAAGGTCAAAGAGCTGGTGCAATCAGGTGTTTTGGGGCGTCCGGTAGTCTGGCGCTCCGTGGTCGCCGTGCGGGGCGGCGCTCTGGCGTGGTCCTGGTTCGTGCAAAAGGATCAGGGAGGCGGCCCCATCGTGGACGGGGCGATCCACAACCTGGATTTCGCCCGCCATATGTTCGGCGAGGTCGAGCGGGTGGCGGCGTGCACCATGACTTTTCGTGAGGATGCCACGGCGGCCGATACAGGCAGCGCCTTGGTCCGCTACGCAAGCGGCGACGATTTGGTGCTGTCCTGGTCGTGGGGACTGCCCCTTGGCGCACGCGGGGGGAGTGTGAACGACATCATCGGGCCCAAAGGAGCCCTGTATTTCAGCCGGGATGCCCGTCCGGATTTCGCCTCCTTGCCGGCCTTGGACACAGGCTGGGGCGCCATTGTGGTCGATGCGGGCGAGGCGGGGATACAGCAGTATCCCTACAAGCTGAACGATATGTACCTCGACGAAATCCAGGCCTTCGTGGACGCCGTGCGGGAAGGCGGCCCGTCTCCGATCGACGGCGAGGCCGGTATCGGGAGCCTGGCGATTGCCGAGGCCATCCTGCAGGCGGGAGAATCCAAAGCGACCATCCGGGGTCCGCTGGAGGGTGGGATCAGCCGATGAAAGATGAAGAGTTCATGAGAATCCCGGGAGAGCGGTTGGGAGAGGGCACCCACATCAAAGTGGAGACTGTGGAAAGCGAGACTGATCTCCATAACGACATGGCTCGGGTCATGTTCAAGGCCATTGTGGCCGGTTTGGAGAAGGGGCGACCGCCTGTTTTCATCCTGCCCGTGGGCCCAAGGGATCAGTACCGCAGGTTGGCCAGGTTGTGCAACCTGGAGGGCGTGTCGTGCCGGGACGTGGTCTGCATCAACATGGATGAGTATTTGAACTCAGACGGCACCGATTGCATCAGTTACTCGCATCCCTTGAGCTTCCGGCGCTATATGGATGAGCAGTTTTACAACCTCCTCGATGAAGACAAACGCGTCGCTGAGGAGAACAGGATTTTCCCCCATCCAAGTTGCCCGGATGACATAGCCGCCCGTATTGAGGCGCTGGGCGGAGTGGACATCTGCTTCGGCGGTGTGGGGATCAACGGGCACATTGCTTTCAACGAACCTCCCGATCCTTCACTGGGGATGACGGCGGAGGAATTTGCCGCTCTTCCCACACGGGTGGTCGAACTGGACTACCGCACCCGGGTCTGCAACGCCATGTCGGCGGCCGGAGGCAACATCGTGGCCATGCCCCGCCTGGCGATCACCGTGGGCATGAAGGAGATCCTCGCCGCCCGCAGTGTGCACATCTATCTGAACCGAAGCTGGCAGGCGGCCGTGGTCAGACGCATGATTCACGGTCCGGTCACTCCGCAAGTGCCGGCTTCTTTGCTCCAAAACCACCCCGACGTGCGCTGTGTGATGATCCCGGAAGTGGCCCAACCACCCTTGGCGTTTTCCGAGTAACCCATTGAATTGACGTACGACAGCGACTTTGAGCAAGAGGGGAGGTTTTTTTGTGGACGGTCCGTCAATTCTTTTCATTCGAAACGGTAAGTTGGTTACGCCCCGGGTGCTCCGGCCGGGCGGAGCGGTCTTGATCGTCGACGGGCGCATCGCCTGGGTGGGTCCGGCAGAGCAGGCCCCGGAGTTGCCGCAGACCGCGCAACGGATCGATGCGGGCGGAGGTTACATCGTCCCCGGTTTTGTCGACATACATCTCCACGGCGGAGGCGGGGCGGACTTCATGGATGCCACGCCTGAGGCCATACGCACCATCGCCAAGTGCCACGCCTCCGGAGGCACGACGTCGTTTGTCGGCAGCACCGTCACCACTTCTTGGGAGCGTATGATGGCCGTGGTGGATGCGGCCGAAGAGATGACCGGCAAAGACACAGGCGGCGCTGAACCAGTGGGTTTTCATATCGAGGGGCCCTTCTTGGCGCCTGACCAGATCGGGGCCCATGATCCCGATTTGCGTCGTGATCCGCAAGATGTGCCCTACGAGGAGCTTCTGGAAAGAGGGAGCGGTGTGAAGCGCATCACTGTGGCCCCGGAGTTGCCAGGGGCCATGGAGCTCATCCAGGCCGCCGCCCGGCGCGGTTGGCACATCGCCATGGGTCACAGCAGCGCGGTGGGAGATACGGTCCTCAAGGCCATGGGGGCGGGTTGTCGGCACGTAACGCATCTTTTCTCATGCACCTCGGGACTGCTCAACATTCGGGGCAAAAAGAGCCTCGGCATCAATGAGTATGCATTAGTCTACGACGATCTGACTGCGGAG
>JBMNSS010000205.1:0-4452 GCA_050945315.1 Limnochordia bacterium | reverse complement strand
GCAGCCCCGGAATCCAGTTTGGGAAGGACGGCCCATTTATCGGGTGCGTAGCGCACCGATGCCGATGAGGCCGCGGCCGGACTTCCCAGGCCGAAAAGAATCACCGGACTGAGTGCGATGATCAATAACAACCCCCACTGACGATTTGTTCGCTGGCGTCGTTTCATGGTTCAGCTCCTTCAGGTTGCCTGTTACTCTCAGATATGGGATTTCCAGCTCCCGGCATCCGATCCTTCAAGGATCATTCCGACTCGCTCAGGAAGCGATTGACAATCTCTTCAGAACGCAGCAGCGCCTCTTCCGGCGACATGGCGGCCGACTGGATCACACTGCGGATCAGGGGGGCGACTTGCGCGCTGACGTCAGCAAAACGGATAAAGGGATACGCTCCTCCGGCATTGACTATTGCCGGGAGCTGTTCCATCCACGGATTGGCCCGGACCGCCTCCCGCCAGGCGCCAGTGCGGTAGAATTCCAAGCGCGGACAAGTCGGTCGATCCATCAGTTTGAGCAGCTGAATGCCGGATTCCAGACCGCAGATAAAGGTGACGTATCGCCAAGCGGCCTCGGCCTTCTGCGTCGTTGACAGGATGGTCATCATATTACCCCACGTGGTGCTTCCCCGTTGATTACCCGAAGGCCCTTGGGGGAAGGTGGTCATGCCGAAATCCAACCCGGGATTGGCGTTGCGGATATAGGAACCGGCCCAAGTGCCCCAGTATCTCATGGAAGCCGTCTCGCCGTTGAAGTTTCCTCCCGTCAACTGATCAAGGGTGAGATTCTGCAAAAAGTGCAGGGTTTCCACCCCGGATCTGGTGTTGAAGCCGGCCCGGGTGAAGTCCGCGTTGTAGAAAGAACCGCCGTTGGTACGCATCCACGTACAGAACTCTTCAATCGGATTCCCATAGAAGGTGTATGCCAAGCGGGTTGTCTCCCCACCGTGCCTTCGAACCAGCTTCTTGGCCGCCTGAGCAAAGGCATCCCACGAGACGATGCCCTCCGGGGAATCGTCCAATCCCGCCTCGCGGAAGTGTTGGCGGTTGTACAGCAAAGCGGAGGCATCCATCACGAAGGTGATGCCGTAGATCTGATCATCCTTTTGGTTGTAGATCTGAGTGGGAGGAACGAATTCACGAGGAGCCATTGACGGGGTCTTGGCCACAAAGCCGTTGAGGACCATGAGCAAGCCTTCGTTGTAGAAATCACGGGCCCGGGTGATGGACAGCTGTACCACATCAGGGGCCACGCCTGCCGCTACGGCGGTGATTATCCTCGTGTAATACTGCGACTCCGGAATGAACTGATACTCAAGCTCAATATCAGGATTAGCCGCCTCAAATGTGGCTGTCGCCCAGTCGTAATAAGCCTTGATGGACGGGTTGGCTATGTCCCACCAGTCCCATACCACGAGCGTGTTTTTCGCCGCTTGCCCGACTTCAGTCGACAATACCATGATGACACCCATACACAGCCACGCCACGATCCGCCGAACATGGGACGCTTCACGCATGAACCGCAATGATCAACACTCCTTTTGTCAATCCGGAAGTTGAGATGCATACCGTAGGTTTACATTTGCCTTATGGAGCTGTTTCCCTTTTTCTCAACAAGCCAGATATCAAACTCCGGATGATACAGCGGTCCTCTACCATCCCGAATACGACCCTTTCAATGGCGAAGGGGGCCTGAGAGCCCCCTTCGAATTGTCTTCGTGTCACCCCGCCACAAGGCCGAGGTTGTCCGTCAGTTCTTATTTGACGAGCGAAGCACGATTGGCCTCGATACCGGTGATGATGCCGATTCTCATATTCTCAATCGCTTGATTCTCCGAGATTCGGTCACGCCAATAATCATAGGCGGCCCGTGACACGGTGTTCTTGTAGGAGTCCTCAATCAGAGGCAGCGGCCTGGATGTGGGCAGCGCATCCAACAGAACACGGCAGTTGCTCGGAACGGTAATGACGCGCAGCCAAGTCCTCAGCATGGTCGGACGGTGAGGCAACACCGCACCCCTGCGATGCTGAACGGCCAACTCCATGGACGTAGGGCCGCTGAAATACCGCAAGACATCGAAAGCCTCTTTGTGGTCGCCCGAGTCTTTGACCATGCCCCAACCCAAAGCATTCGTAATGGCCGTATTGCCTGCCGGCCCGCTGGGCAGAGAGGCTACGTTCCAGTTCGTGCCAAACTCCTCACCATACGGAATGGCGGTCTGCATATACAAAGAGTTGGCAAGCCCCATGGCACTGAGACCGTATCCCACTACGTTAATTGATGTTCCGCCGGTTCCGCTCGTGCCGAACGTACCCGGAGGGGACATAGCGCCTGCGCGGACCAACTCTTGATAGACTCGCAGCGCCCGCCGCACTTCTTCCGTATCGCCTATAAAGGTCTGCGGATCAGACCAGTTATCGACCAACTCGCCTCCGAAGTGCCAGATCGTTGACCACCAGTGGAACCACTGCGGCTCTCGGATACCCCAGCGGGTCGGCGCTGCGTCAGGCGAGACGCGCTTGGTCAGTTTCTTGGCCATCGCCGTGAGGTCAGTCCATGTCCAACCCGTCCAAGGCTCGACCTGCCCGGCCTCATTGAAGGCATCCACGTTATACATGAGGGCTTGAGTTTGAAGATCCAGGGCCACTCCGTAGATGCTTCCGCCCAGGGTATAAAACGACCATGTGACCTCAAAGAAATCGTTGAACGGACTGTCCTTCGGTTCCCGCTCAAGGAAGGGTTTCAGATCAACGAGAGCGCCCTGCCGCGCCATGTTGAGGAGGTTGTTCGGATCCTGGTAGATGATATGCGGTGCTTCTCCTGCGATGATCATGACCTGCAACTTACCGTAGCCAATGCCTTCTCCGCCGCCGGCCAACTCCAGACGAATGTGATCGTGCTCCTGGTTGAACTTCTCAACCACTGCTTCCTGCCAATTTCTGTCAGCCTCGCGAATGGAGCGCTGCATCTGGATGACAACCGGTGCACCCATAGCGGTCGGCGCGAGGAGACTGACCAAGACAACCGAGAGCAGAATTCCCAACGGCGCAAGTAAGAGACGCTTCCTGTGTGACCTCACCATGTTTCCCCCTCGTATGCTTCTGCTTTTTACGCCCCCAAACGGAGTCGGTGAACTTTTTTACATTATCTAATAAAGCATCGAGGTTTCCCCGCCAAACGCCCGTGGGCTTGTCCGGAGAAACCCAAGACTTCCCACCGATCCCGAAGGGGGTGATCGAATATGCCCAAGACCCTCTCCCAATCATCGGCGGCACCGGTAGCGGAAAACACCCGGCCGGGTTCATCGATCATCCAGGGGAGCACCCCCCGCCCGTCTTGGAGCTTGACCGACGTCCCCGAGCCATTGGTGCCATCAGCAGGTCCGAGCTCACCGCAAAGAAAGCGAGTCTTGGACAACATCCGATTGCCAAGGTTAATCGTGCCCGGCGGCGGTCCCTGCACATGGTCGACCTCCGCAGACCGGAAAGGCCTGAGAAGGTCGACCAAGTCACATGCTCAACCGGACAGAAATGCACTGCAATGGATGGACCTGGTTTTCATATTATCATCTTGCATTCCTCGACGCAAACCGAGTTATTTTCGCCCCCTGCACATTACTAGTTGCCAATTCCATAGGCTAGGTCGAGTACTTTGTTAATTTCTTCGGCCGCCCGCAGGACACCTTCAGCGGCTGAACGCTCACCCCGCAGCACCGGATCAATACCCGCACGCTTTCCGGTCTGCCAGATAGCCCAATCCGGACTCCAGTCGGCATCACTCATAAAACCTACCGACTGCGCCAGTACCTGTTGAATTTCGTTCATCCTGATCCGAGCAGCTACGGAGCGTACGGAAGGGATACTGTACGGGGCGGAGTACGACGCCCAAAAGGCCTCGATGGTTTCCTGCGTCAACAGCAACTTGAGGATACGCCACACCGCTTGCAGATCCTGGCCCGGACGAACCATAACCTCAAACATGTTCGATCCGCCGTAGGTGTTGTGAGCCACCGGACCCTTGGGCACCGGACAGACACCCCAATCCAGACCTTCGACCCGACCGACATGTTGAATGAGGAACGTCCCACCGACATGAAAACCTACGTCTCCGTTGACAACACTGAGACCGGTCCGGGCAGAGCGATCTTCCAAGACCATATCCGCGAGAAACTGGGTGGCCTGAATGGCCTCGGGGGAGTTGATGGCAGCTGATTTGCGATCCGGACTGAGAACGGCACCTCCGAAAGACTTGACCAACGGATCGTACAGCTCATGAGTGGTCGCGGCCGCCAAGCCCCACACATTGTTTATACCGTCGCCGTCGGTATCCCGGGCCACTTTCTTGGCTGCCGCCCGCAAGTCAAACCAAGTCCACGAAGACGTCGGTGGATCGACACCGGCATTGCGCAACAGCTCGTTGTTATACCACAATACCGATCCCACCGTATCCCAAGGCAGA
>JBMNSS010000204.1:0-4454 GCA_050945315.1 Limnochordia bacterium | reverse complement strand
AGATCTGACCGGTGGACAGGAGTGTTTTATCACCCGGCGGTGTCGGATCATCCGACACCGAGCGCTCCATGCGCCGGAATCACGTCGGCGCGTTTTGGCGGGGTTTCGCCGCCCAGGGCGTATCAAGGAGGAAAGACCTGGGAATTCCAGAACGTAGACTATACTGCAGGGTCGACCGGCAGGTTCGGGAGGTTGAGTCCATGGCAGAGTGGCCCGATGAAACCATGCTGTTTCGTGTGGGAAAGGACCAGACAAATGTGGGCCGGGTCTTGCGGGAAGTCTACCAGGCCCTACAGGAGAAGGGATACGACCCCGTCAATCAGATCGTCGGCTACCTGATTTCGGGTGATCCCACGTATATCACATCACATCGAAATGCTCGAGGGCTAATGCGAAGCATTGAGCGTGACGAAGTCATTGAGGAGCTCGTACGCCTCTATTTGCAGACGCTGATTTCGTCAAACCCCTGACCGGCATTTCACAGGCAAGGGGGCTCGTGTGTGACGACGGAAGAGACAGCTGAAAAACGGGGGCTTCCCCAAGTGACCATGCCTATGCAGCCGGTGTCCGCAAGAGTGACCCGGCGTCTGACAGGCATGGCCCTCTTCCAAAGACTGGTAGCTTTGGCAGTGGCTTTGTCGGCTCTGGTGATGCTTGTGTTTCTCTTCTCGCCGCGTGTCACCGTGGTCGTGACCCCAGTGGCCAGAACCCTGGAGCGGACCCTGGTGATACCTCTGTCGGCCGTTGAGGAGAAAAACACAGGGGTGCCGGTCCGTTTATTGGAGACGGATGTGGAGGTCACCGCTTCGGCACCGACCACCGGTAGACGACAGCAAGGGGTGGATGCGGCCACCGGGACGGTCATCCTGTTTAACGAAACAGAGACAGAGATAACCGTACCGGCGGGGACTTCAGTGGCCACCGACGGCGGACAACGTTTCGAAGTCACCCAGACTGTGCGAGTGCCTGCCAGGCGAGCGGAGTTTTTTATGGATGTGCCGGTGGGCATCAAGGCCGGCCAAGCTGAGGTTGGCGTACGCTCTGTGACACTGGGCAGCGCCGGAAATGTAGCGGCAGGTCGCATTACCTCCTTGCCTCAAGGACCCGCGGGGTTGAGGGTGGTCAATCCGGAAGCGACGCGCGGAGGGACGGAACGGAGCATCTCCTACAGCACTGAAAGTGATCTGGCTGCATTACGACAGCGACTCAGCTCCAGACTGAGTCTTGAGAGTGAGAAGCTCTTGGAATCCAATGCCGGCGCGGGAGCCTATTTGATCGCTTCTTGGGTTGAGGTACAAGAGACTGAGTTTTCAGCCCGACCGGCGGCGGGAGAGACGGCGGAGACGGTGCATGCCACGTTGAAAGGCAGAGCCCGTGGACGCTATGTTCTCATGGACGATATCCGTCGCTATGTACGCGCCGCGGCTGAGGATTTCGTGCCAGCGGGTTATTCGGTGCTGGGCTCGCCGGTTGTTTTCGTAGAAGGCGAATCGGATACCGGCGACGGTCGACAGTTGCAGGTTGCCTTTCGCGTGCTGGTGAGCGGTTCTGTCGATGAAGTGGCGGTATCCCGCCTGGTTGCCGGACGGTCGCCTGAACAAGCGCGAAGAGTGTTGCTGGAGACGGGTGAAGTAGGCGATATGCATGTCTCAGGCCGTTCGCGTAAACGTCTACCGAGTTGGACACCCTGGATTCGTGTGGTTGTGGCTGCTCCGGAACACGATGGCGCTGAGGTGGTTGATCTGTGAATCGCGGCAGGTTGATGGCTCTGGATGTGGGTGAACGAAGGATCGGCATTGCCATCAGCGATCTCTTGAGGATCACTGCTCAGCCCGGAGGAACGCTGCTGCGCGGTGAATCTGAGAAAGAGGACATTGATAATATTCTGGAAATGGCGCAAGCTCAGGAGGTGGAGGCCTTTGTGGTCGGTCTGCCGAGGCGCACCTCCGGCGAAGAAGGGCCCGAAGCGGCCGCAGTGCGACGGTTTGCGGCTGCCTTAGAGGGTCGTAGCGGTAAACAGGTGCATCTGGCGGATGAACGCTACACTACGGCCATCGCCGAAAAGGCGCTCCTGGAAGGCGGCGTGAGGCGTGCTCGACGCCGCGAAAGGATTGACCAGATAGCTGCCTCAGTGATTCTGCAGGGGTTCTTGGATCAGCAGCGCAGCACATAAACACGGATTGTCAGAGAGGGGGAGCGATATGCTCCATGAAGGAGAGGAACTCATTACCCTGGTAGACGAAGAAGGTCAAGAACATGACTTCGCCTTGGATTGCACGTTGGAAGTGGACGGCCAGCTCTACGCCGTGCTGATCCCGTTTGATGACACCGATGAGGAAGATGATGAACCGATAGAGGCATACATCTTTCGCGTCGAGGAAGAAGACGGCGAAGAGCAGTTGGTGATGCTCGACGATGATGAAGAATTCGCACGGGTGGCCCAAGCTTATGAAGAGTTTGATGGCTGGGATGAAGACGGCCAGGATGATCCTGGAGAATCGGAGGACTAGATCTCTCTACCTGACCGCGATTCTCCTTACCCTCGTTTTGTTGGGGACAGGTTATTTGGTCGTGCCGCCGGGTAGCCGTCGGCAGGGTGAAGTGTATGTGCGGGTAACAGCCGGGGCTGGTGCCCGCACCATCGGTAATGAGCTGGCGCAGAAGCGACTCGTTCGTTCAGGGTTTCATTTCGTTCTATGGACAAAGATTCTCGGAGCGGAAGGCCGGCTACAGGCCGGGGAGTACATGCTGCACCCGGGGATGACGCCGTTTGACATAGTCCGGCGGATAAAAGACGGCCAAGTAGCCTCGCCCGGGATAACGATTCCGGAGGGGTTCGACCTGAGGCAGATATCCGCGGCTCTGGCTACCGCGGGTTTGGTCGATGAAAACCAGTTTCTGGCTGCCGCCAACGATGCGGCGAGCGTCCTGGAGGGCACCGGGCTGGCGGTACCTCCGAACAACAGCCTCGAAGGCTATCTGTTTCCCGATACCTATCGTATCGCCCCCGGTACTCCGGTACAGGACATACTCCGCACGATGGTCGTACGTATGAACGCGGTTGTGGGGCCCCTGCTTGAGGAACGAGACATTCCCCTTGACCTGAGTCTTCATCAGCTATTGACCTTGGCCTCCATCGTGGAAAAGGAAGCCCAACAAGCCGCCGAGCGGCCTTTGATCGCCGGGGTGTTTCTCAATCGGCTTCGTCAACGAATGCCTCTGCAAGCCGACCCGACCGTCAAGTACGTGCTCGATCCTGCCCCGACCCGCCTTTCTCTGCAGGATGTGGCGGTCGACTCTCCGTATAATACGTATCGCTATCCGGGCCTTCCGCCGGGACCCATCGCCAGCCCCGGCATCGAGGCCATCAAGGCGGTCTTGGAACCCGCCGACACGGAGCATCTTTATTTTGTGGCCCGAGGCGACGGAACCCACGTTTTCAGTCGTAGCTATCGTGAGCATCTCGATGCCCGGCGCCGGTTGAACGCAGTATCAGGCTCCCGGTAGTTTTCTCTCTGAGACGTGCACCTTCTTCGCCGGCCTCTCATATTCTTGAGAGTGGAGGTGCAGCTATTGGCCGTCTTGTTTGCTGCTTTGGCCACTGCGTTACTTCAGGGCCTGGCTTTCTTAGTTTCCTACGTTGCCAACAATGTATTTCCCAGTCCGCTGAAGCCGGAAGAGGAGGCAGCCTATCTTGAAGCCTATGCAGGGGGTGATCATGCAGCCCGAAATATTCTGATTGAACGTAACCTGAGGCTGGTAGCCCATATAGTCAAGAAGTTTGACAATACAGGCGAGGATATCGACGATTTGATCTCCATCGGCACGATAGGTTTGATCAAGGCGATCAATACCTTTGACAGACATAAGCAGACCCGGCTGGCGACGTATGCGGCTCGGTGTATCGAAAACGAGATTCTAATGTACTTGCGATCGACCAAGAGGCTGCGCCACGAGGTCATGCTGCACGATCCCATTGGCGCTGACAAAGAGGGTAATGAGATCACGTTGATCGATGTGTTGGCTTGTGACGGTGATGTCGAAGAACGCGTGGAACGTAAGATTGATGAAGAGCGGATGTTTGCCGGCCTGTCGAACCTGACCGGACGAGAAAAACGAGTCTTGGAGTTGCGCTACGGATTGGTTGACGGCATCCGAAAGACCCAAAGAGAGGTCTCAAGGTTCTTGGGTATCTCTCGTTCATACGTGTCGCGCATTGAGAAGCGGGCCATAGGCAAGCTACAACGGTCGCTTCTTCCTGACGGTACGGAAGGCTAGATTGATTCGATGAGCTCTGAGGCCGGTGCCTGAACGGAGGTGCCGGCCTATGTGTGTGCCCGGCATGCTTGCCGAGCCGGAAGGTTGAAAGAAACCTTCGTTACCTGCCAGTGGGAAAACAACCCGTAGGCAAGGGCGTCGCCGGTAACGGCGGGGTCTGAAGGAAGCCGAAGGGG
>JBMNSS010000203.1:0-4522 GCA_050945315.1 Limnochordia bacterium | reverse complement strand
ATGCCGCTCACCGTGGCCAATTTCGTCAAGCTGGCTGAAAGCGGCTTCTACGATGGGCTCACCTTTCACCGCGTTGAAGACTGGGTGATCCAGGGCGGAGATCCGCTGGGCACCGGCACCGGGGGACCGGGCTACACCATAAAGCTGGAAACCCATCGGGAACTCAAGAACGTACGCGGCGCTCTGGCCATGGCCCGGAAGTCTGACCCCGACTCCGCCGGGTCTCAGTTCTACATCCTGAAAGAAGATGCATCATGGCTCGACGGTCAGTACGCCGTGTTCGGCTACGTGACGAGCGGATTGGATGTCGTGGACAAGATACAGATCGGTGACAAGATGAACAAAGTGACCATCGCGAAATGAGAAAACGGGGCGCTCTCAAGTGCCCCGTTTTTGTCGACTATGGCTTTAGCTCAGAGCTTTTTCCCGCACCACGGCGGCCGCACCCAGCAGATTGGCCTTGGATCCCAGCGGAGATAAGACCACGTCTCCGGGCTTGAGATGTGTGTAACCCAAAGCCTCCGCTCCTTCATAGATGGCCGTCAAGAAGGTCTCACCCACACCGGCGACCCCGCCGCCCACGATGACGCGCTCTACATCCAGCAATCTGAAAAGACCGACCACCGAGACCGCCAAGAGACGGCCCACTTCGGTCACTACACGCGCCGCCCCCTCGTCCCCCTCGGCAGCGGCGGCATATATCTGCGGAGGTGACGGCAATTCACCCCGCCCCAACTGACGCGCCTTCTCCTCGCCCAGCAACTTCTCCGCCAACAAGGGCATGCCCACACCGGAGGCCATAGCCTCCAGACAACCGATCTGTCCGCACTTGCAGCGCAGGGCGTTGGGATCGACGATGGTGTGTCCCACTTCTCCCGCGCCGCCCTTGCTGCCCACATAGAGCTGTCCGCGGAGGATCAGGCCGCCACCGACACCGGTGCCCACAGCCATATAAGCGAAGTCTTGTATATCGCGTCCGGCCCCGAACCATTTCTCTCCCAGGGCACCTGCATTGGTGTCGTTTTCAAGTGCGACCGGGGCGGATGTCAGTTCGCCGAAGATGTCTGCCACAGGCAGATTGTGAATCCCCAGATTCACCCCGCCCAGAGCAATCCCCCGCTCCCTGTCGACGCCTCCGGGTATCGCCACACCTACGCCGGCGACAGAATTCACGGATATGTCCGCCTCAGCGCATACCTGCCGCGCCAGCCTCTGCAACTGCGCAGCCATCTGCTCATTTCCGGTCGCCTGTGTCGGTTCGCTGTGTGCGCAACACACCTCTCCGTCCGCATGAACGAGAGCCCCTGCCACTTTGGTCCCGCCGATGTCAATAGCCAACCACCGCTGCAAAACTATGCACCTGCCTATCTCAAGGTTTTTTCATGTTTCGCCCAAAGATCTATTCAGATGCCTCGTACACCACTTCTCCGTCTATAAGGGTCATATAAACCCGCACCTGATCGTCGATCACGATGAGATCGGCGTCTTTGCCGGGTTCAATGCTTCCTTTATTGTCGGCATGACCCGCAATCGTGGCCGGAGTGAGCGAGGCCATCTGAACCGCCCTGCGAAGCCCTACCAGCCGAGCCACGTTGGCCACGTTGTGGTTCATCGGCCAGACGCTGCCGGCCATGGTGTTGTCGACTGAGCTGTCGTAACCTTTGAGACGCACAATGCCGCCCGTTTTGACCACTCGTCCGTAATCTCCGTCCGGCAACCCCTGATAGCGCACGCTGTCCGTGATCAGAGCCACCCGTTCCGGCCCCTTGCACCGGATGAGCACATCCATGGCTACCGGATGGACGTGAAAACCGTCAGCAATCAGTTCGGCGGTCAGCTGATCACAGGTGAGCACACCGCCGACGATGCCGGGCCGTCGATGGTGCATGCCTGTCATCACATTGAAGGCGTGCGTGGTATGGGAGATCCCCGCCGCCACGGCTCGCATGAAGGTGTCGTAATCGGCCTTGCTGTGCGCCACGGCCGGAACAACCCCTGCCCGCCGCATGGCACCGATCACCTGATGAGAATTCTCCAACTCGGGTGCCACACCCATGATACTCAGATGTCCCCGGGCGGCCTCCAAGAAGGAGTGGAATTCCTTGACCGTCGGAACCGGCGGTTCAGCGGGCTCATCATGAGGCAGTTGCTTGGGGGCCAGATAGGGGCCTTCCATGTGTATGCCGGCGATCCGGGCCCCTTCTTTTTGTCGTTGTCGAGCCTCAATTACACCGAGTACACCTGACATATTCCCCACAGTCGGCAGCCAACCGGTGGTTCCGGTAGACACCAAGTAGCGGGCGATCTCCAAGACCGCTTCCGGACCTTCACTGGCCAAATGCCCTGCGGCACCGTGAATATGCAGATCAAAAAAACCCGGTGCCAGTATGCGCTCACCGACATCGAGCGTTTGGGCCTCGGTCGGTATGACGACATGATCAAAACGTCCTACCGCTGCTATTTTTCCGTCAAGTATAAGGACCACGCCCGGCCGCAACTCCTCGTAGGGAGTTATTACGCAGGCCGCCTTGATAGCCAAAAGCTTGTTACCCATCAAGGATCCCTCCCTCGCATTGGCGCCTCTTGGCATGGCACGCGGCTGAGACTGAGTTCTACATGCAAGCCGATCCTTCCTATGTCCGTGATAACAAACAGGAGTGTGGCAGGCGGTGTCGAAAGGCTTAGCCTGCGAGTGATCGACAGGAGGGGATGGCATTGGCAGGTCCGTACACGATAGGTGTGGATTTCGGCACAGAATCAGGCCGGGCTATACTGGTCGATGTCACCGACGGTCATGTGGTCGCCACAGCAGTCTATCAATACGAGAACGGAGTCATTGATGAGAGGCTACCGGAGGGAGGACCCTTGCTTCCTCCCGATTTCGCGCTCCAAGATCCCGCTGATTATCTGCGTACACTCGAACAGACCATTCCGGCCATCCTGCGTGATTCGGGTGTGAATCCGGAGAAGATTATCGGCATCGGTACGGATTTCACGGCCTGTACGATCTTGCCCACGGACGCTCAGGGGCGTCCCCTGTGCTTTGACGAGCGCTTCCGGGACAACCCCCACGCCTGGGTGAAGCTGTGGAAGCATCATGCCGCGCAGCCGGAGGCCACCGCCTTCAATGCAGCCGCCGCGCTTCTCGAAGAAAGCTTTTTGCCCTACTACGGAGGCAAGATCTCCTCTGAATGGTTCTTTCCGAAAGCCTGGCAGATTCTCGATGAAGCCCCGGAAGTCTACGAAGCTGCCGAGCGCTTGATAGAAGCGGCGGACTGGATTGTCTGGCAGCTCAGCGGCACTGAGACCCGCAACACCTGTACTGCAGGCTACAAAGCGCAATGGAGCAAGGAGAGCGGTTTTCCGTCGCCGGAGTTTCTGGCTACCCTCGACCCACAACTCAAAGATATCGTCTCCACGCGAATGTCCGCTCCCATCGTCCCGTCCGGCACCCTGGTCGGAGGCCTGACACCGGCCTGGGCCGAAAAACTGGGTCTGCCCGTGGGTATTGCCGTCGCCGCCGGACACATCGATGCCCATGCGGCCGTCCCGGCCACATCCGTCGTCACGCCGGGCAAGATGGTCATGGTGATGGGCACCTCACTCTGCCACATGATCCTCTCCACCCAAAAAAAGATAGTAGAAGGTATGTGCGGCGTGGTGGCGGACGGTATTATTCCGGGTTACTACGGCTATGAAGCCGGTCAACCCGCCTTGGGCGATATCTTCGGCTGGTTCGTCAACAACGCCGTTCCCGCCCGCTATGAAGAGGAAGCTCAACGCCGGGGGATCTCCGTCTATGACCTTTTGGAAGAGCGAGCGGCGGAGTTGGCTCCCGGAGAGTCGGGATTGCTGGCTCTTGACTGGTGGAACGGTAACCGCTCTGTATTAGTCGATGCGAATCTGTCAGGACTTATCGTGGGCTATACGCTGGCGACCAAACCCGAAGAGATCTACAGAGCTCTGTTTGAGGCCACCGCCTTTGGTACCAATCGCATCATCAAGGCTTTCGAAGAGGCGCAAGTGCCCGTAGATGAACTGTATGCCTGCGGCGGTCTTGCGGAGCGCAGCCCGCTGCTCATGCAGATCTTTGCGGATGTGACAGGCAAACCTCTCAAAGTGGCGGCCTCCTCCCAAGCCTCCGCTTTGGGAGCGGCCATGTTTGCCGCGGTGGCGGCCGGTCCTCAAAAAGGCGGCTACGAAAGCATTGTCGACAGCGCCGCCGCCATGGCCGGACTAAAAGACCATGTATACGCCCCTCGGGCGGATCATCGCCGAGTGTATCAGTTACTGTACAGCGAGTACATGCAGCTCTATGATGACTTCGGGCGCGGGGGTCTCAACACCATGAAGAAGCTGAAGCGATTACGCGAGGAGGTCACCGAATGAGCCTAGCCACATTCGGAGTCATCGTCGGCAACCGGGGCTGCTTCCCGAGTCATCTATGCGAATCCGGGCGATCGCAAGTGTTGGAGGCTCTGGAGCAAGCACAGATCAAAGCCATCACTCTCAATCCGGAAGA
>JBMNSS010000202.1:0-4524 GCA_050945315.1 Limnochordia bacterium | reverse complement strand
CTATCCAATCAGCGTCAAAAGGCGTGCTCTCGAAGTCTCCTTCCAGTGCATAGCCCAGGATCTTGCCTTTGCGGCTCACCACATAGACGCTGCACTCTCCGATAGCATCACGAAGGACTTCTCCGAAATCGGAGAAATCAACATTGCCACCCTCATTTTGAAGAATCTGGGTCAGCTTGTTCATTCTCTTAAGGAGCATTAAAGTGTTCACCCTTTCCTCTTTTCCGACCACTGGTTTCGGAGATCCCCCTCAATTTGGGTGAAGACATCCTTTTTCGGCCCGGCTCCCCTAATCCGGTTGTTAACCATGTATTTAGTCGATTGTGGAGCTGATGCTCATTCCAAAACGACAGTGGTTACGAATATTGTAGCACGATGTGGCTCATCTGTCAACATTTGTCCAATCGAAGCAACGAAACACTCTACGTCCACAAATGCAAATCAACCGGAAACCTTCCGCGACCGTGGTCATCTCAGACACTGTGTCCTATTCTACACGCCTGACATGCCAGCTGCAAGGAGTAAAACCCACAAAACGATCTGTTTTCCGACAACTCCGATCGAGTTGGCGCGTTAGTGAGTTTAGGACTTAACAAACCGGAGACTGAGTAAACCTGCGCTTTCGCCTTTCCGGATCGAGGACTTCTATTCGGCTTCCGATTCCCGCAAGACGTGTAATACGGCCCTTAGAATTGCAGCGGCCTGCTCTCTGTCTATAGCATGCTCACAATGGATAAATTGATTCCACTCTTGCCATAGATCTCGAAGAAGCGGATCAAGCTCCTTGACAGCATGCTTTGCGGAAAGCGATTCGGTCGAGTCCGCAAAGAAGTAGTCGGGTCTGACTCCGTATATCTCAGTCAGTTTCTCGATAAGTTCCAGGCTCGGAGTGCGCCGACCCGTTTCTATGCGCCACACACTGTGCCCTTTCATGCCGAGACGGGCGCCGAGCTCCTCGAGCGTATAACCTGACTGTTGACGCAACTGCCGTATCCTCGAACTCACTTGCTCAACAAGCCGACTCATGCTGCCACCCCCCGCGCGTAGGTATTGTATACCCCTATGGCATATGGGGCAAGCTGCCGGTGTCTCAATGGCAGCAGAAGCGTCCAAACGGGATCCGCGTTGGTTGCCAAAAAACGCTTGACCTCTCATGGGGCAAGGCATATAATTACGGGCACATACACTGTCAGATGGTGCGTCAAGGAAGGAGGCGACGTGGTGCAGATCAGCGGGAACCATACGGGCTTCACGTATAGCTGGCGATTTTACTTTAGCTTCTTTTTTACCCGCTCTGTGCCCGTAGCCGGCTGTATCGTGTAGTACGCTACAAATGATCATCCTGGCCGCAGGCACAGACCTGCGGCCTTTTCTTATCCGAAGGGGCCGTAACCCGTTGAGTGACGGTCCCTTTTTATTTTTGAAAGCAAGGAGAAGGGGGCAAGAATGTGAGTAAGGCGAGATTGGCTGTGAAAAAGTGGTCAAGTCAGCAGACTGTTGTGGGGGTGCGCGATCTGTTTTTTGGCGGCCAAGACCTCGTCGTCATCGCGGGCCCCTGTGCAGTAGAGACTCAAGAACAGATGGACACCATCGGGACGGGTGTGCGCACCGCCGGTGCACAGGCCTTGAGGGGAGGCGCCTACAAGCCTCGCACCAGCCCCTACGACTTCCAGGGATTGGCCGAAGAAGGCCTCAAGATGCTTGCCCGGGCCGGCAAAAGATCGCGCTTGCCGATTGTCACGGAAGTAGTGGCCCCGGAGCACGTGCCTCTGGTTAGTCGATACGCAGATATGCTTCAGATTGGCACCCGCAACATGAGCAATTTCGAATTACTGAAAGCTGTAGGACGTTCCAAGCGCCCTTGTCTGCTAAAGCGCGGCATGTCAGCTACCTTAGAGGAACTGTTGATGGCCGCCGAGTATATCATGGCCCATGGCAACCCGCGGGTCGTGCTCTGCGAACGCGGCATCCGCACGTTTGAAACCTATACCCGAAATACACTTGATCTCAGTGCGGTTCCCGCTCTCAAGGAACTGACTCATCTTCCCGTGGTCGTGGACCCGAGTCACGGCACCGGCCGCCGAGCCTTAGTGGAACCGATGGCTTTGGCCGCCGTCGCCTGCGGAGCCGACGGTCTCATCATCGAGGTGCACCACGACCCGGAGCAATCTTGGACATCGGACGGACAGCAATCCCTTGATCTGGACGCTTTTCAGCGGTTGATGAGTCGCGCCAAAGCTCTGTGGCAGACGATGCAACAAGTCAATCCCCGACCTCGGAGCAATCAACGTCCGTCCAGACTGCCTGCCTTGCCGGAGACCATCGGAAACGCCGTACGGGTCCTCAACTGACCTGTCCAGCCCTCGTGGAGAACTTGGCTTGATCGACCCTCCCCCACCGTCGACGGTACGGCGAGGGTCGATCAGCGAGCGCAAG
Source organism: Limnochordia bacterium (assembly GCA_050945315.1). Classification (GTDB taxonomy): domain Bacteria; phylum Bacillota; class Limnochordia; order DTU080; family DTU080; genus DTU080. Next base: position 2,088 of record JBMNSS010000202.1, on the reverse strand, counting down.
CAACCACGGAGGAGATCTGGAACATGGTGCGAAATCCTCTTTGATCCGCCTTAGGGAGAGAGCCTACGAAATGACATCAGACGTTTCAGTGCCTGCCGAGATATCAGCACAGTTATCAATGGCGCGCCATGTTCTCGAGCGACATTTGCCATCAACACTGATGGCCGTCTATTTGTACGGCTCGGCGCTGGAGGGGGGCCTGAAGCCGCAAAGCGACATTGACCTGTTGGTGGTGACAACCACACGACTCGATGAGAAGATCCGGCAGGCCCTGCTTGTTGATCTGCTGAGTGTCTCAGCTCCACCTCGTCAAACCGAAAGCAAGGCTTTGCGTTCCCTTGATGTAACCATCGTCGTTCAAAATGACATCATACCATGGCGCTATCCGGCCAGGCGAGAACTGCAGTTTGGGGAATGGCTGCGCAGAGAGATCGCAGCGGGGGTCTTCGAGTGCGCCGATCTCGATGTTGATCTGGCTATCATCCTGACGAAAACCAGACAGCATAGCGTCGCCCTGACAGGGGCGCCGGCAGAGCGGTTTTTCGAACCTGTTCCCGAACACGATTTCTTCGCCGCACTGAACGACACTCTGAAGGTCTGGAATTCACCCCCGGATTGGGCGGGTGATGAGCGAAACGTAGTCCTGACACTGGCTCGCATCTGGTACAGCGCGGCAACCGGGAAGATCGCGCCTAAACACGTTGCGGCCGACTGGGCCTCGATGCGATTGCCGGTCGATCTGCGCCCGCTGGTACTGGAGGCCCGGCAGGCTTATCTCGGGCTGGTTCAAGATCGTCTGGCCTGTCGTACAGACCGGATTGCGGCCTTGGTTCGATTTGTTAAAGGCGAAACGGCTACGTTGCTCAATGCCGGCGGTCGACCGCGGGTTGACGAGACACCCGGAAAGCACGCCTAGCGGCGCTTGCACTGACTTCAGATCCGTCCGGTGGCATGGTCGTAACGACGCAACCTACACCGCTCCACCCTAAGGCAGTCTGGAGCCTGGCCACGGCATTTGCCGGGCTTTCTTCTGCGCCGAAATACGGTTCACGGTCGATTCGTCCCAAGATCGGACAGTCGCCGAGATCGCCCCCGCCGTCCTCCCACACCACCGGGCATACGGTTCCGTACCCCGGCGGTTCATGCAGAGCTCTGGAAGCGTCGGTGCCAATCGAGCAGCGAAACGATCCGAGTGCACAGAAGAAGGACTTCTTGAGGGCGTCGTTCATATGTGAGGCTCCTGAATTCCACCGGAGGCCTCCGCAATCTTTCGGGCGGGCTTTTGGCATCTCAGCCATCTTGGTCTGCGCCTCCTCCGTCATCGAAAGTCAAGGCTCTCATCCGGCACTGCATGTTTCGGCCTTCAGCCAACTCGAGCGGGCTACTATGCAGTCTGCTGACTCCTGTCGATCCATCCCGTCGTCTCACGACGACAGTAGCACATGGCAGATCGACAGACCTCCCCGGGTAATGCGCATCCACCTTCACGCCTATGCCCGCCGCATATACGACCGCGCTTTCCGTATGGGTAGGGGGCTTTGAATATATGTGCCTTCTCACCCGGCGCCGGCGCCTCCTATGCGATTCCTGTTCGTCAGGCCGGCGCTTTGCCTGCGGCTTCCTTCAGATTCCACCTCACGATGGACACCCTTGCCGTCCGGATGGGAGTTCCCCCCATCGGGCCTGCAAGAGACTTTCACTCCCAAGTAAATGCGCCATGCCGGGCGCACACAAAAAAAGAACGGCCTATGTAGCCGCTCCACCTTGCCCAACGCTCAAACCGTGATCAATTTGCCTAGCATATAACACAAAACCCCGTTGTAAACGGGGTTTAGATAGCTATGGTGCCGAAGGTGGGATTTGAACCCACACGGGCTATTGCCCACTGCGCCCTGAACGCAGCGCGTCTGCCAGTTCCACCACTTCGGCGTATCAAAACTGCATCATTATACTACCATCCTCTTTGGAGCGTGTCAACACTCGGATGGGGATCAGTGAGTCAAGAGTTATGGGGCTGAAGTTCCCTGCCTATGTGGTGTCAGAAATTTGTAATCGGTGGCATACCGCTTTCATTGAGCCGGTGGAAGA
>JBMNSS010000201.1:0-4631 GCA_050945315.1 Limnochordia bacterium | reverse complement strand
AATGCCGTCACCGAGATCGCTTCCATCGCCTTTGCCGACCCAAGCTCTGAACACTGCCGGTTCGTCGGGAACGGCCATGGGCTCGTAGAGCACATAAACGTAGCCGGTGCCTCCCACATAGGGCGGGTGCATGGTAAAGCCTTTGCGGGTCACCGAGCCGCAGGTGCGGGATCCCAAAGACACCGAGCCCCGGCTGGTCCCCATATCGGTGGTCTCTTCTTTGCCCCGCAAGGCCATGCCGGCCGACCACTGTGCGGGCATCTCTTCCAGCAGCGGTCTGGCCCGGACGGTCTTGAGGGCATAGGAGGATGCCTCCTCCAGTTCACCCGCGCGCAACCGGATTTCAAGAGGAGCAACCGTCTCACCGTCGGGTTCGTCGAGTTCAAAGCTGACCACCGCCGGCTCACCCGGCATCAGGGTCAGGTCATGCACCGCGTCGGCCATGACCACCTGAACCGGAGTGGGAGCCAGCATGTTGCTGCGCAGCGTCAAATGCAGCGTGTTGTCTTCCAGACTCGGTTCGACCTCCGCCAAAGAGACCACGACGAAATCGATCCAGCCGTCTTCAGTCTCAAACCACACGTGCTCTCCGGGCTTGGCATCAGCCGGAATGATTATCTCATGCTCACCGACTACGATCCGCTCACCGGTCACCACTCGGTAGCGCTCAGAACTGAGAGCCGACTGCGGTGCCGCCGCTTCCTTCACAAGGTAGCTGAACGCTCCCTGCACAGGCATCACCCAGGTCAGCCCTCTGGAGTGACGCAACTCCGCAGGACCGATTTCACGGCCATCGAAGTCAACGGCGATGGCACTTTCCCCGTTGATCGCAAAACCGCATATGGCTCCCTCGTAGGGAATGATCTCCCATTCGTCGGCTCCGTTCCTGCGACAGATGCACAAGCCGTCACCGGCTGCTTTCTCAAAACGGGTAAAGATGCCCCGGGCATCCATGTAAATGTAGGCCGGGCTTACCGCGTAGTCCGTGCGATGACCGGCCGCATCATCACTGACAACCTCCACCTGCCCGTCGGCGCTCCAACCGACATAACCGTTCGGTGGCAGATCCAAGATCCGTCCGAAGGCCTCCACCCGCATCCGTTCCGTAGGACTTCCGTTGACGGCTGTGACGGTGCCGTCACTGTAGCGGGTGACAATCTGTGACCGCCTGTAAACACCCGAAGCCACGGCGCGGCTCACATCGTGCAGTCTGCCGTCGGCGTCGGCGTAAAGAATCTCTTCGGCTTCAGCCAGACAGTAACGGGACTGAAGCTGTTGAAGCATGTAGTAGCTGCGCAGGGTGTTTTGGAAGCCACCGTCGCCGACGAGAAAACCCGGATGACCGAAGGCAATGGTGGCAGCCAGGAAGCGGTCAATAGAGGCATCCATCCGCTCGGGAGTCTCCCCCAGGCTGTAGTCTTCACCGTAGAACATGGAGATGTTTCCCATCCCGAAGTTGCCCGCGGCCAAAGGATGCATCTTGCGCAGATCAAAATCGACCAGCCACGGCTCGGTGGGCAGATCATAGCCGCGATCCTGGGCGTAGTTGCCGTCCGTCAAACCGGTGTACATCCAGTGCATGTTGCCCTCGGAGTAGACGGGGCCGTTCCAGGACTTCTTCTGCGTCATCATGATCTCGCCGTAGGCGTAGTAGACTGCGGCAAAAGTGCCCGCGCCCGGCACTCGGTAATCATAGTCGACCCGGGACCAGGGTGAGACAGCGGTATGCACGTCGCAGTAGGCTGTGGAGAAACCGAATTTTTCTTGAATTTGCGGAGCGAGCAACTGATTGTACTCGACAGCCCGGGCCGGTTTCGGAGCGTAGCAGCGTCGCCATGCGTGCTGAAGTTGGTTGTCCGTTCCCCGACTGACCATGTCGATGCTCCAGAACTCATTGACCGGAGCAAAGTCGGTGAAGTTGTTGTAGGGACCGTACACATAGCCCAACTCGTCCTGCATGAAACGAGCGTAGGCCCTCGCCCCCTCGTCGCCTCCCTTGTTGGGAGCGGCTTTGGTGCGGAAGGTGAAGCTTTCTTCACCGTCCCGCCACATGGTCTCGTGATCGGTCACGACCATTTCACGAATGCCCCAACGATGATGCCTGCGCCAGTGCTCCATATCCGACTGGCGATTACCGGCCCCGTGAGCACGCCACAGTTTTGTGCCCGTGACGTGTTTCCAGGGCGAAGTCGGGTTGGGGATGTTGGGGAGCGTCTCTTCGTAGTACGGCGTGAGAGTTACAAAGAAGCGGTCAAAACAGTCGTTGCGCTGACCGTTGGTCAAAGGCAGATAGCGGGTGCCTCCGTTGAAGACAACGCCGTCTTCACTGATCTGAGGAAAAGCAAAGGGCGCACTGGCGTTTGACAGATACCAGTCCGTATTCCCGGTGAGAAAAAGAGGGCTCTCAACCGGACCATCGACGACCACCGCCGGGCGGCCTTCCCGATTGTAGTGATAGTACGGATTGGTCACCAACCGCGGGTTGTCCAGACCCCGGGCCTCTCCGTAGCGGACCTCCGCCACCACACCGTCCAAGGCCATGGTATCCACAATGAGGGTTTTGCCTTTCAGGCGCCAAGTGTAGGTGACCTCGGCCGACACCCCTCGGGCGCTGACCTGCCAACGGGAGACCACACTGTCCCCTATGCGCTCTGTACCCAAAGGAGTAATCTGTTCGGGAGCCAGGGCTTGGTCGCCTACCGCCAAATAGACACCGCCGCCCGCCAGGGGGCGAATCTCTCCTTTTCGACCGGACCACTCGACGCTGATGTCGCTCCAGGTGCCGGTGCGCGGCGTGTAGCGCCAAAGGAGCTGACCATCCTCCCCGTGATAGCCAAAGACAAAGCTGTCACCCTCGACATCCAGGGTGTTGCGGAAACCACCGGTCGGATTGTCGGGAAGAATGGTCTCCGGGCGATTGGGAAACGGCAGGCGATCCGGACCGGTGTTGGCTCCCGCGCCTTGCCCGGGAAACATGTCAATACCGCGCCGCGGTCGGGGAGCGAAAGACAACTCGGGCCACTCCTCCTTAAAGACGGCCAGGTTGTCGAAGTAAACGGCACGATCATCCGTGTTGCGACCGTTGCGAATCAGAAGATGAGAGAATCGGTAGTTGCCCTGTCGCACCTGAGTGATTTGGCCCGGCGTCAAGCGACGATGGCACAGAAACCATTCCTTCCAGCGCACGCTGATGAGATCCACGGCTAACGAGCGGCCAAAGGAGTCCTCAAAGACAACCGTGATGGAAATCGAAGGCGTGGTAGGATCAGAGGACGGGATTGTATTGCCGTAGACCCACATGGTTACAGCATCAAACTCAAAGTCGATAGGTATCGGTTCGGGTGGCACAACGCGCACTTCGGGGCTCGAACCGGTGGCCCGGTAGGTGAGTTTGCCGACGTAATGGCCCCAGATGCGTTGCTCACCGGAACGAATAAAGCTGGCCTGAGCGTTCTTGGTCTCCACCCGCCAGCCGCTCAGATCTTCGAAATCAACCAAAGGGGGATGATCGTCTTCCAAACGCCCCGCCCAGTCCAGTTCATAGGGGCGCACCCCGAACGCTGAGCACGGAGCGGCCCCGAGCAGACTGAGGACGATCAACAGGACCGACAACGCGACCATCTGAACACCTCCGCACATCCATAAGCTGAGCTTTTGATTCAAGTAACAGGCTTCGTCCGATGGGATGAACCTCCTTGAAAACTCTGCAAAAGCCCTTCTTGGACGGCTTGTCGGTCACGTTCTTCACAGACCGGCCCTACAGCACAAATGTGGCTAAAGCCCTCTGCACGTCATAGACACACGAATCCTTACCGAACTCTTTTTCAATCGGAGCCTCCATGCCCCTGACCCAGATTTTGAGTTCAGCGTCCAAGTCCAAATGGCCGGCAGTCTCCACGCTGAAGCGTTCGATGCTCCGGTAGGGTATGGACTGGTACTCAACCTTTTTGCCGGTGACGCCTTGTTTATCAACGAGTATGAGGCGCTTGTCCGTGAACACAAAGAAGTCTCTTATCAGCTTGTATGCCTGCTCCACCCGTTCACCTTCCACCAATACCCGCTCCAGTTGGCGCTCAACCTCATCGACGTCAGCCTGCGATGCGTGCCCCAGAAGTCCTCTGAAAATACCCACGAATCACTACCTCCCCTGCACACCGTGGACAGTGCGCCTCTTTTTAATGCCGCGCTGTTACCAAAGGCACTTCAGTGCCCGACACTCGGCGGCCATAGCATCGATCTGACACTTGACATTGTGTGAGAATACGGAAGTGTTTAAAGCCCCCGTTCATCGGTGCGATGCAACCTCCGGCGGCCAATTCATCAGCATCATCGAAACGCCTCATCATGAGCGACACGGCCCGCTGTCATCGCCCACCTGAGAGTTGGACAGTCAAGACGCCTCACGATGCGCTCATGCTTTCACTGCCTGCCTTCAAACCGGTTGATCCGGCCACGGGATCGACTCTTTGCGGACTACGGTCGATATAATCTATCACATCAAGTGCTCAATGCATGACATCGAGTAGGGTGACGCTGCGCTGATCTGGCGCAGCGTCGGCCCTCTCACAGAACCGTACGTACGGGTCCGTATACGGCTCCTGAAGAACCTTGACGTTACGCTTGGTAACGGT
>JBMNSS010000200.1:0-4640 GCA_050945315.1 Limnochordia bacterium | reverse complement strand
CCCCTTCGGCTTCCTTCAGACCCCGCCGTTACCGGCGACGCCCTTGCCTACGGGTTGTTTTCCCACTGGCAGGTAACGAAGGTTTCTTTCAACCTTCCGGCTCGGCAAGCATGCCGGGCACACACGGAGGGAACAACCAAAGGCCGTTCCCTCCCGCTATGCGCCGTAGACTCTCTCTAACGTATAAGCCCCTCTTCCCTCAACAAAGGCTCTATCTCGGTCCGGATATTCGTTATGGCATTTCCGAGAGACTGCTCTCCGTTGTAGAACACCTTGAGCTGTGCGCCGATCTTGGCAAATACGGTGTCCTCAACTCCGCCCAGACGGTCGTGTTTGCGGCGAATGGGCTGATAACGGCGAATGGCCGGCCACCACTCCTGGCGCAGATGGCCTGGCAAGGCCCGCTCGAAGTGACGGATGTTGGAGACCATCGGTATCGTAGCGTAGGTGTTGATTTGGGCCCGGATGGTCACCGGTTCGGGATCCTCAAGCAGCCATTTCAGGAAAGTCCAGGTCTCGTCGGGATAGCGAGTCTCCTTGGAGACAGCCCACATGTGCGGAGGATAGAGGAAATCCATCCGATCGCCATTGGGGCCCCTTGGGGTCATGACCACACCGACATTGTAGCCGCTTTCTTCGATGGCCGCTTGAATGTCACTGCGACCGCCGCCGAAAATGGCCGTTTGCCCCGCCAGGAAAGGACCGGTTCCACGCCCGGCGAGCGGCGGAGAGACGCGATAGACCGCCACCAGATCATTGGCCAGCTGTAAAGCCTGTATCGCCTGCGGGCTGCCGATGCCTATCTGGTTGTTCAACGGATCAAGAACACCGGCCCCGAAAGCGTACAAGAACCAACGAATACTGTGCCGATTTGTCGGCTGACCGACCGTATTCCCCCACAGTTCCACTTGGTCGCCGGACTGCCGCGTCAACTTGCGCGATATTTCCACGAACTCATCCCAGGTCCAGTTGTCCGTCGGATAGGCCAATCCCGCCCTGTCAAAGAAGTCCTTGTTATACGCCATCAGCTCGACGCCTTCCGACCCATATCCCTGACAAGGCAGACCATAAAAGCGTCCGTCCAATTTAGCGTCTTCCAGGTGATCGGGGACGAATTCCGACAATTTGAGCCCGCTCTTCACCACTCTTTCCGTGAGATCCATTACAAATCCCGATCTCTGCACCATGCCCCAGTATTGCTCTTTGACGGTGAACAGATCGGGAAGTGCGCCGCCCATGCCAGCGGCCAGAATCCGATCCGCCGTAGAACCGATACCCACTACCTCAACTCTGATTTCCGGGTGAAGACGCATATATGCTTCCGCCTCCGCCCTGCAGGCCGTTAGATCACGCAGACTGTTGTTCGTCCCATAGGTGATTGTGACTTGCGCCGCCCCGACGCCAAAGCTCACCAGGGCACAGATTGTCAGAAGACATGCCACGATCGATCGGTTTCGGATCACGGATAATCACTCTCCTGCCCATGTAGTAAACACTGACCGCTACAGGATTGAATCGATTCATTTTCGTTATTCATCCATCGCTACCGTTCCTCCTGCAACCGGGTGAGCAAATTTGTCGGCATTGCGAAAGACAGAGCTGTGCCTTCCGAAAATGAAAAAGCCACCCGCAGACCCGCGAGTAGCTCGTGTACGGAAAACCCCTTGCCGAAAAAAGCCGCTGCGGGAACACCGTCGCGGCAGGTTGAGTGTGTCAGCGACTCGCTTCCCGCTCCATGATCCTGCGAATACGCTGCAAAGAGGCCCCGCTGCGGCGTTTGATCTCAACGGGATCGGTGACCCCCTTGGCCAGAATCCCCCTGATTCTGCGATGCCACAGCTCCTCGCGCATGGCCGAAGCAGGTCCACTCCAGCGAAGACGCTCTTCCGGAGTAAACGCCCCTTGCCGTATGGCCTCGGCAATGTCTTTTTCATCTCTCACAGGGTGCCAAAAACGGGTCGCGTAGGCTCCCAGAGTCACGGTGTGATGCGAGTCGCTGTTGGCCATCTCCGGGATACCCAGCTGTTGTGCAAGTTGGCGATACCTGTCTCGCTCCGGACGATCGATATTGACACTCCGCGTCTCACAAGCGTCAAATCCGGCCTGCAGACCTTCCCGATGAGGAGTCAAAGAGTACTGCAGAGGATGAGCCCACACTGCCACGGCTCCCCGCTCATGAGCCAAAGCCACTACCTCCTGCACCGGCATTCCCGCCTCAAACCCCGTGAAATCAGTGAGACCGTACAGCAAGACGTGGTGCTTTTTGGCACTGACCTCCACGCCCCGAAACAGGGCCAGGTCAGGGAAACGTTCGCGCAAATCGGCTATCTCTTCATCGGACCAAATGGTGTTGTGCTCTGTGATGACCGCCCCGTCGAGGCCTACTTCCCGGGCGCGTTCGGCCATCTCATCAGGCGACATCTTCGCGCAGTCGGAGTAAGCAGTCGTGTGAACGTGCATATCAAGAAGCAAGACATCCCCTCCCGCACTACATCGATCGTAGATCCTTCAACTCCCGATGGCCCACCGGTGTGATCCCCAGCTCCTCAATTCGTGATGCGGTCTCAGGCGCCGTACAGATCAGGAACTCATAGTAACGCTGCTGCCAGCTGCCGGCTATGTTACGTCCTTCCTCATCATCCTGCATCAGATGGACGATGATCTGCGTAACACCCGGCGTAACAGTGCCCAACAGGCGGTAAAAATCGGCTGTCCGCTCTTCCGGAGTCTTGCCTTCGGCGCTGAGAATCAGCCGATCAAGATAAGGCCCGTCTTTCATGTAGGCAGCCATCCGTTCCGGCAAGCCCACCCCTAACCGTCGCGCCAGCTCGACTTGCTCCGGGGTCAGTCGCATCAGCATCGGCGGGATGCCGTACTCCCTGCTGACCCGCACGTAAATCTCAAAAAAACGAAGGTCATAGAATAGGGTACCCATATGAGAGTCGGTATGCGTGGGTTCCATGCCAAAGGCCAAAGCGCGCTCGATCTGCGCCCGAACCTCCACTTCAACCTCTTCAGGCTCGCCGTGTTCAATCACTTCCCGAGCCGAGCGCCACATGAAGCCCTCATCGTCCACCAGCGAAGGGACTCTGTCCAAAGGAGCCACGGGACGCCAACGGTAGTAGCGCCATTCGCTGGTCAAGGTGAGGTGAATGCCCAGATCCGCCTCAGGATGCTCACGAGACCACGCTGCGGCCTCCGGAAACCACGGACAAGGCACCATGACGCTCCCACTGCTTACCACACCGTCGGTCATGGCCTTAAAGGTAGCGGCGTTGACCGAATGACACATGCCCATATCATCGGCGTGAATGATCAGGTACTTCCGGTTATGCATGGCGCTACAGACCTCCTCCGTCTCACAAGCCCGCCATCTCCGCCCAGCAGGAGTTTGAGGTTGCCCAATAGAACGATAGCTCTGTCAGAATCGTATTCGCCTTGTTTTTACCGAACGCCTTCAAAACAGCGCGGCTGAGATCTTCACCAGGAGGTGTGACGATTTGGCTTTGACAAAGGAGTTTCTATACGATCGCCTGCCCGGATACCCATCATGTCACGGATCGACCATCGCCCAGCGACTCAATGGCGAGTTTATCTCCGCTTGGTTCGGCGGGCCGCATGAGAATCACCCGGAGACGGTGGTCTTGTTCGGACGCAAGCGTCCCCAGGACGATGAATGGCGGGACATCAGAGCCATCGCCGGCATGACCGTCCCTCGTCCCTATGGCAATGCAGCGCTCTTTGTTGAGCCCGGAAAAGACGAGAACGAAGAGGTCATCTGGCTGTTTTTCATTCGTAGCGAAGGGCGTCATGGCAGCGGCTGGTGTCTGGATTGCATGACCTACTACTGCCGGTCAACCGACGGAGGATGGACTTGGTCACCCCCGCGGCTTTTGAAAGATCAGTGGAGCTTCCTTATAAAAAACAAACCTCTGCGCCTGCGTACAGGGGAATTGGCCATTCCGGCCTACAGCGACCGAGAGGACAACAGCGTCCTGTGCGTCTATAGCGACGCCTCTGATGAATGGACCTTCTACGGTCCCGTACCCACACCGCCGGAGCGCCCGGATACCATACAGGCTACCTTGGTCGCCTGGCCCGACGGGGAATTGCAGATGTACTTCCGCACGAGTACCGGTTTTATCTGGCGCAGCCGGTCTTTTGATGACGGGCGCACGTGGTCCGTGGCCACACCTACGGAACTGCCTAATCCCGACAGCGGCATCGATGCCGTCACCCTGCCCGACGGACGTCTGGTCATGGTCTACAATCCCACGAAAAAAGGGAGAACACCGCTGTGGCTCAGGGTCTCCGAAGATCGCGGCAACACCTGGGGACGACACCTGGTCTTAGAGGATGAGCCCGGTGAGTACTCCTACCCGGCGATCATTCCCGCCCAAGACGGGCTGTTACACATCACCTACACCCATCGTCGCGAACGCGTCTGCCACGCCTGGCTCGATCCCGATGAACTCTGATCACGGCTTCTTCAGCGGCTCCCGCCGGAGCCGCTCTATCGTTGCGGTAAACAAATAGGTGTTCATGGCTATGCCAACTCTCCTGCCGTTGCGTAACCTAGACTGCCAGGCCACGCAATATGCACGAGAGGGGGGAACACTATGCGCGTACGGCGAGTTATC
>JBMNSS010000199.1:0-4658 GCA_050945315.1 Limnochordia bacterium | reverse complement strand
TAAGCGTTTCGAGAAATGTTGCTCCGCCGGGTGGCACGAGCTCACGCAGAGCGGGTGACTGGGCACGCTCGTCAGGTGACTCGGTGGTCTCTGTATATCCTGCCAAGAATGCGGCCGGGATAAAGAACTCCGGAGAGCGATTCAAGAACTGGCCCAGTTTCAGGAGGGTGATGAGCGAGGGGAGTTTTCGGCCGCGTTCCACGTCACTGATGAACGCCTGTGACTTTCCTATCCCCTGGGCAAGCTCAACGCCGGTCAAGCCGGCTTCAAGACGGGCGCGACGCACTCGCTTTCCAATGTGTCGTGCCAAGTTCTTAGTTGGCCCATCCATCCGTTTAGCACCTACCTCTTTGGGATTCTTTGCGTCAATTATAACATGTCCCGGAGCGACGACATAGCGTCTGTGCAAATCTCACCAGGGACTCGCCGACGAGGGCGCTCTTTTCATGCTATAATGAAGTGACGACTACACGGGGTGAGTGTTGATGGCTATGATGCGTATTCGCGATAATGTGGAAGCGGAAAAACCGGCACGAGGAACGGTTGTGGCCACCCTCGACGATATCGAGGCGGCTGAGCTCCGTGAGATCGTTGTCCTCTATGAAGCGGTTCGGATGAGTCACATCACCTTGACCCTTGCAAAGGAACTGGCCGAGAGAAAAGCCAACTGGTGGGAGACCGTATGCGTCAAGTATGGTCTGCCGCACACTTGGCCGTTGGGTGCTGACTATGTCGAGAAGGTTGTCTACATCCGCGGCTGAGATGCAGGCCAGGCTCGAGAAGAAAGAGAATACCGGACAGGCTACCGGCTCTTCATGTAGAGAAGAAGCGGAGACAGCGTCGGCCATCTCCACTTCTTCTTTTTCTGCTTGGATTATTTATTGCTCCGGACCGGCGGTTGATACCGAGTCATGAGATTCCACTTCGGTGGCGACTGCCACTTCGGGTTCGGGATAGATGCTCTCTTCAATCGGCGGGAGGTCAGTAACGCCGGAGTGAGGCGGATACTGCTCGGCGAGTTCCTCCAGTTCTTCACCCGTCAGCTCATCTCTTTCCAGTAGTCTCCGCGCCACGGCATTGACAAGGTCGGCATGATCGGCCAGGAGTTCTGAAACCTGTTCCTTCTGATGCTCCAACAGCTGATTGATGCGCCGGCGCATCTCAGGTGACGGACCTTTTTCGGGAAACGCGGCGTAAGAGTACAAAGTGCCGCCCATGCCATAGAGGCCGATGTAGGCGGAGGCCAACTCAGTCGCCTGTCTGAGATCCAAAGAAGCTCCGCTGGTTTTTGTGTTTAAGAACATCTCCTCGGCAGCGCGCGCCGCCAGTGCCACTTGAATGTCCGCCAGTATTTCGGCTGCCGTCCTGGTGTGGGTTTCGACGATGGGTTTAGTCGCCGAAAGCCCCAGGGCGCGTCCATGACGAATGATAGTGGTCTTCACGACGCGGTCTGTCGGCTTGAGTCTTAGCTGTGCCACCGCATGACCGGCCTCATGATAAGAAATGCGGTGTCGTTCCTCAGCAGTCATCGATCGGATAGGCTGCTTCAGTCCCCACTCGTGTACTTCACGGGCATACGTAATGTCATCGTACGTTATGAAACTACGGTCCTCAAAATGGGCTCGGATCACCGCCTCATTGATAACGTGCTTTATCTTCACGGGCGTGTAGCCGATCATGTCACTGGCCAGGCGATCGATACTGATAGCCGGGCTGTGGCGGACCTTATCGAGATAGTACTCAATCACTTCTTTGCGACCGTCGTGGTCAGGTACCTCCACGACAACCTGCCGGTCAAAGCGTCCGGGACGCAACAAAGCAGGATCCAGAGCTTCAGGCAGGTTGGTGGCTCCGATGGTCAATACCACCGGCTGCGGACCGGGTTTGGGTCGCAAGCCGAAGCGGCGGAGTATTTTCGCCCACGGACGATACTCCATATTGGGTGGATCCATCTGGAGCAGAAGTTCGTTAAGAAGGCCAAGGCCGGCTCCGAACATGCTCATCGTGCTGGTTCCCATCGCGCCGCCGCGACGGACCCCGATGGCATCGAGCTCATCAATGAAGACAATGGCGGCACCGTGTTCTAATGCCAGCTTACGAGCTTTCCTGTAGAGCATCATAACGCGAAGATTGCCGACACCGAAGAACATGTTTTGGAAAGACGGAGCCGAAGCATAGGCAAAGGGCAGATCGGCCTCCGTGGCTATGGCCATGGCCAGATAAGACTTCCCTGTGCCGGGAGGACCGACCAGAAGAAGCCCTTTGGAGACTTCTCCGCCCATATCCTTGAATCTCTTTTGACCCTTGAGAAGAGTCACGATTCGTCTCGACGCCTCTAAGACCTGGTCGTTTCCTTTATAGTCGGCGAACGTGACCTGGGTCTCCCCGGCCTTGAGCCAGTAGACTCGTGCCCGACCCATGAACCAGAAGATGGCTACAAACTGCATGATGGCCATCATCATCACAAAAAGCATGTTGAGCAGAGCACGGGTGATCATCACTGTATAGGCAAACATGGTATGCGGGGCTGCATGATAGCCGTAGAAATAGGCGAGTACAAGTGATATGAGAAGGACGTGCCTGAATCGAAGTCTTAACCACCGTCTTTTCGCCAAGCAGTCTCACCTCCTTCGACAGATAGGTCATCCCCATATTATACACGACGGGCCCGGGCCTTTCCTTCCCGGGATCGGCAAGCAAGAACCTCCTTACCGGGGCGCGGCTGAATGGCAACTTTGACGACGGTTCACATCACGGTTACAGTGCATTGCCATATTCCAAGGCTCTGGCGTATGCGTCAGCGGCAGGCATGCCCACCTCATGGGCGCGGGCTACCGTATCTGGCCATTTATAGGGTACGCGGCGCAACTGAAAGGAGGTCATACCTTCCTTGGATTCCAGGAGAAGGTAGGATGCCCGGTTGTCACCGTCCGTCGGATGTCCGACGCTGCCGGTATTAATCACCGTGCGGCCCCCGACCTGACGGATGAATGGTGTGTGAATATGTCCGTAGACGACCACATCAGCGGTGTGGTTGGTTACCAGAGGTACAAGCTCGTCCTCTGAGAAGGAGGAAGGCAACCAAGATTCGGTGCTGGAGGGCGATGAGTGAAAGAACAAGACCTCGTGGTCGTTGAGCATAAGGGTATGACTGAAGGGTGCGTTTTGAAGTCTTTCCAGATGCCACGGTTGGAGACGAGGTAAGGTCCATTCACGGAAAAGGACCAGCAGCTGCATCCTTTCCTCCGGAAGAGAAAAACCATTTGGAAAACCTTGGAATAGCCATTGGTCAGTATTGCCGACGATCTGGACGATGCCGGGCAGACCGGCAACAGTCTCCACGCATTCAACTGGCTGTGGACCCCGGAACGCAACATCACCGAGACAGACCCAGGCGTCGACACCCAGGTTTTTGCCGTCGGCGATGACAGCCTCAAGAGCCGGCAGGTTGCCATGAATATCTCCGAAAACGGCGATCAGCACTACGGTGCCTCCTTTGAGTAACAGGATGGTACGATCCCGCCGATGCCGTCAGGCAAGTCATCGGAGCGAATGCTCCGGGATGGTCGGCGGCTCTTTATATTAGTCAAACACTTGACGTTGTATGGCGACAGTCGTAAGCGTAACCGTCAAAACGCTGTAGCAGTCTGAATCGTTTCCATGATGTGGAGATCTTTTTACCCGAAGATGCTGCCACATCAAAGTATCCGCTGCTTTTAACAACTGCACGACCGATGTATACTCCTTGGTATTTGCCTTTCTCGATCACCACCTTAACCATATCTCCGGTTTGGAGGCGGTGTACACGTTTCACTGCCTTTGGCTTGCTTCGTGGAAACCCGTGTCTGTCCACTCGACACGACACATCTGTCTTGATCCACGTCCGGTGGCTGTAATCACAAGAACTGTGTAGTCGGGGTTTAGGATCACTTCCGATCTGCTTGCTCCTACGCAAGCGGCATCAATCCAATGTGCCTTGGGATGACCTTGTTGTATGCGATTGTACTTAGTCTCGGCACCACTACCGGTTTCCAAGGGAAGACTCAGTACCTCTAAGCGTCTTAATAACGCTAAACGCATAGCATTCACTGCAGCAGCGTCACGTAATGGTTGTTTAGCTTGTTTCTGAACATCGGGGTACCCAAACTCTTCAGCTGTCTTGTTGCCCTTCTTTAAGTTGCACTTTTTGCATGCTATGGCCAAGTTGGAAACCCTGTTTGTCCCACCTCTGCTCTTGGGTACTATATGCTCTATCTCTAAAGGCACATTGCTTGCCCCGCAGTAGACGCACTCACGTCCGAACTTCTCAAGAAGATACTCACGGACTTCGTAACCGAACAGTTCTCCTTGCTGATATTGAACACCGGTGATCTCCGGGTCCTGCAGCTTTTGGGTATCAAACTTAACGTTCTCTACTGAGAGCGTAACAATCGGTGCATATTGCCTGAAGCGCTTCACCCAGACCTCTATGTTACCGAGGCGGCTCTCCAATGACGGAGGAGGCCAGCCTTCTCTGCACCGTCTGTTGTTAAACCTGGCCTGTCTGTAACGTGTCTTTCTGTTACGTCTGGATCGACGAATAGCACGTCTCTTGTCCAGGTTTTGTTTTATGATGTGACCTCGGTGATTAAGCTCAGCTGCGAGAATCACTTTCTTCG
>JBMNSS010000198.1:0-4672 GCA_050945315.1 Limnochordia bacterium | reverse complement strand
ATGTCGTCGCTTCTTCTTTCCTCCTGCGACCCGGCGAAGATGTCCGTCTTTCGGCCGAGCTTTTTGCCATCGAAGATCCGGCGGAGATTCGCTGGCAGTTGGGTGACGGCACCCTGGCCTACGGAAGTGAAGTGACACACCGCTACAGCGAGGCCTATGACTATCCCATTCGGGTGAGGGTGACGACCCGATCAGGTGAGATCTACCGGGGCACCGGTTATGTGGTTGTGGAACGGCCCAGGATGGCGGAGGAGCCCTTCATCCACACCGGTTTTGATGAAGATGACGATGAATGGTGGTGGCGTTGGAAGACGTATCGGCCGATGCCGGCGGACTGGTCGCGTGATATCGATTCGACCGGCAACGGAGTGCTTCGGGTGTCTGACCCGGGCGGAGGTGCCATGTCGGCCCGTATTGCACCGGCCGAGTGGGATATCAATCGTGATCCGTGGATCTACTTGCGCTATCGCATACAACCCGATCTGTCCGTCGGACTGTATGTGGAGGCCTTTCGCGACATAGGAAGCGGGCCAAGAAAGTGGTTAGCCTCCACACGGGACGGACGGGCGGCCGGAGCTCCCTATGAACTGATTGCCGACGGCGAGTATCACACGCTGCTGTTGGACGCCCGGTTGATTTGGGATGAAAACCCGGAGATACACATGCTGCAAAGGTTGGGGATTGAATCCACGGCGGCCACGAAGGCAGGGGATACGTACTGGATTGATGATTTCGCCGTATTGCCCGAGGCGGCATTGTCTACTCCCGAGTGGCAGGAGAGACTCAGCGCCAGACAGATCGGGCATATTGACGTCCCTTCGCTGAAAGGCAACAGGAATGTTAGCGGCCGGGTCACTCTTGATCCTGTGCCGGTGTTTTACGAAGACCCCCTTAGGGCTGAGACTCCTCAGATCAGACGCGTGGACATCGAGCTGGACGGCAGCTCTCTTGTCACGGCGGAGAGTCTGGACCATATCCCTACCTATTTCTTGGACACGACCAAGTTGGCGGACGGTCAGCATCTACTGGCTGTATCCTTTACTGACGAGTCGGGGCGCGCCATCACTCACTCGGTTCCATTCAGCGTTCGCAATCGCGAGATCATGAAAGACACTTTCGTGGCACCTCAGCGCGTGAATCTCTTTGGTTCAGAGATGATCTTTGACAACAAGATGACCTCCGCTGAGTCAGACGGGTGGGTCTACGCTGCCGAGTCGGACGATCCGGCTGTCCGGGCGACACGAGGCAAAGTGAAAACAACCGACAAGGACGAGTTCTTGCAGTGGGATGCGATCGAACTGCGTTCGTTTGAGGTTGTTGTGCATGCCCAAACCGAGGAGATAGAGGATTGTCTGCTGGCGTTGGCCCAGATCACGGAGTCGACGGTGTCCTGGGTGGTTCTGCCCTTTTCGGTCGTCTCCGCCGAAGCCGCTGACGGCTCATGGACCAAGTACACTATCAAGGGCACGGTGCCTGAGGGCATACAGACCGTGGCTCTTAGACTTCAAGTGAATGCCGAAATCGCACCGGGGACTCTTAGAATTGAGGAAGTGGTGATCGACAGGCAAATTCAATAGAATCTGTTAACATTGAAATCAAGGGGCACCTGTCCTTTTAGGATACGTGCCCCTTCTTTTTGGAAAGGCGTTAGTTGATACGTGGAACTGATTGAGAAATACGCTGATCGTAAGAGCGGGTAATTCAGTGATCTTGGAGGCCACGGGAGGCTTTAAGGCGGAGATCGCCTACGCTATCATGTTGATGATCAGAACGAAGTCCCAGTGTGATGGGGTATGCCCCATCACACCACCGGATTGCTTCAGTAGTAGGAGAGCTTCTGCAGGCAATCCTCGGGGATTTCATCAAGGAAGCAGGAAGGTTCACAGGCCACGGGGGCGCCCATGCGTAAGCGCTCCTGGGCCGCCGTGAGATAGAGTCTCTCTCTCGCTCGCGTCAGTCCGACGTAGAAGAGGCGTCTTTCTTCTTCCAGGGCACCGTCATCGAGGGCCCGATAGTGAGGAAAGATACCTTCTTCCATCCCGGTGATAAAAACAACGGGATACTCCAGCCCCTTAGCTGCATGTACGGTCATCAAGGTCACCTGATCAGCCTCGTCACGCAGCGTGTCGAGATCGGTGAGTAGGGCGATGTAATCAAGGAAATCCTGGAGTTTGCCCGGACCGTGACGCGAATCATACTCCTTGGCCATGCTGAGAAACTCATCAAGGGTCTCCAGGCGGTCGCGGTCACTTTTATTCGATTCTTTATACATGGCCCGATACCCCGTGCGCTCGAAGATGGCGATCATCAACTCACCGACCCTGAACTCGGACACCGCTTCAGCCAGGTCTTCAATCGTGGCCGCGAATTGCTCAGCGGCCTTTCCGGCCTTACCTTTGACTCCGGCCTCCGTGGCCTGCGAGACGGCTTGGAATAATGAGATGCCTTGCGCCGTTGCGTATGCCGTCAGTGTTGCCAGGGCTTTGTCACCTATGCCTCTTCTGGGCGTATTGATCACCCGCAGCAAGCTGACGTTATCCTCTTGGTTGATCAAGAGACGCAAATACGACAGCGTGTCGCGTACCTCTGTGCGATCGTAGAAGCGAAAGCCCCCCACAACCCGATAGGGGATGCGCAAACGGACGAACTGTTCCTCCAATACGCGCGATTGAGCTTTCGACCGATACAGCACTGCGATGTCGTTGAAGCGGTATCGACCGGCCATGAACTGAACCTCTTGGGTCACAAAGCGGGCTTCGTCCCTGTCGGTAGGCGTGAAGCACAGACTGATGCGATCGCCTTCCGGATTATGGGTCCAGAGCCTTTTCTCCAGCTGGTGCCGGTTTTCGCTGATGACGGCGTTGGCGGCCTTGAGGATCGTCTGCGTGGAGCGGTAGTTCTGCTCCAACTTGATAACTTTAGCCTCGGGGTAGTCCCGCTGGAAATTGAGTATGTTAGTGATATCCGCCAAACGGAAGCCGTAGATGGACTGACCGTCATCACCTACTACACAAAGGTTACGATGCTTTTTGGCAAGCATGCCGATGAGTATGTACTGAGCGTGATTGGTATCCTGGTATTCATCCACCATAATGTGGCTGAACCGTTGCCGGTACTCCTCAAGTACCGCAGGATGCTCCTGAAAGAGGCGGACCGTCAGATAAAGCAGATCGTCAAAATCAACGGCGTCGATCTCCCGCAGACGGCGGGCATAGATGTCATAGACCTGGGCGTGATCGTGTTCGGAACGAGTGACTGCCTGCGCCAGGGCCTCTTGAGGACCGATCAGCAGGGTCTTGAACTTGGATGTCGCCCACAGATACGGATTGACGTCGCTGCTGTCTCGTCCGGTGCCGGCCAGGATCTCACGTAACAGGGCGCGTTGGTCATTGTCGTCGATGATGGCGAATGACTGACTGTAGCCCAGTTGGGTGATGTGTTCACGCAGGATGCGTACGCAGGCGGAGTGGAAAGTAGACACCCAGGCAGATTGAGCGCTCTCGCCCACCAACTGCATGACCCTGCTTTTCATCTCCCGGGCCGCTTTGTTGGTGAAGGTGACGGAGAGAACGGCCTCGGGCGTAACCTTTGCGGCGTGTAACAGGTGGGCCAAACGATGCGTGATGACTCGAGTTTTGCCGGAGCCGGCACCTGCAATGACCATGAGCGGCCCGTCTATGGTAAGCACGGCTTCTTTTTGTGCGGAATTTAAACCAGTTAAGAATGATGTCAAATACAGTGCCCCCTGTTTGAATAGGAATAGCTTCCCTATGGTATCACCTGAGCCTGATGGAAGCCAGGCCGGAAACGCTCAGGTATCCGTGGCCGGGGTTCCTTTTTCTTTTCGTGTTCCCGGAAGGAGATACACCGTCTGATATGAAATACAGTGAGCCGTAAACTCAGACGACGGGCGGTGCTGTTAAATGGAACCGACAATCGGTATCAGTTGTTTGCACTTTGAGTGGAAGAGACTGTCGCAAGCCTTTCAGCGTTGCGCCGAGGATTTCGGCTTTCAGGTGCTTGAGTTGTCGACGACGTGTGTACGGCCGGAGCAGTACACAGAGATCAGGGCTCTGCGTCGCCGCTACGGGCTGGATCTGAGTCTGCATGCCTGGACCAATGTTCTCGCTTGGACACCGGAGGATGCCGGCTCAATTCTCGGAGACGTCATAGATGCTTGTGGCCGAATGGAGGCGAGTCATCTCATCCTTCATATGGGCATGTACCCCGACCGTGCCGAGGGTCTGGCCAGATTGCGGGAAATCGTGACGGCTGCCGTTGACAGCCTTCGTGCCGCAAATGTCATGCTCTGTCTGGAGAATCACTATCCTTTCGAGTACAAGGGGCTTAACGAATTGGGGGGCACTCCCGAGGACGTCTTGACCGTACTGCAAGATCTCCCGGCTGATGCCGTGGGTTTTTGTCTGGACTACGGTCATGCCAACATGACCAAGAATTGCGATCAATTCTTAGAGCAGGTGGGGCCTCGCCTGGTCTACACACATCTGGCTGACAACATGGGCGAGCATGACGATCATCTTTCCTACGGCGAGGGCAATTTCGATTGGGATGCCGCGTTCAGACAGACGGCTGATGTGGGTTATAGGGGGCCGTTTATTGTTGAGTTCCCCGAAAAGCGAGGCCGCGAGCATATTGATCGCTGCGTAGAGCA